>NZ_KE386494.1:4856-190375 GCF_000427425.1 Caldanaerobius polysaccharolyticus DSM 13641 | reverse complement strand
TAAGAGTATTTTGCCATAATAAAATGCACCTCCAAATATTAGTTGATTTTTGTCTAATATTTGGGGTGCACTTCATAAATCAACTCTCTTTTTATAGTCCAAATTAGACGTTGAACAGCATATCGGAATAGGAAGGTAACGGCCACAATTCTTTATCCACGAGGGTTTCCAGCTTATCAGCTACATCCCTTACATCGCCCATCTTTGCAAATACTACGTCTCTGTAATATGAGGCCAACTTATAAGAATCGCCTTCCACGTCCGATGCGCCGTTAACGGCTTTTTCTAATTCATCTATGTTCTTTTTAAAGGTTGCTGCTAGTGAGGATACCTCTACAAGCAAGTCGCTTTGGGCGCTGATATCCGCGTTTACGCCTGTGGCCTTAATGGAATTGATAGAATCGGCCAGTTTTGTGGTGAAGTTTATAACTGCTGGCAAGATCTGGCGCTTTGCTATATCCAGCATCGTTAAAGCCTCGATATTTATCGTCTTTGTATAGTGTTCCAGCATTATTTCATACCTTGCTTCTAGTTCAACCCTGCTTAATACGCCGTGTTTTTCCATGAGCTTGACGTTTTTCTCAGCGATAAGGGCGGGTATAGCTTCCACAGTGGAGCGAATGTTGGGCAGTCCTCTCTTTTCAGCTTCCTCTACCCATTCTTCTGAATACCCATTTCCATTAAAGATTACCCGCTTGTGGTTTTTAACAATTTCTTCTAAAATGTTTTGTACTTCCTCATCAAAATTAGCGGCCCTTTCCAACCTATCGGCGATTTGAGACAGCTCTTCTGCTACTATGGTGTTCAATATATAGTTGGCAGTAGCTATAGGCGATGAAGATCCTACCATCCTGAACTCGAATTTATTGCCTGTAAAAGCGAAGGGCGATGTCCTATTCCTATCAGTGGTATCTTTAGGCAATGCTGGTAATGTAGAAACGCCTATCTTTAAGATCCCGCCTTGCTTGGAGCTAGTGGCTCCTCCGTTTTCGATCTGGTGCAGGATGTCTGTTAGCTGTTCCCCTAGGAATACCGATATGATAGCGGGAGGCGCTTCGTTAGCACCTAACCTGTGGTCATTTCCCGGTGTAGCCGCCGCTACCCGCAGTAAGTCTGCGTATTCATCTATAGCCTTAATTACCGCACACAGAAATACTAAAAACTGAGCGTTTTCGTGGGGCGTGTGACCTGGGTCCAACAGGTTCTGACCGTCATCTGTGCTCATGGACCAATTTATGTGTTTCCCTGAGCCGTTGACGCCAGCAAAGGGCTTTTCATGGAGAAGGCATACAAGGCCATGCCTTAAAGCCACTTTTTTCATCAATTCCATAGTTAGCTGATTGTGGTCTGTAGCTATGTTTGTGGTGGTAAATACAGGTGCTAGCTCGTGCTGGGATGGCGCTACTTCATTGTGTTTCGTCTTAGCAGAAACGCCCAATTTCCACAGCTCTTCATCCAGCTCTTTCATGTAGGCAGATATTCTCTCTTTAATCGAAGCGAAGTAATGGTCTTCCATCTCCTGTCCTTTAGGGGATTTTGCGCCAAAGAGAGTCCTGCCTGTGAGTATAAGGTCTTTTCTTTTGTCGTACATCTTTTTGTCTATGAGGAAGTATTCCTGTTCAGGCCCTACTGTGGTGATTACTTTTTTAGCAGTGGTATTGCCAAATAAGCGCAGTATCCTTAACGCTTGCTTTGACAGGGCTTCCATGGACCTCAGCAAAGGGGTTTTTAAGTCCAGGGCTTCGCCGGTATAGGAACAGAAAGCTGTAGGGATGTATAAGGTGTTGTCTTTTACAAATGCAGGTGACGTGCAATCCCATGCCGTATAGCCACGCGCCTCAAACGTAGCCCTGAGACCTCCTGAAGGGAAAGAAGATGCGTCAGGTTCACCCTTGATCAGCTCTTTACCGGAAAATTCCATGATCACTCGTCCCTCAGGAGTTGGGGAAATAAAGGAATCGTGCTTTTCGGCAGTAATGCCTGTTAAGGGTTGAAACCAGTGTGTAAAGTGAGTGGCGCCTTTTTCTATGGCCCAGTCTTTCATGGCGCTGGCCACCACTTCTGCCACCTGAGGGTCAAGGGGTAGGCCTTCGTCTATGGTCTTCCTCAAAGCCTTGTATGTGGCTTTTGGGAGCCGTTCCCGCATTACAGAATCATTGAATACATAAGACCCAAAAATCTCGCTTAACGAGTTTTGACACATGAAATACCCTCTCCTTTAAAAATATAATGTAATTATGGATAAATAAGTAAAAACAAAAACAAGGGCACTTTTCTCCGATAATGAAACGCCCTTGTTTCATTTACTCAGTATTATTTTATTTGTCTTATATATTATCATTTTTTTCGCAAAAAGACAAGGGGTTTTTTGCGGGTGCAAGAATTTTGCTGAAAAACTGAAGGAGAAATTGTCAATAATACACATGGAGTCTATACTGTGGAGGAGAGCTTTTATGGATTTAAAAGGAAGATTGTATCAGATGTATTTAATATACAATTATGTCGCTAAGGTGTTTCCTAAGGTTGACGGTGAACTAAAAAAATTCGTGCAAATAGCTAAAAGAATACCAGATGCCCAGCTGTCCAAACAAGCTTTAAATAGTATTAAGTCAAAGAAGTTTCATTGCATTGGCGGATGTGTTTATGCCCTTTATCCCTTTGTGGACCAGGAAAAATTGATTAGCTTTATAACTGCGTACCAGACTATAAGCGACTACCTGGACAATTTATGTGACAGGGCCGGTGTATGGGATGAAGTGGCTTTTAGACAGCTGCACAAAGCCATGACTGATGCCTTGGATCTGTATTCCGAGAAAGAAGATTATTATAAATACTACGCTTACAAAGAGGATGGAGGGTATCTGAGCTACCTGGTAGATCGATGTAGAAATTATGTCACTTCCTTGCCATCATATTGTGTGGTCAGGGAGGAGATGCTGAAACTTGCGAGCCTGTACGCGGATTTACAGGTATACAAACATCTGTTGCCAAGTGTCAGGGAAAAGAAAATGAACCAGTGGTTTAAGCTTTATATTGGAGAATACCCGGATATCAATGGATGGGAATTTTCAGCTGCAACTGGCTCTACGCTGGGCGTTTTTGTGCTTGCAGCAGAAGCCCAGAGGCGGGATTTAAATAAAAATGAGGTCAAAAATATTTTGAATGCCTATTTTCCATGGATCTCCGCTTTACACATTTTGCTGGATTACTATATTGATTTATATGAGGATTTAAAAGAAGGAGATTTGAACTTTGTAAGCTATTATAGTGGAGATGATGAATGCCGGCAGCGCCTGGAGTTTTTTTTGGCAAACTCATTAAAGAAAGCGGAGGAGTTAAAATACCCCTTGCTGCATCGCACAGCGGTGGAGGGCCTTATAGCTATGTATTTATCCGATCCTAAAGCCTGTATCTACGAACATAAAAATACAACCCGGCATCTGATCAGGAGGGCAGGGAAGTTTGCCAGGCTGCTGTATCACATGTGTCTAGGCCTTAGGAAGGTTTCGATATTATCGTAAACTTATCAGTAAGCCCTGATAAGCACCCTATCGGATAAATCCAGCAGGCTTTTTTTATAAACCGAGTCAGGAATTCCTGCTAAGGATTCTTTAGCGTATTGAACATAACATTCAGCTTTTTTGTACGCTTTTGCCAGAGCTCCTGACTGCTTTAATTCTCTTATCAGTTCAAATTTGACGTCCTTTTTGATATTTGCGTCCTTTAATTCAGCCATGTACTTATCCTTTAAGGAAGGGTCTTGTAGCATGTAGATAAAAGGCAATGTTAAATTGCCTTGTTCTACATCGTGTACGAGGGGTTTGCCTACGACTTTTTCTTCGCCTATTACGTCCAGTAAGTCATCTATTACCTGAAAAGCACATCCTATAAAGGTACCGTATAGACCCATCTTTTCTATATCTGCATTTGAAGCATCTGCGCTCTGGGCTCCTGCTTTGCAACAGGCGGATAGAAGCGACGCGGTTTTTTTATTTATCCGCTCGAAATAATTCTCTTCTGAAACTTTAGCGGTGAAAAGCTGGTGGGCCTGTATTATTTCTCCACTGCACATATCTTGTATAGCAGTTACCATGTATTCCATGATTTTGTAAAGTCTATTTTTTGTCAGGATTTCAAAGGCTTTGGCAAATAAAAAGTCCCCTGCTAATACAGCTACGTGATTGCCTGACACTTTGTTGATCGTAGGTAAGTTTCGCCTGTACTCAGACTTATCTATGACATCATCGTGTATTAGAGAAGCCGTATGTATCAGTTCTGCTGCTGTCGCAGCTTCAATCATATGGCTGTTTATCGTCGAAAAACACGCGCCGGTGAGAAATATCAACTTAGGCCTTATCTTTTTGCCTGATATTAAAAACTCTTTTATAGCGATTTTAATGAGGTCATCGCATTCATCGGCAATATTTAACAACCTATTTTCTACCATTTTAAGGGCTTCTTTTATTACGGGTGGATCATCTATAGCGTAGTTTTTCGCGTCAACTTTATTTTGGGTTAAAGGCATGTATTACCACTCCCTGATTTTTTATTGTTATTTTTTCTATAATTGTTTATTTTTATACTAAAAAATTTGTTGACACGGGAATGAAATTAATGTATTATAATGAAAAAGACAGTGGTCTTAAAATTTAAAAACGATGACAGAGGAAAGTAGATATACCGGAAGATCACAGCGAGTCAGGGATGGTGAGAGCCTGATATTGTGATGGTATATTGAAGTTCCCTCTTGAGTTGCCAGTTGAAAACCATCCATCGGGATGGTGAGTAGATGGGGCCGGGAATTCCGCCGTTAAAAGGGATGGAGTATGTTAGTACTCCTAATAAGTGAACCTGCCATAAAGCAGGTTAATAAAGGTGGTACCGCGGGTAACCTCTCGTCCTTAAGGATGAGAGGTTTTTTGATTATATAAATGTGTCAAAAACAGGTCCGGCCGGCTCTAAGTTAAAGGGAGGTTATAAAGAGGTATGAAGCTCTCTTACCTTGGTCCCCAAGGGACGTTTACAGAAGAGGCCTGTTTTAAATACGATGGCGAATCTCAGTACGAACACGTGGAATATCCAACTATTGACACGGTTATCGCCTCGGTTAAGGAGGGGCAAACCCAGGAGGGTATCGTCCCTATAGAAAACTCGATTGAAGGGTCTGTTAACACTACCCTGGATGCGATGCTGGAACAGGAAGAGCTGTTTATAAAAAGCGAAATTCTGTTGCCTATAAGACACAACCTTATTTCCAATTGCAAGGATATAAGCGAAGTAAAAGCAATTATATCCCATCCCCAGGCATTGGCTCAGTGCTACAAACACATCAAGAGGTTTTTACCTTACGCTGAAATCATATCCACTGAAAGCACGGCCAAGGCCGCTCTTATAGCTTCTCAAGAAAAAAGCGGTGTTGCCGCTATCGGAACTTTGAGAGCAGCCCAGCTTTACGGGCTAAAGGTGTTAATGAAGGATATGCAGGATTACGACAACAATATAACGCGGTTTATCGTGGTATCAAAAAATGAGGCCTTTAGCGGAGATGATAGTAAGACTTCGATAGTTTTTTCCACAGAGAACAAACCGGGTAGCCTTTACGCTTTGCTTAGAGAATTTGCTATCAGGGGATTGAATCTGACGAAGATAGAGTCAAGGCCCTCAAAGAAGTTTTTGGGTGAGTATATGTTTTTTGTAGACGTGGAGGGACACAAAGATGAACCGCCGTTGAAAGAGGCTATCGAAGGGGTAAAAGCACAGGCAAGTTATTTCAGGGTTTTGGGATCTTATCCCAAAGGACGGCTGTAATGAAGTTAGGAGGGTTAGCAGTATGGTTATAGTCATGAAACCTGAAGCGGAGAAAAAGGATATCGAGAATATACTGAAATATATAAAAGAGCTGGGATTGACACCCCATGTCATAGAAGGGCAGGAGCGAGCGGTAATAGGCGTAATAGGTGATGTGAGTGTCCTTGCGGATAAGCCTGTGATAAGCATGGATGGTGTTGAAAATGTAGTGAGGATATCCGTGCCTTATAAGCTGGCAAGCAGGATGCTTAAGCGCGAAGATACTGTTGTGAAAGTAGATGACGTGGAAATCGGTGGCGGAAACTTTGTAATTATGGCAGGACCCTGTGCCGTAGAAAGCTATGAGCAGATGATTGAGACGGCTAGAGCAGTTAAAAAATCAGGAGCGAAGGTCTTGCGAGGTGGGGCTTATAAGCCGAGGACTTCGCCCTATTCCTTTCAAGGCTTGGAAGAAGAAGGTCTGAAAATATTGAAGCAAGTGGGAAAAGAGGTAGGCATGCTTACAATAAGCGAAGTGGTGGATACACAGCACGTGGAAAAGGTTGCTGAATACGTGGATATCCTTCAGATAGGCTCCAGGAATATGCAAAACTTCCAGTTACTAACCGAGGTAGGTAAGGCGAAAAAGCCTGTCATGTTAAAGAGAGGCTTATCTTCTACTATTGAGGAGTGGCTCAATGCAGCTGAGTATATCATGAAAGAGGGAAATTACGATGTGATCCTCTGCGAAAGGGGAATAAGGACCTTTGAGACTTATACCAGGAATACCCTCGATCTCAATGCAGTAGCTGCTGCTAAAAATCTAAGTCATCTTCCAGTGATAGTGGATCCCAGTCACGGCACGGGTAGGAGAGAACTCATAGAACCTATGTCAAAGGCGGCGGTGGCTGTAGGGGCTGATGGCCTGATCATAGAGGTTCATCCTCATCCTGAGAGGGCTTTATCCGATGGCGCTCAATCCCTCACGCCTGTGGAATTTGAGAGAGTATGCCGTGAAGTTAAGCGAATTTTAAGCGCGATGAAATAGTGAATAAGATAAAGCTGTGACATTATGTCAAGTCCTTCATATTATAAAAGTAGTAATATATATGGAGGTAAGTCATGTGGCTAAATATCACGTTCACGATTATGACGGTATAACTTCTGTAGCTAAGGAGCATTGCCATGGATACGTAAGAACTACTGATGTACAGACAATGTATGCTTTATTTAATCACATCCACTACATGGAAGGAGAAACTACGTTTGATAAAAGACACAGACACGCTTACAGAGGTTATACAGGACCTGCTATATACACCAATGGTGGTCACGTCCATTATTACTACCTGGAGACCTCGGTTGACAAAGAGCATTTTCACGTGATGGAGGGTCATACTGGTTTGCAGAAAAGCGTCCGAAAGTCAAATTAAAGCTTTTAAGAATAAATTAAAAAGGGTATCCGAGAAGGGATACCCTTTGTTAAAAAGCAAAGGAGTGTTTTTTTATGATAAGAGCTTTAAGCAAAAATGATATTGATGCTTTGATGAATTTGCTTAGATATGAAAAAGAGCTCAACATTTTTATTATTGGTGATATTTTAAACTATGGATTTGATTCACCGCTTATAGACCTTTGGGGTGAATTCGACCAACATAATAATATTACTGCAGTTCTTCTCAGGTATAGCGATAGCCTGTTATTTTATTCGCGATCCGAATATAATATAGAAGGATTTTGCAATATAATTAAGAGCTTAAAGTGTAAGGGGCTAGCAGGTGAAAAATCTATTATAGAAACTTTTTCGCGTAAAATACCTTTTAAACAAAAAAGAGAGATGTGGTTTTGTAAGCTCGACAACAGCGTTGATGTGGAGCAATACGCATTAACGAAAGAACAATATCAGAAGATTAAAATTATTAGCAGAGACAACCTGGATTTTGAGAAAATAAAGCAGCTTATAGATTTATATCAGTCAATAGAAGAATTTTCAAACGCAGCAAATATTGAGGTGCTTAAACAAGACGTTATGTCAGGTAGCAGCAGGATCTATTATCTCGAAGAAGATGGAATGATTGTTTCATCTGCCAGAACAGGCGCTGAGGTTTCTGATATAGCGATGGTATTAGGCGTTGGCACATTGAAGGGTTATAGGAACAATGGATATGCAACTTTGTGCATAAAGAGGCTTTGCTATGATTTATTAAAAGAAGGCAAATCCTTATGTTTATTTTACGACAATCCTGCTGCAGGTAAAATTTATAAGAAGCTTGGGTTTAAAGAAGTTGGGAAATGGCTTATGATGACAATTTAAAAGTAGTATTATCACCAAGGCCATTGGTGTCCGCTATAGTCTGTTAAAACCAGATGGTCTTCATCGGGGGCTTTTTGATCTGAATCCTCAGTGCCGCTTAGGAAATATGCTATTGCATAGGAAGCGGCCTCTTCTGGCTCCATATCAGCCTCGAAATTCTTGGTTCCGGACATGTATGTGCGCATCCAACCAGGGTGATATATCCTGAAAGTATAACCTTCGGGCCTCAGCCTGTTAAAGGTGATTTTAACAGCCATGTTCAGCGCGGCCTTAGACATGCAATAGCCGTACCACGCTTTGCGTTGACAGGCTCCGATACTACCGGCTTCTGAAGATACAAAACACAAGCGTTTTAGTGAGCTCTTATCCATTAGCGGCAAAAAGGCTTCTACCACGCGCAATGATCCCAGGGCATTAACATCATAAATGCGGTGCATATCGTCGTAGTCCAACTGTTCCCTTATATCCAGATCTTCTTTTGAAGATATTATGCCTGCATTGTTAACGATAAGGTCCACATGGTCAGCAATCCGACCAACTTCCTGGGCAGCTGTTTTAACCGATTGATTGGATGACACATCTAATGGTATGATATGTAATTTTTCAGGATGTACCTGGGCTAATGAGGCCAGATCAGGCCATTCAGGCATAAACTGGCCAGCGAATACCTGCCATCCCTTTGCTAAAAAACCTTTGCACAATGCAAACCCAAGCCCACGATCAGCCCCTGTTATAACAGCTATTTTGCTCATATCAACCCTCCCTAGTTGTTGATAGATTTAAAGTTTTCCAGCGCACCACATCAAAGAATTGCGCACTAAAGTCTGAAATCCATGATGTAGCCATACATCCAGGTTATGCCCTGGTGTAAGCACGCATACTCTTCCGTTGCCGTGGATACGAGCCCAACCAGCCGGCTGTGTTCCGTGCTGGGATGAGGAGGTTAGGAAGAGATGTGCATCTGGGTCATCCAGCTCTATAAAATAGTGTTCATCGGTGATGGTAAAAGAAACAAACTCCTGGGTTATCGGATATTGTCCCTTTGCTTCCACTGTAACCGGACACTGCTGTGGATGGTGGGAGAAAGCTCCACCAAGCAGGGGTCGAAACACGCTTGCGTTTTTATAGCCTGCGGTACCTGAGTGGATGGACAAAAGTCCGCCACCATTACGCACATAGCTGTCGAACGCCTGTTGAGCTTCATTTGTTGTCCATTGTTCCTTATCTGTCGATGAGATATTATTGGACTTACTGAGTATCACTACTGGAAATTGATCCATTTTTTCCGGTGTCCAGTCAGCCATACTTTCTACAAATTCGAATTGAAAATCGTCGCGTAACGGTGCAAGGCCGTCTTTAACTACGCTTGCTGGATGCCAGTAATCGCCGCAGAGAACCAACACGCGCATTTTTGTCTCCCCTCCTGAATTTTCAATTTTACGTTTACCAAATATAATATACTACAATTTTAATCATCGTTAAATGAAGGAGTTTGATATCTTTATGTAAAATATTTATATAAAAAGCACAGAAGTTGGTCAATAACAAATAGAACTTCATAAGAAGACCTGCTGGCGCATAAGCCCTTGGTGCAGTAAAGGCAATATGTTTGAATGCACAGAGAAGACTGTTTATCAATCAACCTATAGAAAAAAATCGCCTGCTGGATTTGTTTTAAAGCATAATACTGATTTGTGATAGTGTTTGAGTGTTTAAGTAAGCTCAAACTAGAGGGACTATGCCTGCATGATTAAGATAAAACTCAACACCGGGCAACGAGAATATACAGGACAGGGTACAGGATGTGGCGCATAGTTAGTTATGGAATGCATATATCGTAGGTAAGTTTTAAGGACACATAAGACATTGGCGATGGGATTTCATGCGGGAGATATTAACCCCTCTTTCTGGAAATGGAGAGGTTGTGTAGACCGTATTTACGACAAGGTAGTTCCACTGTTAATGCTGCAGAAAGCTCATATATATTACTTTGTGTTTAGATGGGGAGGCTTTACGGGAGATCTAGAAACTAGTTAATTAGTTTAGCATGGGGTATTGACATAGTTACGTAAATATGATTAAATTATTCTAATACAGTTATTAAGTTTGTCAACTGTGGGGTATTTTTACATTACCTGAGGTTGACGAGAAATTTATACTATGAGAGGGTATTAAAAATCCTCATTTTATGCATGTTTTTTGCTGGGTTTAAATCGGACCATTATGGAATTGAAATAATTTTCCCATTTGATCCAAAAATGCCTGTGCTTTTGTTTAAATCGGACCATTATGGAATTGAAATGGTGTACAACCTACAAAGCAACGTATAATTTCAAAAGGTTTAAATCGGACCATTATGGAATTGAAATTTAGTAAAGAACTAAAAAAGAAAGTGGAAGGTATACTGTTTAAATCGGACCATTATGGAATTGAAATGCTAGATACTTTGCTGTTGTAGCTGCCGTAGCCGCAGTTTAAATCGGACCATTATGGAATTGAAATTGAAAAATTTTAAAAAGGAGGAATGAAAAATGTTTATGTTTAAATCGGACCATTATGGAATTGAAATGTAACAAAGAGAGAATGTGTGATATGTTTTGGTTTTGTTTAAATCGGACCATTATGGAATTGAAATACCTGCTACAGCAGGGAAATAATGAGGAGGAATGAATAGTTTAAATCGGACCATTATGGAATTGAAATGCAAAACAGGTGTCCATTTTATCCCTCCTTTGCATTGTTTAAATCGGACCATTATGGAATTGAAATTTATAACTTTGTATTAAGTCTTCTTCACCGTTTTTTAGTTTAAATCGGACCATTATGGAATTGAAATTATTGAAAAAGTTTGATATGGCATTCCACACTGTCGTTTAAATCGGACCATTATGGAATTGAAATAAGTATTGTAAAATCCCCTTTATGAGTAATGAAAATAGTTTAAATCGGACCATTATGGAATTGAAATACCTTAATTGTGGCAGGAAACTGAGATAACATTTGTAGTTTAAATCGGACCATTATGGAATTGAAATAGGAAGTTGGCGGAAACGTTGAAGAAGCTGTAACACGTTTAAATCGGACCATTATGGAATTGAAATACGGTTGTGATCACCTTGCCGCCCTGCCGTGCCTGTGTTTAAATCGGACCATTATGGAATTGAAATGGTAAGCTGATTAGCGAGGCGTGGCGGTAGCCCTGCCTCGTTTAAATCGAACCACTATGGAATTAGAATGTTAGCGATACAAAGGGAAAATGTGAACCAGTGTAAAAAAAGCAAAAAAGAGAAATTAAAGGAAAATCGAGCGTGAAAAAGTTTATAGAATTTTTCAATCAGACAGTGACGTCTGAAAAGAAAAATAGAATATGCAACTGAAGCATGTTGATGTTAGCTCATGATTCTTACTTTTTGTATTTTTGTAGATCCTCTATGGGCCTATTCTATCATTTTTATCTGAAAGATAAATAATTCTGCATATTAATTTGATGTCGCATAAATCTTTTACAGCAGAATTATTTCTTTTTCTATATTACTGACATAAGCATCTGTGCTCTTTTCAATAAAGTTCAACACATCCTCAATTATATTATCGGTATAAACGTAATCACCGCCTACACAGGCGATTCCTAGCACAATTGATTGGTGCAGATCCTGATTTTCTATCTCTGCGACGGAGACATTAAATTTATTCCTTGCTTTATTTTCTAAGCTTTTTATAATCATCCTTTTTTCTTTTAAAGAATGCACCCAGTTGGCTACGAGATAAATCTTTATAGTTCCAACGTACATAAGAAAATGTCAGTTATCTCCTTTCTTTCATCACAGCTGATGAAACTTCTCTTTACCTACCTTATTATAAGCTAGTTTAAAAAGCTTGTAAATGTCGATAAATTATTGACAATTTATAGAGTATATCGTAATATTAATATATACAGATAAAATGATAAGATGTGTGAGGTGTTAGCCATGAAGGTACTGATCGTCGGAGGCGTGGCGGGCGGTGCATCTGCTGCAGCCCGGTTAA
This sequence comes from Caldanaerobius polysaccharolyticus DSM 13641, assembly GCF_000427425.1. Lineage (NCBI taxonomy): Bacteria > Bacillati > Bacillota > Clostridia > Thermoanaerobacterales > Thermoanaerobacteraceae > Caldanaerobius > Caldanaerobius polysaccharolyticus. The sequence continues at coordinate 178,248 of NZ_KE386494.1, read as the reverse complement.
GAAGGCTGGATGAAAACGCCCAGATAATCCTGTTTGAAAGAGGTCAATATATATCTTATGCCAATTGTGGCCTTCCTTATTATATCGGCGATGTGATAAAAGAAAAAAACAAGTTACAGGTTCAGACTCCTGAGGCCATGGCTAAAAGGTTTAACATAGATATAAGGACAAACAGTGAGGTAATAAAAATCCTGCCCCAGGAAAAAGCCGTGTTAGTTCACGACCTGACAAACGACAGAACGTATAAAGAAACTTACGATAAGCTTTTGCTGTCGCCGGGAGCCGAGCCTATAAAACCCAACATACCTGGTGTAGACAGCGATAGGGTATTTACGTTGAGAAATATACCTGATACCTACAGGATGAAGGATTTTATCAATAGCCAAAAGCCTAAAAATGCGGTTATTGTAGGTGCTGGATTTATTGGGCTGGAAATAGCTGAAAACCTCCATAATTTAGGAGTTAATGTGAGCATAGTGGAGCTGAGCGATCACGTCATAGGCCCCATGGATTACGATATGGCGGCGATAGTTCATCACCACCTTAAGTCCAAAAACGTGGGGCTGTATTTAAACGACGGGGTAAAGGCCTTGTATCATTACAATGAATACTCAGAAGTGGAGTTAAACAGCGGTAAAAGAATAAAAACCGATATGATTGTACTGGCAATAGGCGTAAAGCCAGAGGTGAAGCTAGCGCGGGAGGCTGGCCTTGCCATTGGAAGCAGAGGTGGCATAAAGGTAAACCAGTATATGCAAACATCAGACCCTGATATATACGCCGTTGGAGATGCCATTGAAGTAAAAGACTTTATAAACCAAAACGATACGCTGATACCCTTGGCAGGTCCTGCTAACAAACAGGGTAGAATAGCTGCTGATAATATAGCAGGTCGAAAGTCGGAGTACAAAGGGACCCAGGGCACATCTGTCTTAAAGGTTTTTGACCTTACCGTGGCATTTACCGGCAATAATGAGCGGCTTTTGAACAATTACGGTATAAGGTTTCAAAAGTGTATCATACACCCCTTTTCCCACGCCAGTTATTACCCGGGGGCGTTGCCCATGTCTATAAAGCTTCTCTTTTCACAAGATGACGGCAAGATACTGGGGGCCCAGATAGTGGGTTATGAGGGCGTGGATAAACGTATAGATGTTATCGCTACTGCCATTCGCGGTGGCATGACGGTATACGATCTTGAGGAATTGGAACTGGCGTATGCTCCTCCATATTCGTCAGCTAAAGATCCTGTGAATATGGCGGGTTTTGTGGCAGCTAATATACTGAGAGGCGATTGCGATGTCATCCATTGGGATGCGTTGGAAAAGAGGGACAAAGATAAAACTTTCCTCGTCGATGTGCGTACGCCTATTGAGTACAGTCTTGGCACTATCCAGGGCGCTGTAAACATACCTGTGGATGATTTAAGGAACAGGCTGGATGAGATTCCGAAGGATAAAGAGATAATCATATTCTGCCAGGTAGGTTTGAGGGGGTATATTGCCTGCAGGATATTGAAGCAGCACGGATTTGAATACGTGAAAAACTTGAGCGGCGGCTATAAGACCTATGAGGCCGCAACTAAGAAGATCGTCAATGATGACGTGGTCCAGTATGATGACCAGATGAACCCCGAAAAGGTCGATGAATCAAAATTAAGAGGTTTAGAAGAAAGAGGTACTCAAGTCGATGGCGAAAGGCCTGATGGCGAAGTACAGGTTTCGCTATCGATAGATGCGTGTGGCCTTCAGTGCCCTGGGCCTATAATGCAGACGTATAATGCTATAAAGTCTATGAGACCAGGTGAGGTCCTTGAAATTAAGGCATCAGATCCCGGTTTTGAAAATGACATAAAGGCATGGTGCGAGAGAACGGGAAATCAGCTTCTGGATTTAAAGTGGAAGGATAAGACCATAGTAGCTCTTATTAAAAAAGGCGCGGAAGAAAAAAGGCCTGTGGATGCTGAATCCAACGATCATGACAAGGCGATAATTGTGTTTAGCGGTGATCTGGACAAGGCCATAGCCTCATTTATAATAGCCAACGGCGCTGCGTCAATGGGGCGCAAGGTAACCATGTTCTTTACTTTCTGGGGACTTAATGTATTGAGAAAACCTGAAAAGGTATCGTTATCCAAGGATTTTATAAGCAGGATGTTCGGCGTGATGATGCCCAGGGGGTCAAAGAAATTAAAGCTCTCTAAGATGAACATGGGCGGGATAGGTCCCAGGCTTATACGCTATATCATGAGAAAAAAGAACGTGACATCCCTGGAGGACTTGATACAGCAAGCATTAAGGAACGGCGTGAGGATTGTGGCATGCAATATGTCCATGGATATCATGGGGATAAAAAAAGAGGAGTTGATCGATGGCGTAGAAATAGGTGGCGTGGCCTCCTTCATCGGTGCTGCCGAGCATTCAGATACTACACTATTTATTTGAGAAAGGTGAGAACATGGAAGAAATTGCAAATTTAGAAAAATACCAGGTCATTGCCCAAAAGCTAAAGGCCGTAGCTCATCCTTATAGGTTGTGTATTGTCAGAGGTCTGATTGTGGAAGGCGAATGTAATGTATCCACGATGCAGGAATGTTTAAAGTTACCCCAATCAACGGTTTCGCAGCATCTGGCTAAATTAAAGGCAGCGGGGATTGTAGAGGGTGAACGCCAAGGGCTTGAGATATGCTATAAGGTAGTTGATGAAGACATCAAAAAAATAATTGAGGTTTTATTTGATTGATTATAAGCATGGCCGTGAATATCCTATGTAAAGAAGATATTCGCGGCTTTTTGTCGTGTTCAAGACGAGGATTTTTGTATGATATAATAAAAGAAAAAAGACAAGCGGTGTAATGTCAAGTAGTATTTTTTGGAACCTTGAAAAATAAAGACCTCAAAAACTCTAAAAAAGGCAACACTTAATAAGCCCACCATATATTGGATAATAATGGAAGGAAACTTAGCTGATATTCAGTTAAATGTATTTGCTAAATCTATCCATTACCTCCCGGTTGGTAGATTTGGCCTTTGCTCAGCAAGGCAAAGACCAGTCTTACAAGCTTACGTGCCGTTAAGACGAGGGCTCTCTTATGCTGATGCTTGGTAACCTCATTGTACTTCTTGCAGTAAAAATCAGCATACTCTTTTGCGTGTATCCTTACGCAATTGGCTGCTTCTACAAGATAGTACCTCAAATATTGGTTGCCGCACTTAGCTAAAGAGGTGTCTTCAGCACTAAAGTTGCCAGATTGGTATTTATTCCACACGAGGCCTGCAAATTTGGCTACAGCGCATTCGCTTTTAAACCGCTTAACATCGCCAATCTCAGCCACAAGGCCTGCGGCTAATACATCGCCGATGCCTGGAATAGTAGTCAGAGTTTGGCGAAAAGCATTAAGCTGTTTAGAGATTTCTTTATCCAGTTTTTTAAGTTGAGATTCAAGAAATCTGATATTTTCAAGAGTCATGGTCAAAGTCATGCTAACAGTATCGCACATATCAGGATTAAGTCGATATGCCCTGTTAGCAGCGGATTTAAGTGTTTTAGCAATTTCCTCGGGATTGCTCAATCTATTGTTGCCATGACTCAAGACAAAATCAACAAGATCCTCCATAGGCATAACAGCGATCTCATCAGGAGTAAAAGAATCAAAAACAGAAGTAGATGCTGAGCCAAAGACGTCGCTAAAAGGACAGTCTTCCTTGTATGAAGAGAACTTGAGATAAAGCAGGTTCAAAGCTCTGCTCTTTTCACTGGATATAGTCTGTACCAAATGGTATCTAAAGCGAGTAAGGCGCTGTAGTGCAGCATATTTAAAGTCAGGCATGGGAGTAGGGTTTACCCTACCGAATCTGACACAATCAGCAATGACTCTGGCATCAAAATCGTCAGTTTTAGGCAAATGGGTATAGGCCTTTTTAAAACCACTGACGACAGCTGGATTCATGACAAAGAATTTAGGGTTAAAAGGTGCCAGGTCAGGAGAAGAAGCCAGGTGAAGATGGAGGTGCCATGCATAATGAGAAGTAGCTTCCATACCAATTTTGACACAGGAAGCATCAATAGCGTTAGCATGGGAGATCACCTCAGAGATGATAGAATCAGCACCTGGGATATCATTAGAAACCGAAAAAGGCTTCTTAATGAGGTTATTGCCATCTTGATCAATAAAGAAAACAGAATTAGATTGACTGCTGACGTCGATACCGACGAATAAAGTACTGGGCACGTAAATTCCTCCTTTCATTAAAAATTTGAGACCAGTACCAGGTTAATCCCTGACAGATTACCGAGAAACAGCCTCGCGATATCAGAGCTATGTCAATACTCATAGGATACACCGTATGGCTGCTGAGACATACGGAAGAGTAAGACATGGACAGCAAGCGAGTAAGAACCAAACGAGTAATCCCAGGGGTGCAGTCTTTGACGAGAAGTACCCTAAAGAAGGGTCTTCGGGAGAGATCCAGAGCGACCCTGAAACCAAATCCTAGAGATAGTTTAACAGAGACAACCTGAAGAAGAAAGAGGGAATACGTGTAGTACAATACAAAATGCAGCAATCGAGCATACATCGCAGAGAGGATTATATGTTTGGTCGATGTGTAGTCAAGCCTAAAATGAACTCACTGCGTTCGGGCTTGACAACCCATCTTCCCAAACATAGATAGTGGCTATGCGATGTATGCATAAGTATCAAGTGGCACTTGATAGATTTAATCATAGTGAAATTTAATGAAACAATATTTAAATATCAAGGTTCTTTATTAATCTTGTTAAAGGTCGACCTTTTTGGTTGATTACAAATCATATTATACGAGGAGAGATTGGAATGGGTAGAGTTGAGGGAAGGATAGGAGGGGCAATTGGGGGATATGATGTCAGAGCCACGGTTCAAAATGGCAAAATAACAGGTAGAATAGGTGGGGTTTTTGTAGGTGATGATTTAAATATAGGTTACTCTCTGGAAGGCGGATATATAAAAGGCCGCGTTGGAGGAGTATTCATAGGTAGAAACATAGAAGGGCGCATAAGTTCAAATAGTCTTGAAGCGAGAATCGGGGGAATATTTGATGGTAACGATATAAGGCTTAGTATAGAGAATGGCTGCATAAAAGGGCGGTGCGGAGGAGATGTATTGGGGTTTAATGTGGATTTGAGCTTTAATGGCGATAGGGTTTCGGGAAGGTTGGGCGGAGATGTCATTGGGATGGACGTTAACGCTTTAGTGGAAGAGGTGGAGCCTATTGTGGCATCTACGCTTTTTGTCATTGCGTATTACATGTATCAGGTAAATCACAGAAACAGCGGCAGCGGTACTTCTTCTGCTACCTAATAATATTATCGCTTTATAATATTATCGCTTTTACCCGGGAACTATATATAATGAATTGGCGAGGAGGTGTATTAGGTGGATATAGTAGAGGCTGTGATGAATAATTTGAAAGGAAAAACCAAGGATGAATTGAGAAACATAATCGACGATGCCGTATCTAGCAAAGATGAGAGCACAATACCAGGCCTCGGCGTGGTATTTAGTGCCACGTGGAAACACATGAGTGAAGTGGAAAAAAATCAGGTAATGGATTATGTGGATAGGGGATTAAAGGCTACATAATCAAATAGAAATTGTTTAAACTGGCATAGACCAGAGTTCTTTGCCAGTTTTATTTTTTTATTATATAATTATGATTGTGGTTTTAATGCAAAATTATTAACCGCGTATCCGTATGGTTTTTAATAAATGGGGGAAGGAGTAATCTGCAATGAATAAATATAAGATAGCGGTGATACCTGGTGATGGTATAGGCGTTGACGTGATAAACGAAGGGCTGAAGGTTATAGAGGCTGCAAAGGAGTTGACGGGTAGTTTCGATATGGAGTACACTCACCTGCCCTGGAGCTGTGAATATTACCTGAAGACGGGTAGGATGATGCCAGAGGACGGCCTTGATATACTCAAAGACCACGAGGCCATATACCTGGGAGCCGTGGGTTTTCCGGGAGTACCTGATCACATATCTCTCTGGGGACTGCTTTTGCCCATCAGAAAGGAATTTGACGAGTACATAAATCTAAGGCCGATCAAGCTTTTGAAAGGCATTCAAGGCCCTTTGAGAAAAGGACCTGAGGACATAGATTTTGTGGTGGTAAGGGAGAACGTAGAAGGGGAGTATTCTGGCGCTGGTGGTATAGTACATCAGGGAACCTCATCTGAGACTGCTATTCAAACCTCTGTATTTACTCGTGTCGGAACTGAAAGGGTAATAAGGTATGCCTTTGAGCTAGCCAGAAAAAGGAATAGAAAAAAGAACCTTATATCAGCTACTAAATCTAATGCCCTGAATTACAGCATGGTATTTTGGGATAAGGTTTTTAACGAAGTGGCAAAAGATTATCCGGATGTGACTGCAAGGCTTATGCATGTCGATGCCTTGGCGGGTTACTTTATATTAAAACCCGAGCAGATAGATGTGGTGGTGGCGTCCAATTTGTTTGGCGATATTCTTACAGACCTGGGTTCTGCTATGCAGGGAAGCATAGGTATTGCTCCCAGCGCTAATATAAACCCTGAAAAGAAATATCCCTCGATGTTTGAGCCTGTGCACGGCTCTGCCCCAGATATAGCGGGCAAAGGTATAGCAAATCCTATAGGGGCCATATGGACCGCATCTATGATGTTGGATTTCTTAGGCGAAAGCGAGGCTGCCAGGCTGGTGTTTAGGGCCATGGAAGCCGTCACCAAAGAAGGAATTTATCTCACAGCCGATCTAGGTGGAAAAGCTACCACACAGCAGGTAGGAGAAGCGGTTAGGAATAAAATGAAACGACTGGTATGATGGGGTATTGGCTATGGACTTGATTGTACAGCTGTTGTGCGACGAGTTTAAGTTAAAAGAGTTTCAGGTTGTTAATACCATAAGGCTCATAGACGAGGGGAATACCATTCCCTTTATAGCCAGGTACAGAAAAGAGATGACGGGTAACCTCAGCGATGAGGTATTGAGGGATTTTTACGATAGGCTTATTTATCTGAGAAATTTGCAGCAGAGAAAACAGGACGTCATAAGGCTCATCGATGAACAGGGTAAACTCACCGATGAACTCAAGGGAAAAATATTGTCATGCACCACTCTTCAGGAGGTAGAGGACCTCTATAAACCTTACAGGCCCAAGCGCAGGACCAGGGCTACTGTTGCCAAAGAAAAAGGTTTAGAGCCTTTGGCTGCGTTTTTGATGGAGCAGAGGGATTCTGGAGATGTTATAGGAGAAGCCGGGAGGTATATAGACCCTGAAAAAGGTGTAAATACGGCGGAAGAAGCCTTAGCCGGCGCTATGGACATAATAGCGGAAAATATATCCGACGATGCTGATATCGTAAGGCTTATAAGGTCGGTTACATATAATGAAGGCATAATAGTTACAAAAGGACAAAAGGAAGAAGGGTCTCCTTATGACATGTACTACGATTACAGCGAGAAAGTATCCAGCATTGTATCTCACAGGGTTTTGGCTATAAACCGCGGGGAAAAAGAAGGTTACCTGTCTGTAAAAATCCAGGTGGACGAAGAGAAGCTCATTGACATGATAAAAAAGCGCATCGTAAAAGAGGACAGTATATCTCGAAGCTATTTAGAGAATGCCTGCGAAGATGCCTATAAAAGGCTTATAGCTCCGTCGGTGGAGAGGGATATAAGGTCCCAGCTGACGGAAAAGGCGGAGGAGCAGGCTATAAAGGTGTTTAAAGAAAACCTGAGAAGACTTCTACTGCAGCCACCTGTAAAAGGAAAGGTAGTCATGGGCTTTGATCCCGCTTACAGGACCGGGTGCAAGATAGCAGTGGTGGACGAGACGGGAAAGCTTTTGGATACCGCTACGGTTTATCCCACGCCTCCGCAAAACGAAATCCAAAGCGCAAAGCAGACCTTAAAAGAATTGATATATAAATACAGCGTTGATATTATATCTTTGGGAAATGGGACGGCGTCCAGAGAAAGTGAACTTTTTATATCTGAATTGATATCAGAACTGGATAGAGATGTAAAATACTGTGTTGTAAGTGAAGCCGGAGCGTCGGTTTATTCAGCGTCAAAATTAGGTGCAGAAGAATTTCCAGATGTCAATGTTTCATTGAGAGGAGCTATATCTATAGCTAGAAGGCTTCAGGATCCGCTGGCAGAATTGGTGAAGATAGATCCTAAGTCCATAGGGGTGGGGCAATACCAGCACGATGTAAATCAAAAAAAGCTGGAAGAAGCTTTAAATGGGGTAGTCGAAGATTGTGTGAACAGCGTGGGAGTTGACCTGAATACAGCGTCCTATTCTCTTTTAAGATATGTGTCGGGGATAACACCTGCGCTGGCAAAGGCCATTGTGGAATATCGATCTGAAATAGGGGCTTTTACTTCCAGAGAACAGCTGAAATCGGTAAAAAGGCTGGGAGATAAGACCTTTGAGCAATGTGCAGGGTTTTTGAGGATACCCGGAGGTGAGAATATTTTAGACAATACAGCGGTCCACCCGGAGTCCTATGGGGTGGTAGAAAACCTCGTGGCGCTGTATGGCTATAAGATGGTCGATTTAGATGAGAAGAAATTACAGGAGATCGCTAATGGAGCTAAAAGACAGAACATAGAGGATCTGGCCCAGAAGTTGGGTATAGGCGTTCCCACTTTAAGCGATATATTGAACGAGATGGCTAAGCCCGGTAGAGACCCCAGAGATGAGCTGCCGCCCCCTATATTCCATAAGGAGGTCATGACTATTGAACAGTTGAGACCAGGTATGGTGCTGACAGGTACGGTAAGAAATGTGGTGGATTTTGGAGCTTTTGTAGACATCGGGGTTCATCAGGATGGCCTTGTTCACATATCAGAGATAAGCGATAAATTTGTAAGGCATCCGCTGGATGTCCTTTCTGTAGGGGATATCGTGAAGGTGAGGGTGCTGGATGTGGATTTAAAGCGCAACAGGATTTCTCTGTCTATGAGAGGAATATAAGGGATTGGAGGAGGAGAAAAATGATTCTTATCAAAAATGGAAGAATTTACACCATGGCAGGCGAGGACTATGAGTGCGGCGACGTACTGATTGATGGCCAGAAGATCGCAAAAGTCGGTAAAGAACTGTCGGCGCCTGGTGCTAAAGTTATTAATGCCGATGGGATGATCGTTATGCCGGGCATCATCGATGCTCACTGCCACATAGGCATGTGGGAGGACGCCGTGGGGTTTGAAGGGGCTGATGGAAATGAGGCTACAGAACCGGTTACTCCTGAGCTCAGGGCCATTGACGGTATAAACCCCATGGATCGCAATTTTCAGGAGGCCAGGGAAGCTGGTATAACCTCTGTGGTAACAGGACCTGGCAGTGCCAATGTCATCGGAGGGCAATTTGTCGCCATGAAGACCTATGGACACAGGGTCGACGATATGATCATCAAAGAACCTGTAGCTGTTAAGGTGGCTTTTGGGGAAAACCCAAAATCTGTTTACAACGACCACAAGAAAATGCCCACTACCAGAATGGCTATTGCGGCGCTGCTTAGGCAGCAGCTTGTAGAGGCGCAGGAGTATATGGAAAAGCTAGAACACGGCAAAGAAGATCCTGATAAAAAGCCTGAGCGGGACCTGGGATTAGAGGCGCTTGTAAAGGTGTTGAAAAGAGAAATCCCGTTAAAAGCCCATGCCCACAGGGCTGACGATATATTCACTGCTATAAGGATAGCAAAAGAGTTTAACGTGAAGCTGACGCTGGATCACTGCACTGAAGGACATCTTATAGCAGAAGACCTGAAAAAGGAAGGGTATCCGGCTATAGTAGGTCCATCCCTTTCCGAAAGGTCAAAAGTGGAGCTGAGAAACCTTACGTTTAAGACACCGGGTATCCTTTCAAAAGCCGGTGTCACGGTGGCCCTTATGACGGATCACCCGGTTATACCCATCCAGTATCTGCCTTTGTGCGCTGGTCTGGCGGTGAGAGAAGGTATGGACTATTACGAGGCACTAAAGGCCATCACCATAAATCCTGCCAGGATAATTGGAATAGATGATCGGGTGGGTAGCATTCAAGAGGGCAAGGATGCCGATATTGTTATATTTGACGGAGATCCTCTAGAAATAAAAACCAGGTGCGTTTATTCTATTATAAACGGTAAGATAGTATACGAGCGATAGGTTTATATATAAAACAAAACCCCGTTTTTTCAAAGACGGGGTTTTAGTATGTTTATAAAACCTAAAATCAAAAGGGCGATTGCAACAATAGTACCGCCTGGTGATAGATTTAAATAGTAAGATGCTATTATACCAACGAATACCGATATAAATGAAAACAGTATAGAGTAAAATAATGTCTGCTTAAAGTTTTTGGCGATTTTAAGGCTGGCAGCAGGTGGTATTACCATGAGCGCTGATACCAGCAGTGCGCCTACTATTTTCATGGATATGGCTACGGTTATGGCGATGAGAAGCGTGAAAATCGTGTTTATAGCGCTTACGGGTATGCCGGATACCCCTGCGGCTTCTTCGTCAAAGGCTATGTAAAGGAGTTCTTTGTATAAAAGGGTTATAGTGACTACGACGGCTATTCCAAGCATTGCTATAATCCCGATGTCTGAGCGGGTTATTGATACGATGCTGCCAAAAAGATAGCCCAAGATATTAGCAGCTTTGTTTCCTGCTATGCTTAAAAGGAGCACTGCCAGCGCCATACCTCCTGACATTACTACGGCTATGGATACCTCAGAATATCTGAAGTAGGATCTTCTGAGCTTTTCTATTCCAAAAGAGGAGAGCAGCACGAAGGCTACAGAGCTTGCAGTGGGATTTAGTCCTAGGAGCATGCCTCCGGCTACACCTGCCAGCGCCACGTGAGAGAGGGTATCTCCCATCTGGGATAATCGCCTCAAGACCAGGTAATTGCCTACAACAGGGGCGATTACGGATATTATCGCACCTGCTACAAAAGCCCTTATCATAAAGTCGTAAGAGAACACGCTCATGGCCTTTTGCCTCCATGTTGATGTTTTTCCACTTTTACGGGATATCCGTATAGATCGGAGATTCCCGTTTGCAGCAGGTCTATTGCCGTGCAGTGATCGTTTACCTTTCCACCTGACAGGCATACGATTCTGTTTACTTTGTCCGTAATTGCCATGATGTCGTGGGTAACCATGATAATGGTAATACCGGATTTGTTGAGCCTTTCTAAGAGCTCAAATAAGTTCCTCTCAGATCTGGCGTCAATTCCTACTGTAGGCTCATCCAGTATGAGGATTTGCGGATCTGATACTATGCATCGAGCTATAAACACCCTTTGCATCTGTCCACCAGACAGATTCCCTATAAGTGCGTCTTTGTAATCGTACATATCCACCAGCTTTAAAGCGTCTTCTACTCTTTTGCGATGCTGAGGGTTTAGCTTTTTAAATAGGCCGATACTGGCGTACAGGCCCATCTCCACCACTTCGCTCACGCTGGCTGGAAAAGATATATTAAACGAAAAAGACCTTTGTGGTACATATCCTATGAGGTGTTTTTGACTAAAGGACTGCGCGTTTTTGCCTAATATGTATATCTGACCTGTGGATGGTTTAAGTTTGCCTATTATGAGGTTCATAAGGGTGCTTTTACCCGAACCATTAGGCCCTATGACGGCGATGAATTCGCCGTTTTTGACCGTAAAAGATACATTGTTTAGCACCTGGTTTCGCCCGTAGGAAAAACTGACATTTTTTACTTCAACAGCATTTTCCATAAAAAATCACTCCAGAGCTTTTTTAAGGTTGTTTAAGTTTTCTCGCATAAGGGAGAAGTAGTCTTTGCCTTGTTTTATCTCTTCTGCAGTCAACCCCTCTACGGTATTCAACGGTAATACTTTAACATGAGCGTCTGCTGCTATGGTCTTGATTGCTTTTGGGGATGTTAGGGTTTCTGTGAATACGTATTTTATGTGGTTTTCTTTTATGTAATTTATTATATAGGCTATTTTAGAGGGTGAAGGCTCCTGTTCATCATTTGCGCCTGTCAATGAAATCTGCTTTAAACCGTAGTCTTGAGCCAGATAGTCAAAGGCTGAATGGTATACTACGAAAGCTTTGTTTGACGTGCTTTTAAGCGCATTTGTATAATCTTCATCTAATTTCTGTAATTGATTTTTCAATTTTATATAATTTTTCTCATAATAGGGTTTATTTTTGCTATCTACGGATACAAGAGCTTCTTTTATATTGGTAGCTATGGCTATAGCTCTTTTAGGCGAAAGCCACAGGTGAGGGTTTACTGCGCTGCCGTACCGTATCACGGGAATTCCTTTAGATACTTGTGCTATTTTGGTATTTGAACCGCTAATGATATCTGTGACCCATGAATCTAAATTCAAACCAAGGTACAGCACCAAGTCTGAGGTGGATATTTCCGCTATGTCTCTGGTGGCGGGTTCCCACTGGTGAGGTTCAACTCCAGGTGGGATGATGTTTTTTACATTTAACTTATTTCCTGCTATTTTTTTGGTAAAGTCATATATGGGATATACGGTTGTGTAGACATTTTTGGCTTCATTGTCTTTCACTGGGTTTTTATTGCATGCTGATGAAAATATCGTTATAGTAATTAACAGTAGAACAAAAGTTATTTTTTTCATCCGTTTATACCTCTGCTTTCTCTACAATTTTGACAGCTTTTGCATATGCCGTAGATTTCTAATTTATGATCCAATACCTTAAACTCACCTATGTGATTCAGGCAATAGTCTAATGGACAAATATCCAGCTCAAAAGAATGACCACATTTTATGCATTTTAATGCGTGGGTATGGAGATGTTTTCTCATCTCATAAAGGGTATTATTGCCAATACTAGTGGAATTTAGTACATGAATGTCACATAACAACTGCAAATTGCGGTATATAGTATCCAGGCTTATTTGGGGGAATATAGTTTTAACCTTTTCGTATATGTCTTTGGCAGAAACATAGCCTTCGGTATTTAAAAAGATGTCAATTAATATTTCCCTTTGAGGTGTTAGCTTGTAACGGTGGTTTTTCAAACGATTTATGACTTCTTGCTTGGTCATGACAGTCACTCCGCAAATAAGAATGAATTACTATTTAGTATAGTAATACTGATTGGTTTATGTGTCAAGGGTTGAAATTCTGTTGAAGAATTGTTTATATAAGTGTATATTAATTATGTAAGAAAATCTGTTATGGTGGTAATGGCTTTATGTTTTATTTATCTGTGATCAGTGTTGAAATTGGGAATGTCTATATTGCATCCAGCAGCAAAGGTTTAGTTAAAGTAAGTCTGGACACAGGAGAATTCCACAATTGGTTGAAAAGCTGTGGTGAAGAATATATGTGGAATGATTCAAAGAATGAACCTGCAATAAGTCAATTAACCGATTATTTCAAAGGGCGGTTAAGGGAATTTGACCTTAAGCTGGATTTAGATGCTACGGATTTTCAAATGTCGGTGTATAAGGCACTTATGGAGGTGCCTTATGGACATGTAGTTTCTTATAAGGATATTGCGTTAAAAGTAAACAAACCGGGCGCTTTTAGAGCAGTGGGAGGAGCTGTTCACCGCAATCCGTTGCCTGTGATTGTTCCATGTCACAGGGTTATATGCAGCGACGGAACCATTGGGGGCTTTGCTTACGATATAGAGATTAAGAGAAAGCTTTTAAGGATAGAAGGGGTGATTTTATAATGGCGCTCAAGGCCAAAAACGCGCTGGGCATAGTTTTTTTCCCGGCTTACGATTGGGCGATATCACCCAGTCACCCTGAACGGGAGGAGCGCCTGCTTTATACTCACGACCAGGTGATGGAAGAAGGCGTCTTTGATATTGATGGCATCAAAGAGCTGGTACCAAAAGTCGCAGAAGAAGCAGACGTAAATCGAGTGCATATATGCGTTCCTGATGTAAGCACTAGGGTTACCCACTCCCATATGGTGTCAGCAGGTGGGGCTATAAGGGCAGCCGAAGCTGTTATGGATAAGGAGGTAGATAAGGCCTTTGCAGTGGTGAGGCCGCCGGGACACCATGCCCACAGGGTGGTGTGGGGCGATAGGGGCTTCTGCATTATAAATAACGAAGCTATTATGATCGAGCATATAAGGAAAAAATACGGCAAAATGAGGATAGCGATTGTGGATACCGATTGTCACCATGGCGATGGCAGCCAGGACATATTCTGGCATGACAGAGATACCCTTTTTATATCCTTACACCAGGATGGTAGGACTTTGTATCCTGGTAGCGGCTTTACCGATGAATTGGGTGGCCCCAATGCATATGGTTATACCCTGAATATACCATTGCCGCCTGGAACTACCGATGAGGGCTATCTATATGTAGTAGATAACGTGGTATTGCCTGTTTTATCAGAGTTTAAACCAGACATCGTCATTAACTCGGCGGGACAGGATAACCACTACACGGACCCCATAACCAACATGGCTATATCCGCTCAGGGCTATGCTGAACTAAACCGACGGATAAACCCGGACATAGCCGTATTGGAAGGAGGGTATTCTATAGAGGGTGCGCTTCCTTACGTAAACGTAGGGATAATGTTGGCTATGGCAGGGCTTGATTTTAGCGGCATCAGGGAGCCTGATTACTCAGAGGAAATGTCCAGGCAATCGCGCCTTGAGATGGACTATATAAAGAGAGTTTGCGACGAGGTCTACAAAAAATGGTCTCAGAGAGATGTTTTAAGGGAACGGTATCTGCAAGGTAAAAAAGTCGTGGAGCGCCAGAGGAGGATATACTACGATACGGACAACATCATGGAATATCAGAGAGAAAAAACGTGGGTATGTAGCTGCTCTGGGCTTACGTGTATCGAGTCCCATGCGGAAGGCGATAAGGTATATGCTGTAATTATTCCTAGAGATGCCTGTGATAGATGCTACGAGGCAGGCATCCAAGAATGGGAAAAGGCTAGAAAGGTATATGGAGCTGTGTATTTACAAGATAAAAGAAACGACGTGTTCAGGAAGGCGATAGCATGATAGTGGGTGTAGATGTAGGCGGAACTAATGTGGATGCGGTGGCTATAGAAAGCGGACAGGTGGTAAACAGCGTAAAGGTGCCTGTAGATAGAGACGATTTATCAGAAAGCATTTTGTCAGCGCTTAAGGAGGTGATCGGTGGGAACAGGGCTATAGAGCGCATAACGTTGAGCACTACTCATTGTACTAACGCCATTGTGGAGGGAAAGACAGAGCCTGTTGCTATGATCCTTGAACCTGGCCCTGGCATAGATCCTTCGGCGTACTTTGGTGAGGGCTACGTAAAGGTATCAGGTTACATCGACCACAGGGGCACAGAGATCGCGCCGGTGTCGGCAGATGATATAAAAAGAGCGATTGCGTACGCCAAGGATTATGAATACGTAGGAATTGCGGGTAAGTTTTCAGTGAGAAATCCTAATCATGAGAACTACATAAGGGAAAAGCTAGGTAAAGGTTTTAAGCACATAACTGTGGGGCATGAGCTGTCAGGGGCTTTAAATTACCCTAGGCGGGTTAATTCTGTGTATTTAAATAGCTGCGTTCACAGAGTATATAGCCGTTTTGTTAGTTCTTTAAAAAAGGCGTTAGAAGATATGGACATTTCATGCCCTGTGTATGTATTGAAAGCAGATGGGGGGACGATGGAAATTCAGTCTTCCACAAAGTTTCCAATTAACACTATACTGTCAGGGCCTTCTGCCAGCATAATGGGCGTGCTGGCATTGAGCGATGTAAATGTGGACGCTGTTTCTATAGATATAGGGGGGACCACTACGGATATATCGTTTTACGTGGATGGACTTCCCGCTTATGAACCTCATGGTATAGAAATTAGCGGTTACAAGACCCATGTAAAAGCCCTTTATTCCAGATCTATAGCTTTAGGCGGCGATAGCGCTATACAGGTCAAAGGGAATAAGCTGGTTATTGGACCACAGCGGATGGACAAAGCCATGGCCTTGGGAGGAGCATACCCTACGCCAACAGATGCTTTTAACGTTCTGGGATTATGCAATTACGGCGATACAGCGAAGTCTTACCAGGGTATGATGCAATTAGCTCAAAGGATGGGTGAGGATGCGAAGAAAGTAGCTCACAGGGTGTACGATATGGTATGTGAAACTATAGCGTCGGAAATAAAAAGGTCTCTGGCTCAGTTAAATGAGAGGCCGGTATATACCATAAGAGAATTGCTGTATGGTAGAAAAATACAGCCTCAGTTGTTAATCGCGGTAGGAGGGCCTGCAAGGGCACTGGCCGATAAAATCGCTGCGATTTTAAACGTAAAGCCTGTGGTACCTGATATGTATCAGGTGGCCAATTCTGTGGGTGCGGCTTTAAGCCGTGTAACTAAGGAGGTAACGCTGCTGGCTGATACTGATAAAGGTTACATGGTCATACCTGAAATGGGAATAAGGGAGAGGATACAAAAAGGGTTCGACTTGTCTGAAGCCAGAGATGTGGCGCTTAATTTATTAAAGGATATAGGCGAGGCTGAGGTGGTGGAGGAGCAGTGCTTCAACATGGTCAGAGGATTTTACACTGTGGGTAAAAACATAAGGGTTAAGGCAGCTGTGAAGCCCGGTCTTATTATATAGCGTTTGAATAGTGTTTGACACTGTTGTGCGGTTTTGATATAATAATAGTACCAAAGGGTGTGTAGGTGTTGTAGTATGCCCAACGATGGCATAAAGGTTATAGCGGAAAACAGAAAGGCGTATCATGATTACTTCATTGAAGAGCGATATGAAGCAGGAATTGTACTGGCTGGGACGGAGGTTAAGTCTATAAGGGCAGGTAAGGTCAATTTAAAAGACAGCTTTGCCAGGGTAGAGGATAATGAGGTGTGGTTATACAACATGCATATAAGCCCGTATGAGAAGGGCAATATATATAATAAGGATCCGTTGCGCACTAGAAAGCTCCTCCTGAACAGGCATGAGATAAATAAATTGGGAGGCTATGTACAAAGGGGAGGTTATACCCTTGTGCCTCTCAAGATATATTTAAAGCGCGGTCTTGTGAAAATTGAATTGGCGGTAGCCAAGGGCAAAAAGATTTACGACAAGCGAGATGCGATAGCGAAAAAGACAGCGCAAAGGGAAATGGAAAAAGAATTTAAAGCCCGCAATGTGACCATTTGACTATTAAAATTGGGGGCGTATTGGTTTCGACGGGGGTAATCGGAAGAAGAGAAGCGGGTCGTGGGGTCCGGGACCACGTTAAAACCTGGAGAAAAAATAAACGGCAACAGAAATTTAGCTTTAGCTGCCTAATTATATAAGGTAGCCGTCCAACCACCAATTCCCGCGTTGGTGGATTGGGCGTCGACTTAGCGGGGAACGGGTTCTCCAAAGCTTTGAGGAGAATCGGCACTTATGAAGCTAGCTGAGAGCGTATCCTGTTGCTGGGAGACGCTCGAGGCGAATTTTAAAACAGCAACTGCACCCGGAGATGCTCTTGTTTCGATGCCTTCGGACCGGGGTTCGATTCCCCGCGCCTCCACTTATTTGTATAGGAGGATTGTTTTATGGAATTGCCTTTAAATTCTGTAGCTTTTCGGATAGGGCCTATATCTGTTCATTGGTATGGCATATTTATGGCCATATCCATTGGCGTGGGTATGTATTATCTTTATAAAAAAGCCGTGGAAAAGGGTTATGATGATGATTTTCTAACCAACCTATTGCTTTTGGTTGTTATTTTCGGGATTATAGGTGCGAGGTTGATGTTTGTCATTACGAATACGCCGGGGTGGTTTGTAAGCGATCCCATTCAGATATTGAAAGTGTATGAAGGTGGGCTGTCCTGGCATGGGGCAGTGCTAGGCGGTTTTTTGGCGGGCTTGTGGTATTGTAGAAAAAAAGGGAAAAGGATTAACCCGTTAGAGGATTATGCTGTAGTGGGCCTTGCTGTGGGCAATATATTGGTAAGGATTGGAAATATATTTAATCATGAAGTATTGGGCAGGACTACTCAGTTCACCTTTGGTAGATGGCCTGACCAACTGGTGGGAGTGGCCATCGGTATTATACTGTTAATAAGGTATTTTTATTTGCAGAAAAAGGATATTGCAGAAGGGTATCAGTTCTGGTCTTATATATTTTATTACCAACTAATACGAGGCGTGGTAGAGGAAACGTTTAAAGACACTCCTTTGCTTTTGCCTGTATATTATAATAAAGCCCTAGGTATAGGGCTTTTGACTACCACTCAGGTGGCAACGCCGTTTGTGCTTTTGTTTACCTTCTGGATGATGCAGAGAGTAAAAAAGGATAAAAATTTAGAAATTTCGAATAGCTAGTATGTTCCATATCCTTTGATCTTCTTGACCTAGTCTCCATACAGCTATGCCGGGAATGTTGTACTCCATTAAAAGTTCCAGCTTTGCTGTGAAACTTCTCACGTCTTCAAACCATACCGTATGTGAGGTTGTATTCATGGTATAAGTAAAAGTGGATTCTTGTGCTGTTTCATCGTACGTTATATTTGCACCTAAATTGCGTGCTAGTTCTATTGCCTGGTTGTAGGATAGGGTGCGGGGAATAGTTACATTTTCTGTCCAGTCATAACCGTAGACAGCCATTCCCAGCCTTATTTTATTTGGTGGTATTACAGTTACAGCGTAATTCAACACGTTTCTTACAAAACCTATAGAAGCAATGGGGCCGGGTGTTGCAAAATGTTCATCGTAAGCCAGTATATACATTTCGTCACAAAATCTTTGTATAGCGGAGTAATTGAAAGCCCCCGAAAAAGGATGATCAGGATTATCTTTTAATTCAGCAGGCACTGAAATGGTAGTTTTGATGCCTTTCCCGGAGAGTTCGGTGTACAGCATTTGCATAAAGGTTGTAAGGTTTTGCCTGTCTTCTGGCGGCACAAACTCAAAGTCTATATTTACGCCGGGATACTTTTCTCCAACGGCCATATTGACGATGTTCGTAACTAAAGTGCTTCTAAGTTGAGGGTTTGAAAGAAGGTTGTGTATTCTATCTCGCATTTGCGGGCTAGAGTAATTGTGAATTATGGGGTAGACCTGGATATTTTTTTGCGCTTCTGTTTCTTTTACGTCTTTTTCTGCTTGATCATCCAATGTCCCGTCTGCTTTTACCCCATACCAATAAGGAACTAGTTTATCGATTAAGTTCCCGTGTTCTGATAAATCCTGCTTGGCATCAGGAGAGCTTACATAAAACCAGATATTGTCTATATCCATATGCGAACACCACCGAGAAAAATTATATACCATATATTATGCTTATGTTATAATAATGTGTGTGAAGTATCTTTAAAGGAGAAGGTAGTAGATGGACGTAGTAATTAGAAGGGCGGTATTGGATGACGTTCCTGCTATAATGGAAATTTACAATGAATCCATATTATCCTCTGTGGCCACATTTGACGTGGAACCCAAGACTTTTGAAGATAGGGTAGAGTGGTTTTTATCCCATGACGATAAGTACCCTATTTACGTAGCCGAAATGGATGGATATGTGGTGGGGTGGGCGAGCATAAGCCGGTTTAGAGATAGGTATGCGTACAGGTACACGGTGGAAAACTCTATATACGTCAGAGATAATTATAGGGGGATGGGTATAGGGAGCAAGTTGATGAAGGCGCTTATCGATGCGTCAAAAGAGTTAGGTTATCATACTATTGTGAGCGTTATCTCATCGCAGAATGTGGAAAGCATCAACCTTCACAAAAAATTCGGGTTTAAAGTTGTAGGTGTGTGCAAAGAAGTTGGTTATAAGTTTGATCAGTGGATAGATGTGGTCTACATGCAGATAATGCTGTGATTGTAATTTGGCTATCGATGTATGTCAGATGGGGAATTTTGCGCTGAAGAATGCCTGGGAGCATGTACTACGGTGATACTATTAAAAATTATTTCTCTTTCTCGTTGAGGGTTGTTTTTATCTGCGATTTTTTCCCTTATTTCCACCCTAGGTACAACCACTGTAACTTCATGGGGAACGTCTATATCCAGTTTTCTAGAAATCGTGATATTAAGGCCGTAAAGGTTCAAATTGATTACGTCTTGCTGGGTATGTCTTAATCCGATAAACTCTGCGATTTTTTTAAAGATGCTTTTTTTATCTCCGCAATTTGCGCCTTTTGCCTTTGAGGTATTGCGGGCCATATATATCACCTGGCCTGTATTTATATATGCAATATATTTGTATTCAATCAAAGGAATTGTGTGAATTAAATGAACTCTTAAATTGCAATATTAAATGCGACACATTTTTTGGAAACCCGAATGATGTTGGATTTCGAAATCATGAATTTTGAAACTCAGAAGTTAGCAGTTCTATTTCCCTGAAAAAGAGCTCTGCTGGCTGGCGGTAACCAAGGATTTTTCTTGGCAAGGTATTACACCAATTCTGCGCCCGCTCAATTTGTGAAAGCGACAATTCACTGATAGCTGTTCCCTTAGGAATCAACCGCCTGACTAGACCATTGTGCCGCTCATTAGTGGCTCGTTCCCAGGCGGAATAGGGGTGAGCATAGTAAATATCAATCCCATGGACGTTTAAATTGGCAAACTCACTACCGTTATCCGCAGTGATGCTCTTAAACACCCGAGAAAACATAAGACCATACTGGCTTTTTAGCCGCTTTAACGCTTCATCCACTGCCTCAACAGTTTTGCTTGCCAATGGGAGGAGCAGATGATAACGAGTTTTCCTTTCTGTTAGGGTCAGCAGAACATGGTCATTAGAGAGTCTTCCAAGAACAGTGTCGATTTCCCAATGGCCGAACTCCTCACGCTTTTCAATGCTATCAGGCCGCTCGCTAATACTCTTGCCGAAAAGGCGCTTGTGTTTTCTCAAAGAATTCTTCTTCGGTTTACGTCTGGTTTTTATGAAAAGGTCTATATTGCGGACTTTAAGCAAGCAGCGGTCGATGTAGTTGTATAGGGTTTTGGTGCAAACCATGGACGAAGGGTCAAAGAGTTTTTCTCGGCGAGCAGCTCCTACAACAGCATCAGGGGACCATTTGTCTTGAAGTATCTTTTGCTCAGCATATTGGAGGAAGGATTCAACTTGGAGGATCTTACTTTTTCGGCCACAGAAAGAGCGGTTCTTCTCATATACCGCCTGGCCGGTTTCAGGGAAGTATGCTTCATATGTAGTTAGATCTGTGCGGCGTTGAGTTGTGGTGCCACGTTTTATTTCGCGGTAAATGGTGCTGCGATGGCGGCCAAGTTTTTTAGCGATTTGAGATGGTGAGAACCCTTCTTTTAAAAGAGCACAAATTTTACCTCTTTCATAAGGTGTAAGGTGTTTAAAAGTACGAGCATTCCTGTAATGATTTAAAATGAGCTAAAATGGGCTAAACCGAACTTTGAAAAAATAAATACCCCCTGATATAATTTTAGGTGTCAAGTGTTCGAACACTGATAAAAATGACACCTAACTACAGGAGGTATCTAAAATGAAGTATACACAAAATGAAAAGATATTACAAGTGAATGAAAAAACTTTAATAATAGGTGTTGATATCGCAAAGAAAACACACCATGCCAGGGCATTTGATTTTAGAGGTGTAGAATATGGCAAGCATATAGAATTCGAAAACGACAGGAGAGGAATGGAAAAATTCCTTGAATGGGCTACAAATTTGAAAGAAGCAAATGAGAAAGACCAATTGATGGTCGGTATGGAGCCCACAGGCCATTATTGGTTATGCTTTGCTCAATATCTTAAAGACAATGGTATAAAATTGGTATTGGTAAATCCATACCATGTAAAAAAGAGCAAAGAACTGGATGATAATTCGCCTACAAAAAATGACCGAAAAGATCCAAAAACAATAGCAATGCTCGTCAAAGATGGAAGATATGTAGAACCTAATATACCCGAAGGCATATACGCAGAATTAAGAATTGCAGTAGATATACATGAAAGATTAAATAAAGATTTAATCATGATAAAAAACCAAGTTATAAGATGGCTTGATATATACTTTCCAGAATTTAATACAGTATTTGCAGACTGGGAAGGGAAAGCAGCATTAATAAAGAATTTCCAACACCAGAAAAGATAATTGAAAAAGGCGTTGAAGGCATAGTATCTTGCTGGAGAAGTGAAGTATATAGTGCAGTTGGTAAGAAAAAGGCAATAAGTCTTGTAAAAGCTGCAGAAGAGAGTATAGGCAAAAGGCAAGGCATAAAGATAGCAGAATATGAAATAAGGTATCTACTTGAGCGATATGATATAATTACGAAACAAAAAGAAGAAATTGAGGAGAAAATGGAAGAGCTTGCAATGAAAGTACCTGGGGCCCGGGAGATATTGGAGATTAAAGGTGTAGGAATAAATACAGTAGCGGCGTTTATTTCTGAAGTAGGCGACATAAAAAATTATGAACATCCAAGACAGATACAGAAATTAGGGGGATTAAATCTGGTAGAGAACAGTTCCGGAGAGCATGAAGGGGAAACAACAATAAGTAAGAGGGGGCGTAGGCGCTTAAGGAGCATATTATATAAGGTAATAGTGCCAATAGTAGCTAAGAATCAGGAATTTCGGATACTACATGAATATTATACGACAAGAAAAGGAAACCCTCTAAAAAAGAAACAGTCATTGATAGTGTTATGCTGCAAGTTAATAAGGATATTCTTTGCGATATTAAAAAAAGGAATAAAGTACGATCCTGAAAAAATGTTAAAAGACATAAAAAGGCCATCATTACAGGAAGTTGCATAAAAGCACCGCATTTGCGATTATGCATCGCATCCGCTCGAAGTCTTGGGCAAGGATTAACATCTCGGTTTTGCTTTGCTCACTTCGCAAGCCGACCCTTGACAGCCTCGCGTTCTGCGATGGTTAGGACAATTAAGCGGTGCAAAGGATAATAGTGAAATTGGGTTTCGTAAGGCGATTATGAACTAAGTAGAATTTAACATTGAGAACAAGAGCGGGAGTTGTCAGGTAAGATTTCTCCATAAGGGCAGAGACCCTGTGTACGAGCATAACTGACATCCACCTCATGGAAGGTAGAACGAAGGAATTAAGGACAAAGATCCTGTGAGAGATGGGAGGGTAAACCCCATGAGAGAAGTGGAGCTATCCTGCCATAATATGGAATTAACTTACATAAGTTTATTAAAGTCATAGTTATAAAGGTAATATAAGTAAAAAATAACAACACCAACCATGAGGTGCTATTATTGCAATGAGAAAATCGAAGAAAAACGAAGATATCGTGAGAAAATGAAAGATAATAGAGGGAGGTGATGTGGTATACTCTTGAGTAAGAACCATAGCTGAAACCCTCCATATGTGTTAGTTTTTTTACCAACCAACATCATATCGGGTTTCATGCTATGGTTCAACTATTTTTTGGTGTCGCATTTAATTTTACAATTAACCTTTCGTTTATAACTCATGTTTTTTACTTGTTTTTTACAGTCCATATTAATACATTTAGTACTAAAATGATAATAAAAGTATATAACAAAGAGAAATTAGGGAAGAATTTATGGATTAAAAAATATACAAATACGCTTATAAAAAATATGACTATTAAATAAAAAGTCTTACTTGAGTTAATTTTTACCGCTTCCTTTCTTTGGCTTCATAAAATTTTTATGTTCCAAAAATAACATATGTTTTCGTCGTTAGGATATTATAATGACTTCACTTTGTCAATGTAAATTTTAAGAGAGGCAGAAGAGATACAAATAATGACGGAAAGATAGACGTATACGGTTTTGGTGACGTGTTTACTGATTTAGTAAAATGAAGACGATGTAAAATTGGAAGGGATTAATTTCTATATTTTTAATATATATGTATTTAACCGAAAATTATATAATTGCTGCGGGAAGACCCATCTTCTTTAGGATATGGCATAAAAGCAGCGTTTTTTTATTTTTGCTACAATTAAGCTATGGATAGGATTAAGACGAGATACTCTTATTACAATATCAATTATCATTTTGTGTGGATACCAAAATACAGAATGAAAACACTGAAAGATGATATTGCAAAGGAGCTTGAACGGTTGTTTTAAGAAAAGCGTGGACGCATGGAGGTAGAAATACTGAATCTATCCATTCAATTCGAACATGTACACCTTTTCGTATCTGCATCACTTTGGTTTTGCTGTTTCAAATTACTGGTATTAATTATAACAAAGTGTTTGCGGATACGGGCAGCAGTCATCAAAGTTGACGAAATTATGTCGGTAAGCAAAGCCCTACTTGAGATGGAGGCATGGGAAGGAGATGTGATCTTAACCACATTTGTACAGCTATTTCAATCGATATTCACAGACAGAAACAGTGCTTTAAAAAATTTAAAAAGCTAGCAGGTAGTATCGTAATATTGGATGAAGTGCAGGCAGTACCAGAAAAGTATATGCCTCTTGTTAGTGCTACTTTGCAAAAAATATCAGAATATTATGGTACTAAATTCATACTTATGACGGATACTCAGCCTAAGATATTGGAGTTTGGTGATCAGTTGCTGAATAGTCATGAATATAGTACAGGTTGTTACTGTACATGGTAGATGGAGAAGTTTGCTAAAAGATGCGCCCGGAATATAGATTATAAAATAAAAGACGAGCACGTAACGGTTTACCTTGATACCATTATAGATAACTTATTACCTATAATGATGGTCTATCCGACCATACAGAATGACTGTAAGTCTTGGCTCAACCGTTACGTACCCGTCTGCTATTATATTAACCGTTTTTAATATGATATATACAGGAAAAACAATCCATATAAAACTGATGCTCTACTGAATAAAAAGGCGTAAACGTGTATCATCATGAACGTAAATTATGGTATAATATGTATCAATAGGCGGTTATTTTAGAGGGTTGGGTTATGCGGAAATAGTTGAACGTATTTGAAATTAATAAAATAGGAGATTGGGATGTAAACCAAAAGATGCGGTCTTTGGAGATACCTAATGAAGAATAAGTGTACTACCATTCATAATAATGCAAGGGGGAATTTAGTTGAGGTTTAAAGTTGCTTTAGTTATTTTAACGGTTGTAGCAATGTTGTCAACAATTGTTCACCCGGCGTTTTCGGCAACAACGGTCCCTGACAATATAAAATCTGCTATACAAGGTGTTATATTATTGCATATTGATAGTCCCGATGCTTTTGTTAAAGGCACAAAGACCAAGATAGATTCAAAGGGCGTTATAAAACCTTTCATAAAAAATAACAGGGTCATGCTTCCATTGAGATTTATTGCAGAGAACCTAGGCGCTAAGGTAATTTATGATAACATGACAGGGACCATAACACTGGAGTTTGGTAATTGCAAGGTCATTATGAAAGCCAACGATAGCACTATGATAGTAAATGACAATAAGGTGCAATTGTATATACCGCCAGAGATATTTCAAGGTATTACAATGGTACCGGTAAGGGCTGTTGCAGAAGCACTGGGTAAAAAGGTCTCCTGGAATGAAAAGGGTCTAATAGCTATTGGAGATGAAAATATTTTTGAAGGTAAAGACAATAATTTTATTGAAACACTAAATAAATTATTTTCGGAAACTCCAGAGAATCAACCCAAGCCACCAGTTAACCCACCTAAACCGCCGGTTAGGGATCTTGACGCTCTTGTAAAGCCATCGTATGTCATAGCGACACTAAAAAGAGATGCCCCTCTGTATAAATATAACAACACCCGTTACCGGATAGGTGCTTTAAAAAAAGGGGAAAAAGTGGAGGTTATTCAGGACAGATCTGGTGTCTGGTATAATGTGAAATCTCTTTCGTCGTCAATAGTCGGTTGGACTTATGGAGTCAACTTGATTATACCTCCTGATCCCCCCACCAACAAAAACCTGTTAACAAAAGATGAGTTAGAAAGATACGTAAATATCAAGGGGTTTACTAGCGAGACGCCTTATTTTGTGTGGGTTGATATAAGCAGGCAGTATACATA
Source organism: Caldanaerobius polysaccharolyticus DSM 13641 (assembly GCF_000427425.1). Taxonomy (NCBI): domain Bacteria; kingdom Bacillati; phylum Bacillota; class Clostridia; order Thermoanaerobacterales; family Thermoanaerobacteraceae; genus Caldanaerobius; species Caldanaerobius polysaccharolyticus. The sequence goes on along the minus strand of NZ_KE386494.1, from coordinate 152,287 downwards.
TGTTTTCATGGGGACAAAAGGCAAATGGCGGCTTTACAAATCCATTCCCTGTGCTACGGGCAAAAATTCCTCTCCCACTATAAGGGGAACGTTCAAAATTGGCAACAGGGGCAAGGAGATGTACTTTCCTCAGTATAAAAGTAAAGTAAAGTATTGGGTAAGCTTTTATGGATCATTGTATCTTTTTCATTCGGTTCTTTTAGATAAAAACGATAGAATTATTGATCCTACATTATTAAAAAGAGCTTCCCATGGCTGTATAAGATTGCCTTTACAAGAAAGTAAATGGTTTTATGATTATGTAAAAAAAGGATCCACTGTTTTCATATATTAGTGCTCTTAAGCATTATATCAACAAGATGGCCTTTGGCGAAATTATAAAATATTTAAATGAGAGGAGAATGTATATGGAAGAAAAAATGATAGGCAGTAATGTTGTGACCCAGATAGGCATAGTTGTACACGATGCGGAAAAGACGGCTAAGATGTACGAAAAGGTATTTGGGATAAAGCCTACTTCAACGGTGATAACCGACACGGTGGATGTTGCAAAGACTGAGTATAAAGGCAGCTCCACAAAGGCCAGGGCGAAGCTTATATTCTTCAAGATGGGATCTTTAGACATAGAACTTATAGAGCCCGACAGCGAACCCAGTACATGGAGGGAATTTTTAGATAAACATGGGGAAGGAGTACATCACATCGCATTTCAGATAAAGGGTATGAAGGACACTGTGGCGGCGTTGGAGGCTAACGGCATGCCACTGGTCCAAAAGGGTGAGTACACCGGAGGGCGATATGCCTACATAGATGCCGAGGATAAGCTCAAGGTTATAGTAGAGCTACTGGAAAACGACTGATAAGTAATAGGTGCGCCGCTTTGGCGCACCTATTACGTGGAAAGCCTGCGAAGGCGATTACCTGCCGCTTTTTTGTCTGCTCGCATGATCACCCATCCGATTGCACAGGCAAGCAAGGAGAGCGCGAATATCAGTATAAAAAGCATTATCGGCTCTAACGTATAGATATAGCCACCTATGGCGCCAGCAGGTATACTTATGGCAGTGATGAATATAGACGAATAGGATATTACATTTGCTCGCTTTTTATCGTCGATGGAGTTAGCCCAGCACGTCTCTAAGTTAGGGCCCATTATCGCAAAGCCTATAGCGCTTATAAGTGTGGTCAACGTCAACATGCCAATATGCCTAGGGGGAGATAGCACCAATAAAAGATTGCTTAAGGACGTAAGCACCAGCCCGATAAGCAGTGCTCCTTTTTCACCGCCTATTCTCATTTTAGGTATAATTGCGAACAAGGCGGTCATGGTCATTATCGTGCCTATAGCTGGAAATATGGATACCATCCTATCGCTTATCTTAAGTTGTGAAATTAGGTAGAGGTTGTTATATGTATTTTTTAGGATAAACTGAAAGTTGTTTAGCACCACGATGGAAAGCAGCATGAGGTTTTCCGGATGGGTAAGTATGTATTTTATCGCATCGTATACGTCCTTTAAGACCTCTTTATGGCTGCTGTTTTTGCTATTTTGCATCATCATTACACCTATGGAGGTTTCGGTAAGGTATGCATATCTTATTAAGATAGCGGTGAATATCACCACAAAGCTCATAATGTACAACGCCCTGGTAGCGGATACCACTCCGTAGCGAGATACGAGGATTCCTCCCAATGGCACAAACAAACCTCCTATGGCGAAGACGATGTTTTGAAAAGACCATATGGTAATTCTCTCTTGAGGACTGGAATCGTCAACCAATATGCATCTCCACGCTATCTCAGCTACCTTTACAAAGGAATTCAGTAGCGCCGCCAGTAGAAATGTAACAAAACTTCGGGAAAAAGCCCATGCCAGGCACGCTAAGGCCCATGCAATGGTGTCAAATATGGTTATGGTGATTTTTCTACCCAGCTTGTTTGTCAGTATACCAGCGTAAAAGGAGTTTATGAGCTGGGCCAGAAGGTTTATAGAAGATATAATCCCTATTTGTTCGGCGGTTAAACCAAGTCTAGACATATATATAGTGGCGTATGTTGTAAACATACTAATGGGTATGTTGATGAGAGGGCCCACTGCGATGGTTATCCTTGCGTTGCTGTTTATAGATTTAAAGCGAGAGTATATATCTTTAAACATAAGTTACCTCCTCATAACAATTACACTGAGCAATAGTATATTATTACGCCACTTGTAAGTCAATAGAAAATGATTTTAGCATGTAGGAGTGACGTCGTAATGAATTTAGTAGATACTTATATGAGGTGGATAAAGAAAAGCACAAATAATCCCGAGAAGATCAGAAAGCTCATGGTATTGGGACTGAGGGCAGAACAGATCTTTTTTTCCCTATTTGGGGACAAACATGTGCCCAAATCCTTAAATTACCTGAATAAAATAGGCGTGGAGTTTATATTAAATCCGCTGGTACATAGTGATCAGTCGGCATGGGTCAACCTGTTTGCCCCTACCGAAATACTTCATGCCATGGATATATATCCTCTGTGTATAGAGGCCTTTTCGTCTTTTCTCGTGGGTTTTCAATGCGAAGATATCTACATAGACTATGCCCAACGGTCTGGAATATCTGATACCCTTTGTAGCTACCATAAGGGATTTATAGGAGCGGCTTTAACCGACCTCTTGCCCAAGCCTAAGTTTATGATTACGTCGTCCATGTTGTGTGATGCCAATATAAGCACGTTCAGGTACCTTTCGTGGTATCACCATGTGCCCATGTACTCTATCGATGTGCCGTTTGAGTACAGCTCCCAGAGCGTCAGTTATTTAGAAGGGCAGCTCAGGGAGATGGTGAAGATGCTGGAGCAGGCCACGGGCAAAAAGATGGATGAGGATAAGCTAAAAGAGGTGATAAAGAGGGAAAATAAGACTCACGCCTATATGAATAGGTATATAGATGCCCTAAGGTATAAATGTCATCCTACCACTCTGACGCTGGAGATGTATATGTTATTTGTGACCCATACGTTTATGGGAACCCAGCAAACCTTGAGATTTTACGAGATGCTGACGGATGAGATGCAAAGCTTTCCCGATAGTAAGGCTAAGAGGGTATTTTGGGTGCACATTGTGCCTTTTTACCCCTATGGGTTAAAGCGGTATTTTAATTACAGCCGAGAATACGAAATCTTAGGCCTTGACTTGAACTTTGATTATCTGGAGGAGATGGACTGCGATAACCCGTACAGGGCGCTGGCCAGAAAAATGATCCTCAACCACGGCAATGGGCCTTATCAGAGGAAGATAGACAGCATAATGAATATAATCGACAGGTTACAACCCGACGGTGTAATACACTTCTGTCAGTGGGGATGCAAGCAGTCGGTGGGGGGAATGATGCTGTTAAAGCAGGTGCTGGATGAAAGGGGCATACCGTTTCTCGCCCTGGATGGAGATGGGGCAGATCGGCGCAACCATCATGAAGGGCAAGTAAACACCAGACTAGAAGCATTTTTAGAGATGATAGGTAAGCGGGAGGGGTGCTTATGACCGTAGGATACATATGTAAATATACGCCTGTGAAGCTTTTGGAAAACATGGGCGTTGATTGTAGGCGCATAGAACCGGTGCGTGTTGATAATGAAGTGGCGGAAGCCCTTATGCACCCAAATATGTGTACATATGTGAAAGGGGTGCTTTCAGAGGTATTCAGGGGCGGATACGATGGCATAATCCTTGTAAACTGCTGTGACAGCGCGAGGCGGTTGTACGATGTCCTGAAAAATGCGAAAAAAGACATGATGGTGTACATGCTGGATTTGCCCAGAAAAGGCGGGGAACAGGCTGTGGATGTGTATGCCGGTGAAATAAAAAAATTGGTACAGGCTTTTGCAGGTTTCTATGGCAAAGAGTTTAACGTCCAGGATTTTAAAAAATATATGTGGACAGAGCAGATTGCCACACAGGCCAATAAACCTAAAGCGCGCAAAGGTACAAGCCTGGCTATAATGGGTGCCAGATGCAGTTCTTACCTCATCGATTTGATTAAAAAGGCAGGGGCAGATGAGGTGTTAAATTATACGTGTACTGGGGATTTGCTAGAATATGTGCCGCTTTTTGATAGATCGGCAGGAGAGCAGGAGATGATAGAATGGTACGCGAAATGCCTTATGCGCTCTATTCCATGTATGCGCATGGCGGATATTGATACAAGGCGGGACATGTTGGAGGATATAATGGCAAATGTAGACGGCATTGTGTACCACACTATAAAGTTCTGCGAGTTTTATTCATATGAGTATTCTTATATAAAAGACAATTGTCATTTTCCTATACTGAAAATAGAGACCGATTTTACCAGAGACAGTGAGGGACAGTTGATGACCAGGGTGAGCGCTTTTGTTGAATCATTAAAGGAAAAAAACGGAACCAGAAAGCATATGCGTAAGTCTGAAAAGAAAATAGTAGCTGGTGTAGACAGCGGGTCCTTATCCACCGACGTGGTTATACTGGATGAGGATTATAACATCCTGTCATATAGCGTTGTACCCACTGGTGCATCCATAGTGGAAAGCGCCGACAGGGCTTTTTCACAGGCTATTGAAAAGGCCGGAATTAGGCGGAATGATGTTTCATTTGTCGTATCTACCGGCTATGGGCGCATAAACATCCCATTTGCCGATAAGCAGGTGACCGAGATAACCTGCCACGGCAAGGGGGCCTATTTTTTAAACAACGGCGTAAGAACTATTATAGATATAGGCGGACAGGACAGCAAGGTAATAAGATTGGATGACGACGGCAATGTGGTGGATTTTGTGATGAATGACAGGTGCTCGGCGGGAACAGGGCGTTTTTTAGAAGTGATGGCGAGGGCCCTGGAAATCCCGCTGGAAAGGATGGGAGAGGAAGCCCAGAAGGCGACAGAGGAGATAAACATCACAAGCATATGCACGGTTTTCGCGGAGTCAGAGGTTGTGTCCCTTATTGCGCAGAATAAAAAGAGAGCGGATATAGTAAAGGGGCTGCACAATTCAGTAGCCGCCAAAGCTATTGGCCTGCTTGACAGAGTAGGCCGTAAAGGCGCTTACATGATGACAGGTGGAGTGGCAAAAAATAGAGGGGTGGTAGAGGCTATAGAGCAGAAAATAGGGGAAAAAGTGTATGTCCCTGAGGAGCCGCAAATAGTAGGGGCATTGGGTGCAGCTATTTTAGCATTACAGGAATAATTTTTAAAGAAAGGAGAGAGAAAGCGAGTTGAAATTCGGGGTAGCTCAGCTGTCCATAGGAGATAAAATAGAGTATAATTTGGCAAAGGTCTATAGGTACATGGAAAGAGCCGCAGGAGAAGGCATCTGTCTTTTAGGTTTTCCTGAGATGTTTCTTACAGGTTACAATCCATCGTACGTGGGAAATGGGGATTTAAACGCTAAAGTAGATGAAGCACTAGGTGGCATCGGGATGAAAAGCAAAGAGCTTGGAGTGGGCGCCATCGTTGGGCATGGATATCGCCACGGCGGCAAGTTTATAAATAGGGCCTCGGTGATTTTACCTGATGGCCGTAAGTTTAGCTACGATAAAATCCATCTCACCGAGGTTGAAGAGAAGTACTTTGTACCGGGTTCCGAGAGTTTGTACTTTGAATTTGCGGGCCACAGGATAGGGGTGATCATATGCAGGGATCAGAATGACCCTATGTTAATAAGGCACCTTAGAGAACAAGGGGTGGATATACTGTATATAATATCGGCCCACTATTATAAGCTGCAAGAAGCCAGGTGGAAGGTAGATAAAAATCGCGCTATACCCATTGCCAGGGCAGTAGAGAATAAAATCTATGTTTTTCTGGCTAATGCGGTGGGCAGCCACATAGGGATGGTGAGCTTGGGCAACAGCCTTATAGTGGATCCTGAGGGGTGTGTGGTGGTATCGGCAGGGGAAATCGAAGAATGCCTTTTGACTACTCCGGTAGGAGAAGCGTATTAATATCGCTACGCTTTTCCACTTAGGCCGATTTCGTCTGCCACTTGCTGCATTCCTATGATGGTCTGCTCGATTATGTAATCTAATTCCATTTCCAGCATTTTTGCGCCTTCTTCTATCACGTTGCGGTTTACGCCACTGGCGAAGCTTTTTTGCTTCCATTTCTTTTTTACAGATTTTACACTGAGATCAGATAGACTTTTGCTTGGCCTTAAGATGGCCACGGCTGTGATAAATCCTGTCAATTCGTCTACCGTGTAAAGCACTTTTTCCATTTTGTGTATAGGTTTTACATCGTTGACGATATTGTAGCCATGGCTTTCTATAGCCCTTATATACTCCTCGGGGTATCCATAGCGCGTCAATATTTCTCTTACTTTTTTGCAATGCTGTTGTGGGTACATCTCATAGTCGATATCGTGCAATAGGCCGATTATACCCCATTTTGTTACGTCGTTTTCGTCGAGGTTGAACAGCCGCGCGAAGTGTTTCATAACAGCTTCCACCGCCAGAGCGTGTTTGATAAGGCTTTCGCTTTTTGTGTACTCTTTTAATAGCGCAAATGCTGATTCTCTGGTTATTTCTCCATTACTCATTCTTTCATCACCCTTGCTGTTATTTTAAAAAGAGGTTTGGGGAAATAAGCTTGCGCTTATATTCCCAAACCTTATTTACTCTTGGAACAGAGGTGTGGACAGGTATCTTTCACCTGTATCTGGCAACAGGGCAACGATCGTCTTCCCTTTGTTTTCTGGCCTCTTTGCTATTTGCGTTGCGGCAAAAGCCGCTGCTCCTGAGGAAATGCCAACAATAAGGCCCTCCAGTTTTGCCAATTTTCTGGAGGTCTCAAAGGCCTCTTCGTTCTTGACTTTAAAGACCTCATCAATGACACTCCTGTTTAACACATCGGGGACAAATCCGGCCCCTATGCCCTGTATTTTATGAGGCCCGGGCTTGCCGCCCGACAAAACCGGCGAATCAAAAGGCTCTACAGCTACGATTTTGACATCAGGTTTTTTTTGCTTTAACACTTCTCCTACCCCTGTTATAGTTCCACCTGTACCAACGCCAGCTACGAATATATCTACCTGTCCGTCGGTATCCCGCCAGATCTCTTCTGCGGTGGTTTTTCTGTGTATTTCGGGGTTTGCGGGATTTTTAAATTGCTGAGGGATAAATGAGTTAGGCGTCTGTGCTGCCAGTTCTTCTGCCTTTTTTACAGCTCCTTTCATTCCCTCAATGCCAGGGGTTAAGACCAGCTCGGCTCCCAGAGCTTTGAGCAGATTCCTTCTTTCAATGCTCATGGTATCAGGCATTGTGAGTATAAGCCTGTAGCCTTTTGCGGCTGCCACAAATGCCAGCGCTATTCCCGTATTACCGCTGGTGGGTTCGATTATAACAGTGTCTTTGTTTATAAGCCCTTTTTCCTCTGCGTCCTTGATCATAGCGTATCCAATCCTATCTTTTACGCTGGACAAAGGATTAAAGTACTCCAGCTTGGCTATAAGCCTTGCTTCCAGTTGATTTGCCCTGTTATAATTAGAGAGCTCCAAAAGGGGTGTATTTCCTATAAGATCCGTTAGGTTTTTCGCAATATTCATTGTAATTACCTCCAAGTATATATTTTTAAATCCAAGTAAATCAGTATGTTTATACACATTTTAAACTTATAAAAAAGATTTGTCAATAGTTTTTTGATGCTATTTGCCAGTGGGACACCTGTGTGTATGGTATAATATATGAGAAAACTAAAGCAAAAAGGGTAAAGGAGGAGAAGGCGTTGATTAAAAAGGCGATAATACCTGCGGCAGGATTGGGAACCAGATTTCTGCCAGCTACAAAGGCGCAACCCAAAGAAATGTTGCCCATAGTAGACAAACCCACTATACAGTACATCGTGGAGGAAGCGATTAGTTCTGGAGTTGAAGACATCCTTATAATCACAGGTAGAAACAAGAGATCCATTGAAGACCATTTTGATAAATCAGTGGAGCTAGAATTGGAGCTTAAAAAGAAGGGGCAGGAGGAACTTTTAAACCTCATAGAAGATATAACCAACATGGTGAATATACATTACATAAGGCAAAAAGAAGCCAAGGGTTTAGGCCATGCTGTATACTGCGCCCGAGCTTTTGTGGGCAACGAGCCTTTTGCTGTGCTGTTAGGAGATGATGTGGTCGATTCTAAAAAGCCTGTTTTAAAGCAGATGATAGAACAGTATGAAAAATACCGCTGTTCTATTATCGGAGTCCAGGAGGTGCCTTATGAAGATGTGAGCAAATACGGCATAGTGGATTGCCAGCGTGTAGAAAAAAACCTTTTTAAGGTTAAAGACCTGGTGGAAAAGCCTAAAAAAGAAACAGCCCCTTCCCGCATGGCCATATTGGGCAGATACATAATAACGCCGAGGATATTTGATATACTGGAGAATTTAAAGCCAGGCGCTGGAGGGGAAATACAGCTTACAGATGCGCTGAAAGAATTGTTGAGGTACGAGAGTATTTACGCGTACAACTTTGAGGGAAAAAGGTACGATATAGGCGATAAATTAGGCTTTTTAAAGGCTACAGTAGAATTCGCCCTTAAGAGGGGGGATTTAAAAGATCAGTTTGAGGACTATATCCTTCAAATAGCAGAGTCTATTGCTAAGAAAAGAAAGGGAGGAGATTGAGGTTTGAAGCGTTTTTATTTGGGCCTGCTTTTAATATTTAGCGTATTAATTTTTTCCGCATGTTCTGGTGAAAAACAGAGCAATCGTATTTACACGGGGACAATTGAGGCCACTGAAGTAAATATACAGTCTGAAATTGCCGGGCGTATAACGGATGTTTACGTCAAAGAAGGCGATGAGGTGAAAAAAGGCGAGAAAATTGCTCAACTGGATGTGAAGCAGTATCAAGAGCAGGCAAAGGCTGCAAAGGCGGCATTGGACATAGCGCAATTGAAGTATGATAGGGTAAAAAATACAAATGGAGCAGAGTTAGATGCAGCAAAACTCAATTTGGAACAGGCTCAGGCAGCGTACTCTCTTGCAAATTTAGCGGTGGAAAAGGGCATTATAACGGCTCCGATGGACGGCACTATAACAGGCGTATATTTAAATAGAGGAGAAGTAGTTGCGTCGGGAGGAATCGTAGCGCAGCTGTCGGACCTCGGGGATCTATGGGTCAAAATATACGTGCCTGAAAAGGAACTTTATAAAGTTTCGCTAAATGAAAAGGTTTACGTGAAAGTGGACTTCTTGAAAGGCTATGTGACAGGCAAAGTTATTTTTATTTCTCCTGAAGGGGAATTTACCCCTAAAAATGCCGTTACACGATCATCAAAAGAAGATGTGGTCCACGAGGTAAAGGTACAGATTATGGATCACATCAAAGATCTAAAGCCGGGTATGCTCGCTGATGTCAGGATTTGAGAGAGGTGTTAAAGTGGAGTACGTAATCGAGCTGGAAAATCTCACAAAGCGTTTTGGCAATATCGTGGCCGTGGATAACCTCTCTATAAAAGTACCGACGGGCAAAATTTTTGGACTTTTAGGGCCTAACGGTTCTGGAAAATCCACTACCATAAGAATGATATGTGGCATTATAAGGCCCACGTCAGGAGGTGGATCCGTAATAGGCTACGATATTGAAAAAGATGCGGAAAAAATAAAAAAATCCATTGGGTACATGTCTCAAAAGTTCAGCCTTTACGAAGATCTTACTGTAAAAGAAAATTTGGATTTTTATTCCAGTATTTATGGGCTTGGCAAAAGAGAAATGGCTGAAAAGGAAAAGGAAATTATTGAGATGGCGGACTTAAAAGGCAGAGAGAAGCAGTTGGTATCAACGCTATCTGGAGGGTGGAAACAACGCCTCGCTCTGGGGTGCGCCCTGCTCCATAGCCCAAAACTTCTTATACTGGATGAGCCCACATCAGGAGTGGATCCCCTTTCCCGGAGGATGTTCTGGAATATTATCAAAAACTTGTCCTTGAAAGGGTTATCGGTTTTGGTTACGACCCATTACATGGATGAAGCTGAGATATGCGACTACGTGGCATTCATGCTTGATGGAAGGCTTATGGCTTTTGGTACCCCTGCTGAAATAAAGAGTTCAAATAAATTAAATAGCCTTGAAGATGTTTTTGTGAAATTTGTGAAGGGATGATGTGGTATGGACGTGCATAGGCTTTACGCTATTATGAAGAAAGAGTTTATCCAGATAAAAAGAGATAGACCCAGCCTCATCATATCGCTGGTTATGCCTCTGGTCATGTTGCTGCTTTTTGCGTACGCTGTAGCGACAGAGGTGGAACACATACCTATGGCTGTTTTAGACCAGAGCAAAACGCAACAGAGCAGGGATTTCATAAAGGCGTACAAAAATTCCCTTTACTTTGACCCTGATTATTTCGTGGACAGCATGGAAGAACTAAACCTCCTACTTGACAGAGGAAAAGTTCGCGCTGCTTTGGTCATACCTCCTGATTTTTCAATGTACAAAGAAAAAACAATACCCGTGCTTTTGAAAATAGATGGCTCGGATCCTACCACAGCGCGGACGGCTTTATCCAGCGGGGTTATGGTGGCTCAATCCTTTTTCAATAATAAGGTAAGGGGAGACCTGTTTAAAAGAGGACTGCATTTTGTATCATCTGGTATAGATTTGAGGACCAAAGTGGAGTACAATCCTGAATTGAACACCTTGAACTTTACAATACCTGGTTTGCTGGGCCTGGTTATTCAAAATATAACAGTTATCTTTACAGCTTTTGCTCTGGTCAGGGAAAAAGAGAGGGGGACCATGGAACAGCTTATCTTCACACCTGTGAAATCCGCTGAGTTGATGATAGGGAAACTTATACCTTATGTGGTCATAGGGTATACAGATTTTTTAATGGTGCTGGCGTTGAGCGTGTACTGGTTTCATGTCCCTATTAATGGCAATGTGTATCTGCTTCTCACTTTAGGATTTGCCTTTGTGATCTGTTCCCTGGCAATAGGCATATTGATATCCACGGTTGCAAAAACCCAAACCCAGGCTATGCAAGGAGCTTTCTTGACTTTGCTGCCTACCATTATATTGTCGGGTTTTATATTTCCCCGCGAGCAGATGCCTATGGTAGTAAGAGCTATAAGTGATATATTCCCATTGACATATTTTCTGGTGATATTAAGGGGAATAATCATAAAAGGGGTACATGCTTCCATACTTATGCCGCAGATTTATGCAATTGTTGCCATGGGAATAATCCTTTTAACTGCTGCGGTACTGAGGTTCAGAAAGAGACTGGATTAATATATATTCAAATTTTAGGAGATGGTGAGCATGTTTATAAAGGTGGAAAACCTCACTAAAGTCTACAAGGCAGGAGGAAATGAGATACGAGCCTTAGATGGAGTGAGTTTTGAGCTTGAGAAGGGCAAAATTTATACAGTTATCGGTCCATCTGGTTCTGGCAAGACGACGCTTTTTAACATACTCGGTGGGATTGATGTAGCTCAAGAGGGAAGCGTGTTTGTGGATGGAAAAGAGGTTACAAGGATGAGTCAAAAGGAGCTCACCCAATACCGCCGCCAGAAGGTGGGCTTTGTATTCCAGTTTTACAACCTCGTAAATGGCCTTACTGTGTACGAAAATGTCCTTGCCAGTGCTGTCTTAAGTTCGAATCCTTTGGATGTTGACCAGATCTTAAAGATGGTGGACGTGGAATCAGAAAAAAACAAATTTCCTTTTGAGCTTTCAGGTGGGCAGCAGCAGAGGGTTGCCATAGCGAGGGCTATTGTTAAAAAACCCTCTGTGATACTTTGTGACGAGCCTACAGGTGCCCTTGATTATGATAGTGCTAAACTGGTATTAAGTCTTTTGGAGAAGATCAATGAAGAGTTTAATACCACCATTCTGATCATCACCCACAATCTCGCGATTTCCCGCATGGCCCACGCCACCCTGAGGCTTAGAAGTGGCAAATTGGTTGAATTTGCTCAAAATCCAGGAAAGATCTCGGCAAAAGAGGTGGTATGGTGATGGTTTTAAACAGAATTCCCAAAAGGACTATATTGAGAAATAAATCGCAGTTCTTGGGCATTATAATCCTCGTCGCAATAGCTTCAATGACATACGCGCTCTTCGCCGTTTCTATGAGAAATATAAGGGAAAACTACGATTATTACATTAAGCATTACAACCAGGAAGATGGGCATTTTATAACATTGCAACAGGTGGATAGAGATTATTTGAAAAGTAAATACGGCGTCGAGATGGAGGAGAGATTGTCGTATGATTGGGAAGAAGATGGCAAGACATTGAGGATATTCTCGCCGTCAAAGCACATCAATATTCCCTTTGTGGAAAAAGGGAGGCTGCCATCAAAAGGCGAAATATTGATTGATCCCAATTTTGCCGGGAAACAGGGCTATAAGGTAGGGGATAAAATCTTAATCGGAGGCAGGGTTTTTAGGATAAGCGGCTTTTTCTATCTTCCAGACTATACCTACATAATCAAGAACGAACAGGATTTTTTAAATGATCCCGAGCATTTTGGAATCGCCGTGATGAATCTGGATGACTTAAAGGAGTTTATTCCAAAGCCTTCTTATCATTATTACATGGTCAAAAAACTTCCTGCAGACGTGGATGCCTTTAAAAGAGATATAAATAGCAGGTGGAATGTTTTGGGCTTTGTTTTAAGAGATGAAAATCCCAGAATTGTATATACTGACTTAAAGGTATCAGGAGTGCAAAAGTTTATATTGCCGCTCAGCCTGTTTATTGTAATTATTTCGTCTATAATTCTTTTTATAGTCATCAGAAGGCTTATCAACGCCATGCACGCCGAGATAGGCACGCTTTATTCGCTGGGGTATACAAAAAGAGAAATTTTGAGCGTGTTTATGAGATTTCCGGTTTACATATGGTTAGTCGGAAGCGTCCTAGGCGCAAGCGTGGGATTTTTGGAGGCAATTCCGCTTACCAATTTTTTTAGGGAATATTTTACCCTGCCCATTGTAAAGACGGTATACCCTGTTTACGAGATGGGCATTGCTGTGATTTTACCTGCTGTCTTCATATTGACATCGGGGTATTTGGCAATAAACAGGTTCTTTAAGCTTAGCATCGTTGAGATGCTTCACGGAATCGAGAAGATTAAATACAATAGGTTACCGCGGATTAATTTTTTTGATAACTTTGAATTTAAAAACCGAATAATGTTAAAGACAGGGCTTTTACACATTGGCCGCGAGCTTATATTGGCTCTAGGGGTTATGTTTTCTACAACCTTGCTTTTGTACGGCCTGAGCGCGAAGGACGCTGTTATGAATACCATTAATAAGGCATACGAAGAGAATTTCAGGTACAAATACGCGTTTATTTTAAATTCCAGCTCCCCTCATCCTGAAATAAACCTTAAAGCTTTGCCAGCCGAAGCTTTTAACTTTCAGGTTTTTGAAGTAAAAGGCCAAAAATTCAGCGTGATGATATATGGCGTTAAAAAGGACAGTAAGTTTTTGAATATAACCGATGAGAAAGGGCAAAAACTTACGTTTGACGGGCTTGTTTTGACAAAGTCTTTGGCACAAAAGCTGAATGCAAAAGAAGGGGATAGCATAGAATTAATTAACAAATTCAATGGCAAAAAGTATGTCTTAGAAATTAAGAAAATAGCAAATGTTTATGTTGGGAATTATGGGTATATGGGCTTGGATGAGTTTAATAACGCGTTTGGTTTTGAAAAGGGAAGTTATATGGGATTGTTTTCAAACAGGTACCTTGACATTCCTGAGAGTCTTTTATTCGATGTACAAAACAAAGAGTATATTATGAAGAGCTTTAAAGATTCGGCGAAAGCTCTGGAAAAATCCATCAGCACGGTTGTATTGATTGCGTCGGTGTTGGCGCTTTTGATTATTTACGTCCTTTCAAGCCTGGCTGTTGCTGAGAATAAAAAGCCGATTGGAATACTAAAAATTCTCGGCTATAGAGACAAAGATGTATCGTACATGCTCCTGGGATTTAATAATCTTTCGTTTTTGGTAGGTTTTGTTTTGGGCGTGCCTTTTTCCAAGCTTGTCATAAACTCGCTAATGCTTTCTGCCACTAAAGAGATTGACTTTGCGCTTTCGATTGATGTAAAACCCACTGCTATTTTAACTGGATTTGTGGTGCTTTTTGCGACTTTCTTGCTCACAAAATACCTTGCTGGAAGAAGCATTGGTAAAATAACCCCTGCAGAGATTCTCAAAGAACAGGTTGATTAAGTAATGTTGCTTGGTATGGGAATCAAGACGTTTTTAGCACGTACTAGAGAAAAGTGGAGAGAGAATGAGAAAGCGTGAGTAATGTTAAAAAGAAATAACTAAAATTCGGTTAATTTGAGTAAATTTGGACTTTGAAAGTGTTTTTGCAGGAAATTATAATTAAATTAACACTAATACACAAGAACAAGCATAATCTCAATATAAAATTAATATGACAGTCTGATGAAGTACCATTTAGTGGTAATGGAATAGGTGTTGCGCGTTCTTTAGTTAGAGCTTGGGGAGTGGAAGATGGTTTTTATTTGCCAAAAAATAGCAAGGAAATACACTATGGTCCTATAGAATCTAGGTATAAAGAAGCTATTACTTGGATAGCACAAATGTATAAAGAAGGATTAATTGATAAAGAAATAGCGACAAATGATGAGAAGGCATTTGAAGCTAAAGTTGCTCAAAATCTTGTCGGTTCTTATCGCGGATTATTAGGTGGAAATTTGAGGGCATTTAATGAGACATTACCAAAAACCATTCCTGGTTTTAAAGTAGTTGGTGCTGCTCCAATAAAAGGACCTTATGGCGATCAAAGAGAACCTATGAGTGGTGTGGATTTAGGTGCTTACACTGTAATCACTAAAAATAATAAATGCCCTGAAGCTACAATACGCTGGCTAGATTATTTCTATAGTGAAGAGGGATCTGCCTTTATTGCATTTGGCCCTTACGAAGGTAAAACTTATACTAAAAGTAGTGATGGCCATTACCACTATACTGACTTCGTTCAAAAGAATCCTAACGGTTTATCCGCTAAACAAGCAGTAGGCACTTTCTCGCCCATACAAAGTGCATGGCCTTGTTTATTTAACTATGATACTCATTTAGAGTTTAATCCACCTTATAATATAGAGGCGTTAAAGAAAATGGTTCCGTATGCAGTCGGATCTTTACCAGCATTAAGCTTTAATCAACAAGATGATGAAACAGTGCATCAAATAATGGCTGATGTCCAGACATATGTAGATGAAAATATAACCAAATTTATCCTTGGTGAAAAACCTTTATCTGAATGGGATAACTATGTACAGCATGTTAAGAGCATGGGTATCGACAAAGTTTTGAAAATATATCAGGGTGCTTATGACTCATGGCTAAAGAAGTAAAAAGATTGATGAAATGAAATGTTAACGGGGATGCTTTTTTTAAAGCATTCCCGTTAAGTGTTTAAAAGTACATTCCAGAGTTTTTGGTTATCTATATTGTAGTCCACATTACTTTATGTATATAATATTAACAAAGTAAACACAAATTGAACAAGAATATTTTAACAAGGGGGGACAAAATAAGTGGAACAGCAGATCAAAAATCTCGTTTCGCAAATGACATTAGAAGAAAAAGCAAGTTTGTGTTCGGGCTTTGATGCATGGCATACAAAGGCAATTGAGAGGTTGGGGATACCCTCAATAATGATGACAGATGGCCCGCATGGATTAAGAAAAGCAAAGGATGGAGGTTTTGGTGAAAGTGTTCCTGCGACTTGTTTTCCAACTGCGGCATGTATGGCAAGTTCGTGGGATAGAGCTCTGCTTGAAAAAGTTGGGGCTGCAATAGGAGAAGAATGTCAAGCAGAAGGGGTTTCGATTTTGTTAGGGCCAGGTGTTAATATCAAACGTTCACCACTTTGTGGGAGAAACTTTGAGTATTATTCTGAGGATCCGCTTTTGTCATCTGAATTGGCTGCGTCATTTATAAAAGGGGTACAGAGTCAAGGTGTTGGTACATCTATAAAACATTTTGCAGCAAATAATCAAGAATATAGAAGGCTTGTTGTAGATGCGAGAGTTGATGAAAGAACATTAAGAGAGATTTATCTTGCAAGTTTTGAAAAAGCAATCAAGGAAGCAAAGCCATGGACTATTATGGCTGCATATAACAAGTTAAATGGGGAATACTGTTCACAAAACAAGTATCTACTTACAAAAATTCTCAGAGAAGAATGGGAAATTGATGGAATTGTACTATCTGATTGGGGAGCTGTTGATGATAGGGTTAAAGCTTTAGAAGCAGGGCTTGATTTAGAGATGCCAGGAAATGGAGGCTTAAATGACAAAAAGATAGTAGAAGCAGTGAGAAGTGGGCAACTTTCAGAAAAAGTTTTGGACAAAGCTGTTGAGAGAATATTAACAATAGTGTTCAGAGCGGTGGAAAAAAGAAAAGAAAATGCTGTTTATGATAAGGAAGCACACCATATATTAGCAGAAGAAGTCGCAAAGGAAAGTATAATACTATTAAAGAATGAAGACCAGGTGTTGCCACTAAGAGAAGAAGGAATCATAGGTGTAATAGGGTGTTTTGCAAAGGAGCCACGTTATCAAGGTGGAGGGAGTTCTCATCTAACACCTACCAGTATTGACATTCCATTGGAAGAGATCAAAAGAATTGTACAGGATAGAGCAGAAGTTTTATACGCAGATGGTTATGACTTAATAATTGGTGAGACGACTTCGCAGTTAGTAGGTGAAGCAAAAGAGGTTGCACAAAAATCTGATGTAGTTATTATATTTGCAGGACTTCCAGAAAGTTATGAGTCTGAAGGATATGACAGGCAACATATGAGATTACCGGATGGACATAATTTGGTTATTGAAGAAGTATCTAAGGTTAATAAAAATGTTATAGTAGTTTTAATGAATGGTTCAGCTATCGAGATGCCCTGGATAGACAAGGTAAAAGGTGTTTTTGAATGTTATTTAGCAGGACAAGGAGTAGGAAAGGCCATAGCAGAACTACTATTTGGCAAAGGGAATCCGTGTGGTAAACTGGCAGAGACGTTTCCCAAGAAGCTAAGTGACAATCCCTCGTATTTAAACTTCCCTGGAGAGAAAGATAGGGTAGAATATAGGGAAGGTATATTTGTGGGGTATAGGTATTATGACAAAAAAGATATGGAAGTACTTTTCCCATTTGGTTATGGCTTAAGTTATACAACATTTGATTACACTGGGATAAAAGTTGAGAAAAAAGAATTAAATGATAATGATACATTAAAGGTTTTTGTAAAGGTGAAGAACACAGGTAATAGAGCAGGTAAAGAGATTATACAGCTATATGTGAGAAAGAAAAACAGTTTGGTAATTAGGCCTGAAAAAGAATTAAAAGCTTTTGATAAGATATATTTAGGACCAGGCGAAGAGAGAGAAATTTCATTTGTACTTAATAAAAGAGCCTTTGCATATTATGAATGTGAAATCAAAGACTGGTATGTGGAAGAAGGGGAATACGAGATTTTAGTGGGTAAATCGTCAAGAGAGATATTGTTAAAGGAGACTGTAAATATTAAATCATCGCAAAAATTAAGAAAGAGTTTTGATAGGAACACTATACTACAAGATTTGAAAGATGATCCCAAAGGTGAAGAGATTTATAATAAAATAATGGAATTGGTAGCTAAAAAGTCGGTTTTAGGCTGTGAAAACAATGAATTGATAAGGATGTTTTTGAGCCAAAGCCCATTAAGGAATGCGATTTCTTTTAGTCAAGGACTGGTCAATGAGGATATGATTGATGAATGGTTAAAGCAGCTAAATGAATAAGTTTGAAGTAGCTGTTTTGCCGTTTGCAAAGCAGCTGTTTTTTTTATTGCCAAGCTCTTATAATAATAGGCATGTACATAGAGTTAACCATTTTCTTGCCTGTAAGTACTTAAAAATACATTCCAGAGTTTTGGTTAATCTATGTAATATCCCAAAATGTAATGATAAAATAAAAGTGGATAATTGTATAGAGATTGGGAGGGGTAGATGTGTTGAAAGTGGCGAAACTAAAGTGTGAATATTTAGAAAACCCCATTGGCATTGGTGAAATCAGGCCACGCTTTGGATGGATAATCGAATCAGATATAAAAAATGTAATGCAAAAGACCTTTCGATTACAAGTTGCCACAGATGATAGCTTTGTTGCTCCATTATGGGATACAGGTGTGGTAAATTCGTCTGAATCGGCCCATATAGAATATGATGGGCCTCCGCTAATGCCATCCACAAGGTATTTTTACAGGGTAAAGATAACAGATAACCATGGACAGGAAAGCCCGTGGAGTGATACAGGGTTTTTTGAGACCGCATTGCTGGATGTGTCTCAGTGGAAAGCTCGCTTTATATCACCTGAGGATAGCAGCGCAGGTAAATCATCTAAAGGTAAGTTTCTTAGGCATGAGTTTACGCTGGATGGGGAAATAACTTTTGCAAGGGTTTACGTTACAGCTCTTGGCATGTATGAACTTTATATCAACGGCAAACGCGTAGGAGACGACTTATTTACTCCAGGCTGGACGAGTTACAAAAAAAGACTGCAATATCAGACCTATGATGTGACGAATTTACTGAAAAATGGTGTCAACGCGGTGGGAGCCGTGGTCGGCTGTGGCTGGTATAAAGGAGATCTTGCCGGCTGGCTTGGTAGGCGTAATGTCTACGGCAGCCAAACAGCGTTGCTTCTGCAGATGCTTGTCCGCTATGTCGATGGAAGAGAACAGATTGTTGTAACGGACGAAACGTGGAAAGCTTCTGACAGCCCCATTTTATATTCCGAAATATACCATGGCGAGATTTATGATGCTCGTCTTGAGCAACCGGGATGGAATATGCCGGGTTTTGATGATTCCAACTGGCATTCAGTGGAAGTTGTTGAATACGATATGTCCACACTTACCCCTCAGGATGGATTGCCGGTAAGAAGGCAAGAAATGATTAAACCTATATCGATGTTTATGACTCCAAAGGGAGAAAGGGTTATTGATTTTGGACAAAACATAGCCGGTTGGGTAAAATTTACTGTGAAAGGTAATCCTGGTGACAAAGTGGTTTTGAAGCACGCCGAAGTGCTTGACGCTGCTGGCAATTTCTATACGGAAAATCTTCGCAGTGCGAAACAGCGTATTGAATATATCCTGAAAGGCGGTGAAACAGAGACTTTTGAACCTCATTTCACTTTTCAAGGTTTTAGGTATGTTATGATAGAAGAATACCCAGGTGAGCCATCATTAGATGCCTTCACAGCTGTAGTGATTCATTCGGACATGGAACCTACTGGAAGCTTTTCATGCTCCAACGAGCTCATAAATCAGCTACAACACAACATTTTATGGGGATTGAAAGGCAATTTTATTGATGTGCCAACTGACTGTCCCCAGCGCGATGAACGCCTCGGATGGACAGGTGATGCACAGGTGTTCATACGTACAGCCTGCTTTCTTATGAATACCGCTCCATTTTTTAAAAAGTGGTTGCGAGATTTAAAAGCAGATCAGCTTGAAGATGGAGGCGTTCCATATGTTATTCCTGATGTTTTAGGAGGCTCCATGGGAAATGACAAATTGATACAGCAAGATCATTCTTCCGCGGGGTGGGGAGATGCGGCTGTAATATGTCCGTGGACAATATACCTGTGTTACGGTGATAAACGCATCTTAAAAGAGCAATACGAAAGCATGAAAGGGTGGGTTGAATATATACGCGCCCACGCTCAGAATGGGGTTCTTTGGAATACCGGTTTTCACTTTGGAGATTGGCTTGCCCTTGACGCAAAAGAAGGAAGTTACTTTGGAGCCACACCAAATGATTTAGTTGCCACTGCTTTTTATGCTTATTCCACCGAACTCCTTGTAAGGGCCGCAAAAATCCTTGGCAAGGAAAAGGATGCTGAAGAATATTCCAGGCTTCACGCCAATATTGTAAAGGCTTTCCAAGATGAGTTTTTTACTCCTTCAGGGAGATTGGCTGTGCGAACGCAAACGGCACATATACTTGCACTTATGTTTAATCTTGTACCGGATCAACATCGTGCCAGAACTATTGATACATTGATAGCCCTACTTAACGAAAATGGAGGTCACCTCACCACCGGTTTTCTCGGCACACCGTACTTTTGCCATGTGCTGAGCCAAAATGGCAAGCTCGATGCGGCCTACAGCTTGCTGCTCAAAGACGACTATCCATCCTGGTTATATCAGGTAAAAAAGGGTGCTACCACCGTTTGGGAACACTGGGATGGAATAAAGCCTGACGGTTCCATGTGGAGCGCTGATATGAATTCCTTCAACCACTACGCGTACGGCGCTATTGGCGACTGGCTTTACCGTGTGGTTGCCGGACTGGATACAGACCCCGATATGCCTGGCTACAAGCGCATTCTCATAAGACCACAACCCGGTGGTGGATTGACATACGCAGAAGCCCAATTTACAAGCGTCTACGGTAAGATAGCCGTCAAATGGAGTATTGAAGGGGATAACATGATAGTTGACGTTACTGTGCCTCCTAATACAACAGCCCATGTTACTCTCCCTAGGGCACTGGCCGAAACGGTTAACGCTGATGATATATCATTCATTAATTGTCCAGGCGGTGCTGAAGCTGAAATTGGATCGGGAAATTACAGGTTTGTTTACCCGTATAAGAAATAAAATAGTTCTGAAGCAGAAACAGAGTTTATTACTCTGTTTCTGCATTTTTAAGATTATATTTTGCTTAAAATGGTGGGATAATGCATGAGCTTTCAGAAAAGGCTGTTATTGACTTATTACCTATTTACTGTATTTCTTGTTATCGTCCTCGAAGCGAGTTTCTATAAACACAGCATTACGTCATTTGAAAAAAACGCTTATTCTAATCTTGCGGTTATTTCCCAGAAAATGTCGCAGCAGCTTGACAACCGTATTCGCTCTATGGAGTTTATAACCACTAACCTTCTCTCTAACCAAAATTTTATATCTTCTATGGCCTGTCTTATTACGGTGGATAGGAATAATCCTAAAAATTCTGCCTATATTGATGAAGCTAGACGGACCATTTCCATCCTTTTAACAACTTATTCTATAGATAGGAATTTTTACCGCGTAAGCGTTTTTAACAACAAGGGCGATTTTTTAACCAGTAATTTCAGAACAAACAATGTTAGTGAAAATTTGCTAGATCTAATCAATAGGTTTAAATGGAAGAGTCGTGTTGATAGAATGAAAGGCAAAGCGTTAATCCTTACACCTTATGTGGATCCGTGGGCAAAATACAATCCTATCAAAGTATACGGATTAGTGCGTGCGGTTCAATGGCCCAGAAGCGGTATGGGGTATATCGAGGTACAACAACCGTATTCTGAGTTGAAAAAATTGTTTGCCGTACCTGACGAGAGCAGTACAAGAGTAATTGCCGTCACAGGTAGCGGTGAAATATTTTACGACAGCGGTATAACTGACAGCGCGTTGCTGAACTACTACTCGCACCTAGCTACCAAAGTAACAGATTTTCCATTTGTAAAGAAAAATACAATCACTGGTAAAAACGAAGTCGTGATAGGCACCAACTCCGATTATACGGGAATAAAAGTTATCATTGTACAGGACAGGGCTGCACTGCTAAAACCCTTTTTGTTTACACGCAATATGACTATAACAAGCGGCATTGTAATAATCATCATTTCATTTGTCTATATGTATATTTTTTCCAGGCAGTTAACCAGGCCCATAAAAGAGTTAAAAGAAAAAATGGAGCATATCGAGCTGCAAAACCTGCCAGAACAGATAAATATTGAAAGCTCAAGTGATGAAATCGCGGCTCTTAACAAGGCCTTTCAACGCTTACGAGAAAGGCTTAACGATGCGGTGCAGCAGGAAATCAAATCCCACTGGCTTCAAATGCAAGCGAGCTTTGATTCCCTTCAGTCGCAGGTTAACCCGCATTTCATCTATAATATCCTCAACGTCCTTTCAAATAAGGGCATTGAGAATGGCGATGATGAAATTTGTGAGATATGCGATAGCATTGCATCTATGCTGCGCTACTCAACTTCCACAAAAAAGCGCTCAGCCACAATAGGTGAAGAATTGGACCATGTTCGCAACTACCTGTTACTTATGAAGAAAAGGTTTGAGCACATGCTTGAATTTAGCATTGATGTTGACGATGCTATTTGCCGGGAGGAAATACCCAAAATAGTACTGCAACCTATTGTTGAAAACTCGATAAACCACGGTTTTACAAAAGAACGAACAATTATGAAAATAAAAATTGAGGGTTATCTATCAAATGGATGGTGGTATATTAAAATCACTGACAATGGGCAGGGTTTTGACCCGGATGTGCTAAATGATCTGGAAAAAAAGATAAAAAACATGAAAGCGGAACTTGGCGAAGGGAAAACAAAAACCAGTTTTGCAATTGGTGGTATGGGACTTGTTAACACCTTTGGAAGATTAGCACTGTTTTATAACAACAAATTTGTATTCCATCTGGGAAATATCCCCACAGGCGGTGCACAGGTTACAATAGGCGGACCTACAGGGTTAAAAAAGGAGTGTGATAATAATGGTTAAGGTTGTCATTGTAGAAGACGAGCCTTCAGCAATGCGTTATCTTAAGGCTATTATAGAATTGCGGTGCAATGGTTTTGAGATTATTGGCACAGCAGAAAACGGTATTGATGGGCTAGAAAAAATTCGATCATTAAAACCTGATGTAGTCATAACTGATATAAAGATGGCAGGTATGGATGGGATAGAGCTTGTGGCCAGAGTTAGGGAAGAGTTTCCGTTTATCTATTCGGTGATAGTGAGCGGATATCAGGATTTTGAATACGCTAAAGGTGCGATAAAATCTGGCGTCGTTGATTATTTGCTAAAGCCGGTAAATCCTAAACAATTAAAAAGTCTGCTGGACACCATCAAGGAAAGAATCGAAAAGGAGCGCTATGAAAGATGCGTACTGCTGCTCAAGCAAATTTTGAACGGAAAGGCGGTGGAGAGCTGGCAGGCAGAAAGATATCTTCCATATAAGTACTATTCGGCGGCGATTTTACGCCAAAACGGTTTACCCTCACGATTCGCCTCAAAGCATGCGGCGGGATATAATATTGATGATGGAATTGGCATATTGTCTAATGTTACGCGCTTTAAAAACACATGGATTTTACCTGGTAGAGACGAAAGGGAATTGATTTTTTTCCATGCTCCAGAAAGCCATGCTCAGCAAAATCGTTTTAAAGAGATGGTTGGTCAGATTGGCCCCAAACTGTCCGACGGCTATTACACTATAGCTTTCACTTCAAAATTATTTGAATTATCTGACTGCAAAAAGACCATTGCGAACCTGTACCGCACATTGGATAACAACATAGTCATCGGCCTTTCCCAGGTAATTTTTGACTCACCTCAAACCCGTTGTAATCTGGAGATTCATCCGGTTTTAGACGGGGTATTGGTAAACAAGATAGGCTTTCTTGTTACAAATAGAATGTACGATGAGCTAAAGCAAGAATTTATAAAGCTTTTTAATACATGGGAGAGGGAAAAACGCACTCAATTGTGGGTTGAGAGCAATTTGCGGCAAATACTTTATCATATCAAAAAATATTCTACAACGTTTAGTGAGGATCAGAACTGCGATATTGAATTTATGTTGGATGAGGCGCTATACTATTCAACTACTTTTGGCGAACTTATGGCTAATATATGGGAGATTGTGAAAAAAATTGTACAACACGATGAAAAAAGACACTATAAAGTGGATACACTAGCCTTTTTTAGATCTATAGAGGAGTATTTGGAGCAAAATATATCGGAACAACTTTCTCTCCAATCTGTATGCTCTGTATTTGGAATATCTCAAACTTATTTAAGCAGGTTATTCCGCAAATACGAAAACATGTCCTTTAACGAATATCTGACGATGAGAAGGATTGATAAGGCAAAGCGGCTTATTGAGGAAAACCCAAATATGCCATTGAAGGATGTAGCTTCAATCGTAGGCTATAGCGACCAATTCTATTTTAGTCGCGTTTTTCGATCCATAACAGGTATGCCCCCATCAGAATATGCAGCAAAAATAGCAACAGGATAAAAGCCTAAAAATAAGTTTTGGATTTTACATAGAGATGTTCTGTTTAATCTATGTATTGCAGTTGATAGTTAATATAAAATAAACTCGTGATTTTAAAATAATTAACGAGGGGGAAAGAATATGAGTATAAGCACAAGGAAAATTATTTCACTGATGACTGCTGTAGCAATTCTTTTTACGTTGCTTACAGGCTGTGGTTCAAAGACAACCTCAAAGGAGACATCAAAGTCCGGCGAACAAAGTAAAACGTCGGAGAAAGGAACTACGCTTACACTCCTAGTCGACAATCAAAGCTCACTCGATGGTATTAAAGCTGTAATAGAGGCTTTTGAGAAAAAGACCGGGATCAAAACCAAAATCGACCTTCGCCCGGGTGGTTCAGAGGGTGATAACATTGTAAAGACCCGTCTGGCTACAGGAGAGATGGATGATCTGTGCTATTATAACTCAGGTTCGCTATTTCAGGCCCTTAACCCTGAAGCTAACTTTGTGGACCTTACAGACGAACCTTATGTAGCCAATTTCGACGATGCTTTTAAAGCTACCGTAAGCTACAAAGGGAAGGTATATGGAATACCAGGGGGTACCACGGCTGCAGGCGTCTGGCTTTATAATAAAAAAGTATACAATGAACTTGGACTTAAAGTTCCAAAAACCTGGGATGAGCTTTTGGCTAACCTTGAAAAGATTAAGGCAGCTGGTAAAACGCCTGTGATTGGATCGTACAAAGATGACTGGACCTCTCAACTTATTGTACTGGCAGATTATTACAATGTACAAGTTAAGGATCCTAATTTTGCGACAGATTTTACTGCTAATAAAGCAAAGTTTGCCACAACTCCTGCAGCCCTTAGAAGTTTTGAGAAGCAACAGGAAATATTTAAAAAAGGCTATATGAATAAAGATTTTCTCGCTACAACTTACGATAGAGCTTTAAAAATGCTTGCTGAAGGTACCGGAGCACATTATCCTATGCTTACCGTCGCTCTTCCCAATATCTACAGGAATTTTCCTGACAAAATCGACGATATAGGTGCATTTGCGCAGCCTGGGGATAGCGCTGACAAAAACGGTCTTACCGTGTGGATGCCTGCTGGGATATATATATACAAGAACAGTAAGAATATCGATGCTGCAAAGAAATGGGTAGAATTTTTCGTTTCAAAAGAGGGTATTGATGCTTTTCTGTCAAAGGAAAAAGCACAGGGTCCCTTCCCCATAAAGGGTGTAAATCTTCCAGAGGATACGTTTGCAGCTGTCAAGGATCTGCTCCCGTATTTTAAGGAAGGCAAGATTGCTCCTGCCCTTGAGTTCCTTACGCCTTTAAAAGGGCCAAATCTTCCGCAGATTTGCGTGGAGAACGGTAGCGGCGCTAAGTCGC
Organism: Caldanaerobius polysaccharolyticus DSM 13641; assembly: GCF_000427425.1. Taxonomy (NCBI): domain Bacteria; kingdom Bacillati; phylum Bacillota; class Clostridia; order Thermoanaerobacterales; family Thermoanaerobacteraceae; genus Caldanaerobius; species Caldanaerobius polysaccharolyticus. Next base: position 126,818 of record NZ_KE386494.1, on the reverse strand, counting down.
CAAAAGAAGCTGCTGCAGAATATGATAAGGATGTGGAAAAGCAAGCCAAGCAACTTGGACTCCAGGGATGGTAAATATGTATATAATGGTCCTACTGTTTTCAGGTAGGACCAATCTTTTGAGGAGGAGAGATAAAAGTGGGCAAAATGTCAAAAAAGCTATATTCCTATAACTTCCTTTTACCTGCAGGTATTGTTTATGGTGGATTGTTCTTGTTACCGATGGCAATGTCGTTCTTTTTTAGCATGACATGGTGGACCCTTACAGATTGGCGGTTTAATGGTTTGGAGAACTTTATTGAATTTTTCTCAGAACCCTCGTTAAATATAGGTTTTAAAAACACCATCATTTACGCTGTATTGACAAGTGGGCTGAAGGTCGTATTTGGCCTTTTACTTGCTACATTTCTTTGTACGAATATCAAGACTAAAGATTTCCTGCGTGCAATGGTTTTTTTCCCGGCTATTTTAAGCACAGTGGCGGTTGGCGTTGCTTTCACCAGTATGATGCATCCCACTCTAGGTGTTATCAATAAGGCACTTGCTACAATTGGCATTACAGGACCTGATTGGTTGGGCAATACCAAAATTGCACTTTTGTCGGTCATATTTGTAGATGTGTGGAAAGGTGTTGGCATAGCTACAGTTATTTACATTGCGGGTATCATGTCAATTCCCAAGGAGTATTACGAGGCCGTCGTAGTTGACGGCGGAAACTCCTTTGATAAGTTCTGGAATATCACCCTGCCGCTTTGTCGTCCTGCTATGAACACCGTAATAATCCTTTCATTTATAGGCGGTCTACGTACTTTTGACCTTATATGGGTTATGACAAAAGGCGGGCCGGGCTTTAGTACAGATCTTATTTCCTCGATAATTTATAAACAGTATGCTGCTGGTTTCTATGGACTTTCTACAGCGGGTAACGTTATTCTTTTTATATTTATAGCGGTTTTGGCTTTCCCATTGTACAGATTTCTTACAAAAAGCGAGGTGGAGTTATGACTAATAGGATTAAAAATTTTGCGGTAGAATCTTTTGCTGTCTTTTTGGCATTATTAATTTTTGGAGTTCCCCTTTACTTTGTAACTATAAACTCATTTAAAACCCCAACAGAGGCAGCAGATATGAGTATAGCTTGGCCGAAAACATTTCAGATTATTGAAAACTACAGGGCCGTTCTGACCGCTGAAGACGGAATGGTTATTCGGGCGTTCTTTAACAGCACGGTTATTACCGTTTTTTCAATTATCGTTTTAATAATTGTGGGCTCAATGGCAGGATTTGTAATGCAGCGCAGGAACGGCAAAGCGTCTCCGTATATAAATTTCCTTGTCCTTTCAGGGCTTATGATACCACCTTCAATAGTGCCAACTATATGGGTTTTACGGGCGATTGGCTTGTTTAAAACACTATCGGGAATGATCCTTGTGGAAGTAGCGTTGTCATTCCCCTTTGCAGCTATACTGTATAGGAGTTTTATAGCCACTATACCCCGTGAAATCGATGAAGCCGCTGTTATTGATGGATGTGGAGGTCTAAGGTTGTTTTTCCAGATCATATTTCCGCTCCTAAAACCGGTTACATCCACAATAATTGTTCTTTCAGGTTTAACTATTTTCAATGATTTCGTTAACCCGCTATACTTTCTTCCGGGAGCAGATAATGTAACAGTGCAACTTTCTCTTTACTATTTTATGGGTCGATATATTACGTCTTGGAACTTGCTTTTTGCTGACGTCGTATTGATATCAATTCCACCGCTAATACTATTTATTTTCTTTAACAAAAAAATTGTAGCTGGAATGGTGGCGGGAGCTGTAAAAGGTTAATATTTTTGATTTATTTAAGTAATGCCTGGTATGCAGCCAGGCATTATTTATGCAGTATTTCTTCTTTTTTTCTACAAAACCGGATTTTATGTTATAATATAATATATTATATGTGATGGTAAATGATATAAGAAAAAGCGAAGGAGGCTTCTAAGTGCTTATAGCATTGGCTGTTATTCTCATTCTTATCTTTGTGCTCCCATTTATGGTAAAAGTAATTGAACACAACTTGGAGTATTTTCTCTTTGCCATGGGTATTGTGTCGGTTGTTGTGTCAAAACAGGTCAGTACAGATTTGTTTTTACGCGTCTTTAAAAACCCCTTGATGTATTACATTACTTTAGCAGTTTTAATCGCGGGGCTAATTTTTACGCTATTTAGAGAGAAATTAAAGGCCGGTATTGAAAAACTTGTGAATAGAATATCGTTAAGATTTTTTGTTTTTATTATAGTGGTTTTTCTTGGCCTTATATCAAGCGTTATTACAGCGATAATCGCCTCATTGATACTTGTGGAGATCGTCAGTTGTTTGCCTCTTGCAAGGAAAGCAAAGATAAATATAATTGTTGCTGCATGTTTTTCCATCGGCCTTGGTGCTGTTTTGACGCCTATTGGAGAGCCACTGTCTACAATCGTCGTTTCAAAATTAAATACCGACTTCTTTTATTTGATTAGACTAATAGGGATAGATGTTATACTCGCCATATTGGCCATGGGACTGATTGGTATGTTTTTTGCGAGAAAGAATAATAATGACGTGGATCTTACAGGAGAGATCGAAGATAGTGAAAATGTAAGAGATGTGCTTATCAGAGCGTTCAAAGTGTTTGTATTTGTAGTTGCGTTAGAACTTTTGGGAACAGGGTTTAAACCCATCGTTGACGTGTACATTGTTAAGATGAAAAGCGAACTATTATATTGGGTAAATACAATTTCAGCGATTGTTGATAATGCTACGCTGGCAGCAGCGGAGTTTTCTCCTCTAATGACCCAGGAACAGGTAAGGGCTATATTAATGGGCCTAATAATTAGCGGTGGTATGTTAATTCCCGGCAACATTCCGAACATTATTTGTGCAGGCAAATTAAAAATAAAAAGTACGGAATGGGCGCAAATCGGCGTTCCTATAGGTATAACACTTTTATTAGTGTATTTTGCTGTACTGTTTATAATTTAAGAATGCCTGGTGTACAGCCAGGCATTCTTTAGTTATCAAATTGACTTCTGCACTTAATGGTTATATAATATAACTGTTATAGAACATAATTAAAATTAAAGGAGAGATTAAATGGGGGTCACAGAATTATCTGTTAAAAAACCTCTTGGGGTATTGATGGTTGTTTTATTCGTAATGGGATTAGGGGTTTACGGTTATAACCATCTAGGTGCCGATTTATTGCCGTCGATAGACACTCCGTACATAACCATATTCACTACATATCCTGGGGCCAGCGCAGATGAAATAGAAAAGGAAGTGGCAAAGCCTATTGAAGACGCCGTATCAGGTGTAAGCGGCATTGAAACGGTAAGATCGGTCTCAAATGACGGCTATTGCTACAACATACTCAAATTCTCCATGAGTACCAATTTAAACAACGCCTTTAACGATGTTCAACAGGCTATAGCGAGTATATCCGGTGATTTGCCCAAGGATGCTTCAAGGCCTGTGGTCATGAAATACAATAAAGATGCTATGCCTGTACTTATACTTACTATATCGGGTTCAGTACCGTACGATGAACTTTACAACGCGGCTAATGAAGTAAAACAGAAAATCGAAAAGGTCGATGGTGTAGGAGAAGTATCCATTGAAGGGGCATACAAAAAACAGCTCCTAATAGCTCTTGACAGGACAAAAATGGATTATTACGGTATTACTCCATCTATGGTAGCAAACGTTATACAATCCAGTAATGTAGACATTCCAACAGGCAAATTAGATAACGGCGATAGGAGCGAAACAATTAAAATAGCGGGAGAATTTAAAGACATAAACGATGTAAAAAACTTAAGAATTCCCCTTCTTACAGGAGACTCTATACCTTTATCCGAGATTGCAGACGTATCGCTAAAATATCCTCCTGCTCAAAGTTATGTTCGAGATAATGGCAAAACAGCTATAGGCATATTTATTAAAAAGCAAAGCGATGCCAATATAGTTGAAACAACAGATAGGGTAAAAAAAGACCTAGAAGCAATACAAAAAGAACTGCCAAAAGGAGTAAAGGTAAACATAGCGAGCGACTCCTCAAAATTTATAAATGCCACTCTAAAGGAGATAAAGAGAAACCTCATTGAAGGGGTAATAACTACTGCTGTAGTCATGTTGCTTTTTTTAGGGCAGTTAAGGTCGTCATTTATAGTATTGGTAGCAATTCCCACTTCGCTTATCGCTACGTTTTTTATGATGTACGTGTTTCATTTTACGCTGAACCTTTTGTCTTTGTTGGCTTTGTCAGTGTCAATAGGTATACTGGTAGACGATTCTATTGTGATCATAGAGAATATAGAAAGGCACATAAAGCGGGGAGAAGATCCTATACACGCGGCAATAAACGGCAGAAGGGAAATAGCAATGGCTGCTATAGCTATAACTTTATGTGACATCGTCGTGTTTGGACCTGTGGCCTTTATGTCGGACATGGTAGGAAAATTTTTTAGGGAGTTTGGCCTCACAGTGGTTTTTGCTACTAGTTTTTCGCTTGCTGTATCCTTTACTCTAACACCCATGCTAGCATCAAGGGTATTAAAATCAGTACCTAATAGAAAAGCGCCGGATAGAGAAGGCTATTTTCAAAACAAACTCAAAGCGCTAACAGAAAGATATAGAAGATTTTTAATCTGGTCGATAGATAACAGATGGAAAATAGTCAGCTTGGTATTGATTGCTTTTATCGCGAGCATACTTCTTATACCCCTAAATTATATAACCGCGGAATTTCTGCCTAATACCGATCAAAGCGCCTTTACAATAAATTTGAGGACAGATCCGAATTCTAGTATAAATAGGACAGATACAAAAGTAAAAGCGGTAGAACGCTACTTGAAGAGCTTGCCCGAGGTGAAGGATTTTATATCCCAGGTGGGAATTCAGGGTGATCCATCAACTGCTTCTATAACGGTGAACCTTGTAGATAAAAGGAACAGAAAGCTATCTCAAAGTGAGGTAGCAGAAAAAGTCAGGGAGTATCTTGCATCTATACCAGGTATTGACGCATCGGTGACAGAAAACAGCTTGGTAGGACGCACTTCTGAGGACAGCGATAAACCCGTTGCGGTGAATGTCACTGGTGACAATATTGATGTGGTACGGCAGATTGCAAAAAAGGTGGAGGACATTGTCAGAACCACGCCTGGAACCCGAGATGTGGATAGCACCGCCATGCTCAATCAAAGTGAAGTAAATATCAAGATTGACCCCGCTGCATCAGCATTTTACAACATAAGGCCTGGGGATATTTACACTTCTGTTAAGGCGGCATCGAATGAAGGGGCCAGTGCGGGTATCTACAGGGCAAACGGCGATGAGTACGAAATAACTGTAAAGTATAGCGGCAGCATGACGCCTTACGACATCGGGACAATAAAGATTTCAAATTCTACAGGTCAGCAGGTAAGGCTTAACCAGGTGGCCAGGATTTATACGTCGGATTCGCCTCCTCAGAAGTTAAGGTTAAATAAAAGGGAACTGGTAACCGTGTCGGCCAATGTATCGGGCAGGCCTTTGGGAAGCATTACGCAGGACATAAAGGAGAAAATAGATAAGCTTCAAATTCCTCCGGGGTATGAGATAACGTTGGGTGGTGACCAGCAGAATATGGCTACTTCTTTTGATTCTCTTATAAAAGCCCTTATTATCTCAGTGATCTTGGTATACATGATTCTTGTGGTATTGTATGAATCTTTCCTTACGCCTTTTCTCAGGATGTTGTCTCTGCCCTGCGGCGCCATAGGTGCTTTGGTCGCCCTTGCGATAACAGGCAAGTCGTTGAATATCGTGTCGCTTATAGGTATTATCATGCTGGACGGACTGGCATCAAAAAACGGTACATTACTGATTGATTACACCAACACCCTTATGAAAAGAGGACTGGCATTTAAGGACGCATTAATAGAGGCTGGTACAACGAGACTGAGGCCTATACTTATGACGTCTATAACCATGATAGCGGGCATGTTGCCAGCTGCGCTGGCTTTAAATGAGGGCAGCGAGGTGAAGTCGGGTATGGCGGTGGTTTTGATAGGAGGGCTTATAACGTCCACCGTTTTGACACCAGTGCTTATACCTGTTGTTTACGCCATGCTTGATGACCTAAAGAAAAAGGTAAGAGGCCATAGGTCATTGAATCAGGGGGTGGAGCAATGAAAAGAGGCGCACTTTTGTTTGTAATCACATCTTTGACGGTGTTAACGCTAATTGTCTCTGGCTGCAGTGCCAAAAAGGCGACGGTGAAAAATGAGATAAAGACAGTAAAAACGGCTGTTGCTAAAAAAGGTTCCCTGGAGCTGACGGCGGATTATCCCGCCGTACTGACGCCATACAGGCAGGTTATGGTGTTTGCCAAAACTCCCGGCAAGGTAGCACGGGTTAATGCCGATGTGGGCGATAAAGTCAATGCGGGCGACGTACTTTTTGCCCTTGATACAAAGGACATAGATGCCCAATTAAATCAGGCCAAGGTCAACGTGGACCTTAGCGAATCCAATCTTAAGAGGACAAAGAATTCCCTTTTTGCCCAGCAGCTATCCCAGGCTCAGTATGGCAAAAAGGCGGCACAGCTTCAGTACGATGAAGCTAAAAAGGCTTATGACAATGTGTATGCGCTATACAAAAAGGGGTTAGCGTCTGAAAAAGATGTAAATGAGGCAAAAGCAAAGCTTGACAGCGCCAAGATCCAACTTGACAGCGCCACGGATAACTTGAATGCGCTGAACTCTAAGGTCATACCCGATGCGGTGGATACAGCTGCTCTTCAGGTAAAACAAGCTCAGGCTGCAGAGAATGTGCTGCTTTTACAAAAAGAAGGTGCTACTGTGACAGCACCTATAAGCGGCGTAGTGGAGTCCAAGAGCGTGGAAGTTGGCCAGATGGTTTCCAATTCGTCGCCTGCTTACGTTATTGATGACTTGACCAAATTGTACGCCGTAGCTAGTGTACCTGGCACGGTAGCGGTTAAGCTCAGAGAGGGGCAAAATGTCGGTGTTAAATTAGATTTGGGCGATAGCGAGGTGCAGGGGATTGTGCATAGCGTATCCCCCAGTGCAGATGCCCGAAGCCATCTTTTTACCGTAAAAGTGTTGATAAATAACAGCGATGGAAAGTACAAACCCGGTTCTTTTGCAAAAATACCGTTGCCATCGGAGAAGGCAGACAACTGTGTGCTAATACCCAGCGATGCGATAATGGTAGAAAACGGAATACAGTTTGTCTATACGGTGGAAAATAAAAAAATCAAGAAAGTAATTGTGAGCACAGGGATATCTGATGGCAAGAATACGCAGATAACCTCTGGTTTGAGGGAAGGGGCTGTGGTCGTAATAGAGGGCCAGAGCTTTGTTGCTGAAGGCGAAACAGTAAATACTGTAAGATGAGGATGGTCGTTTGATGCAAGATATACAAGAAGAATTAAGGGATATGTTCTTATTTTTTCCCATAAGGCTGCACAGGTTTATAAATTACATCTTTAGTTTTTTAGACGAGGGTTTCTCAAAAGATCTGGGCGTGCTGATGGTACTGGATAAATATGGTCCTATGCCTATATCCAGGATAGGAAATATCATTTCGGTAAGAAAATCTAATATGACCCCTATAATAGATTATCTTGAGGACCTGGGATACGTTAAAAGGAATTTGTCCAGTGAGGACCGCAGAAAGATTTACATAGAGATAACCGATGAAGGCAAGATGTACCTGGAAAACAAATTAGACGTAATAGATAAACTTATAAAGGAAAAATGCTCAAACCTAAATGATGAAGAGATAAGGGAAGCTATTGAAGCAGTAAAAACCATAACGTGTCTTATAGAAAAGATAGTAGGACCTTCCCTTCACCATTAAAGTAGGTTCACCGTATAAAAGGCTGCCTTAAAGGGGCAGCCTTTAAGATTTCTCACCTAACTTTTCAGCGCACAATCTGGCGATTTCTACAATGGTTTCCACCGCCTTTTTCATCTCTTCTACAACCGCGTACTCATATTTACCATGTCCGTTATGTCCCCCTGTAAAGATATTCGGCGTGGGAAGTCCCATATACGAAAGCCTGGCTCCATCTGTTCCTCCTCTTATGGGCACAACCTGGGGTTTTAATCCCACGCTTTTCATGGCATCACAGGCTATATCTACAATGTACATGTTTTTTTCGATGATTTTTTTCATGTTGTAATACTGGTCTTTTAACTCTACATGGACAGTATTGGGACCGTATCTTGCGTTTAACTCTTCAGATACCTTGTTCATCATCGCTTTTCTGTTGGCGAGACCTTGTTCTTCAAAATCCCTTAGTATATAATACAAAACTGTTCTTTCTACACTGCCTTCTATGTTATTGAGGTGGTAATATCCTTGGTACCCCTCTGTCATCTCAGGTACTTCGCCTTTGGGCAGCTTACTTGCGTATTCCATAGCTATCGTTATGGAGTTTTTCATCTTGCCCTTTGCTGAGCCTGGATGAACATTTAACCCCTTTATCGTGACAGTTGCACTTGCCGCATTAAAGTTTTCATATTGGATTTCAGCTGCACCGCCTCCATCAACGGTGTATGCAAATTCAGCGCTAAATTTTTTTACGTCAAATTTGTCTACGCCTTTGCCTACTTCCTCATCTGGCGTGAATCCTATCCTTATGGTGCCGTGTTTTATTTCGGGATGGTTTATAAGGTATTCACAGGCGGTCACGATTTCTGCGATACCGGCCTTATCGTCAGCGCCCAAGAGAGTAGTGCCATCAGTTGTGATAAGGGTGTGACCTGCGTACTTTTTTAACTCGGGAAAGTCCACGGGCGACAGTATAATGTTCTTTTCTCTATTTAAAACAATGTCGCCACCGCTGTAATCCTTTACGATTTGGGGTTTTACATCCTTTCCTGACATATCAGGGCTTGTGTCCATGTGAGCGATAAACCCTATGGCAGGTACTTTCTTATCTGTGTTGGAGGGCAGGGTTGCTGTAACGTAGCCGTTTTCATCTACTGCCACATCATGAAGCCCTATTTCCTTAAGTTCTCCGGCGAGATCATAGGCAAAGGATATCTGACCTGGTGTGCTTGGAAATGTGTTTGATTTTTCGCTAGACTGGGTATCGTATTTGACGTATTTTAAAAACCTCTCTATCAATTTTTCCATAAGATTCCTCCTTATCTGATGATAATTGATAACAATAGTAATTATACACCTTATATGCGCTCAGGTTCATAAAATTTTTTGATATCTTTTACCGTAAATCAAAACGCGCATATAAAAGAAAAATGAAGGAAAAATGAGAAATCGCGAGCAATATTCTGAAAAAAAAAAAAACGGCGAATATTCGATTAATTTGGCCGAATTTGGACTTTGAAAATGTTTTTATAAAGAAGTATCCTAAAAAGGAGAGATGAGAGATATACGTACATCTTAAATTTTGTTTGTAAGACGTACGTATACTACAAAATGAAAAGGAGGGGATATAAAAGCAAAAAACGTTCTTTTAAGTTGTAAATTTTAAGAATTATTTTTGAGAGGTGATAAATTTAAAGGATTAGAGTTGGATTTAGTACTTTTTATTTAAAATACCGAGCATAGTAAATATACGTATAACTATAATGTTAGTAATTATATATACATATATTTTGAAATGTGGATGATGAACGAGTGAAAAAGGTTAGGTTCTTAATTTGTGCAAACTATTATTGGGGGGATTTTTTAGATGAAAAAGTTTTTAAGTATAGTGCTCATTTTTTCTATATTGTCAATGATAGTATTAGCTGGTTGCGGACAGAAGGGTTCGACGCAAGCAACTAAACAAGGAGGCAGTAGTGAAAGTAAAGGACCTACTAAATTAACTTTATGGACTTTTGTAGGTTTACATGCGCAGCTTTATAATGATGCTGCTAAAAGGTGGAATAAGGAGCATCCTGATCAACCTATAGAATTGAAAGCAGTTACTTATCCTTATGAAGATATGCACAATAAGTTGTTAGTGGCACTACAATCAGGAGTAGGTGCACCGGATATCGCTGATGTGGAAATTGGTAGATTCCCACAATTCTTAAAAGGTACACCGCAATTGGCGGATTTAACTGATCTTGTGCAAAGTGACAAGGACAAATTTATACAGTCCCGCTTGCAAATTTACAGCAAAGATGGTAAGCTCTATGGAATGCCAACCCATGGAGGCAGTGTAATGGCATTTTACAACAAAGAGCTTCTCGACAAAGCAGGAATTGATCCTAGTAAAATAGTAACATGGGATGATTTCGTGGCAGCAGGTAAAATTGTTAAAGCCAAAACAGGAAAGCCAATGGTAGCTCTTTCTCAGACTGCAATGTGGGAATTTGATACAATGATTGGACAGCAAGGGTCAGATATATTTGATGAAAATGGTAACGTTATTTTAGATAGCGATGTCAATGTGAAAACATTACAATTTATGCATGACATGATATATAAAGATCAGATAGCTGTTGTTGCTCCAGGAGGACAAGTTGATACCGAGCAGTCTTATGGATGGATTGATAAAGGAAATGTAGCGTCAGTAATAATGCCTTTCTGGTATATGAGTAGGTTTGTAAGTTATATGCCAGATTTGAAGGGTAAAGTACTTGTAGCCCCAGTTCCCGTTTGGAAAGACGGCAACAAATATCCTACGATTGGTCTTGGAGGTACAGGAACTGTAGTGCCATTACAAGGAAAAAATGTGGAGTTGGCAAAGAAATTTTTGTACTTTGCTAAGGGAACACAAGAAGCCAATCTTGAGATATGGAATGTATTAGGTTTTGATCCTCCGCGTTGGGATGTATGGGAACAACTTGCTAATAATCCTGGAGACAATAAATATACTCAGTATTTTGTCAACGGAAAAGATATATTCAAGATTCTTTTGTCGTCTACAAAAGGTAATGTTACTTCATTGAGAAGTACTGAATTGAATCCTACGGCCAATGATTTATTGGCAAATCAGGTATTATATAAAGTTTTAAGAACTAATAAAGCCACACCAGAACAGGCATTGAAAGCGGCAGCAGATGAACTGCGAAAAAATAAAAAATAATTATTAGCAGATTATCAAGAGATGCAAAGCGCACTGCTTTTGCATCTCCTGATAATTGAGAGGAGGAAATGTGTTGAAAGGGAAGAGCTTTTTGACGGATTTATTATATTCCCCTAAATGGGCTCCCTATCTTTTTATTTTACCGTTTGTGATTACGTTTCTATTGTTCTTTTTATATCCTACTGTAAGTGCTTTTATTATGAGTTTTCAAAATATAATGGGGCCTGACCAAGTCAAGTTTGTAGGATTGGAGAATTATAAAAGTCTTTTAAATTACCATTTTTATAGGGCATTATGGAATAATACGCGTTATACTTTTTGGACGTTGCTAATTTTGATTCCTATACCTATAATTTTGGCAATTTGTTTAAACTCTGAAAAATTAATAGGTAAAAAATTTTTTAGAGCAGCCCTTTTTATGCCTATACTCACTTCTGCTGTAGTTGCTGGCATAGTTTTTAGATTGATTTTTGGAGATACTTCTATTGCTCCTGCAAATGCGCTTTTAGCTAAATTTGGTTTGCCGCCAAAAACATGGTTGTCCGATGTGAATGTCGCGATGTTTCTTTTAGTATTACTGGCAACTTGGCGATGGACGGGAGTAAATATTATATACTTTTTATCAGGGTTACAAAACATACCAAAAGAATTATATGAATCAGCAGAAATAGATGGGGCAGGTACGATTTCTAAATTTTTATATGTGACATTACCACTTTTAAGGCCTGTGATTATTTATGTTTTAACTATCAGTATATATGGTGGATATGCTATGTTTACCGAAACTTATATTTACTGGGGAACGCATTCACCTGAAGACGCAGGATTGACAATTGTGGCTTATTTGTATCAACAAGCTTTTGAAAATGGAAACTTAGGATTGGGTGCAGCAATAGGTATAGTGTTGTTGGCAATAGTTTTAATAGTAAATATAGTTCAGCTGGGACTTTTTGGATTGTTTAAAAAGGAGGAAGCATAAATATGGAATTAAACAATTCTTCCGTGAGTATAAAACCGAAATACAGAAATTCCAGAACCAGGCTTTCTGCAAAAAATTTGATACCTATTGTTATTATGTTAGCTTTTCTTGCTGTTTTAAGTATTCTTGCGTTATTTCCGTTTTACTACTTGTTGATAGGGTCTTTTAAGCCGGCTACGGAGTTATTTCGCAATGGGTTAGATATGAAAATAAATTTAAATATAATGAGTTTTAAGAATTACGCAAGTTTATTTGGCGAACAAGGAGGACTATACCTACAGTGGTATAAAAATAGTTTATTAATAACTTTTTTGGGGACGGTACTGACATTGATCTTATCTTCTATGGTAGGATATGGATTAGCCATGTATCAATTTAAGGGAAGAAATCTTATATTTACATTAGTATTGGTTATCATGATGGTACCTGGTGAAATGTTATTGCTGCCTTTATACAAATTAATAATGTCTTTTCATATGATTAATACATACTGGGGAGTAATATTACCGGGAATAGTATCTCCTTCTGCAGTATTCTTTTTTAGACAGTATGCAGAAGGACTGTCAAAGGGTTTTATGGACGCAGCCAGAATAGATGGCTGTACTGAATTCGGGATTTATTGGAGAATCATGGCTCCGTTGATGCTTCCTGCATTTGGGGCGATGGCTATACTTGTGGCTTTAGGAAATTGGAATAACTTTTTATGGCCTTTGATTGTGATGCGAACTGACGATATGTTTACGCTTCCTGTAGGTTTAATGTCGCTGTTGACGCCATATGAGAGCAATTACAGTATATTGTTGTCAGGCTCGGTGTTGTCAATTATACCAATCGTTATATTGTTTTTGATAAATCAAGATGCTTTTATGTCAGGTTTAACTGTAGGTGGCATAAAAGGATAAAAACAAATCTTTACTAGGAGGAGAGATAACAATGGACAAAAAAGCAAAGATGATTTTAGACAAGGATTATAAAATTGGCGATATCGACAATCGCATATACGGTTCCTTTATTGAGCACCTGGGAAGGGCAGTATACGGGGGTATTTACCAGCCCGATCATCCCGAGGCAGACGATATGGGCTTTCGCAAGGACGTCATAGATCTAGTCAAAGAGCTAAAAGTGCCGATTGTGCGCTATCCCGGAGGAAACTTTGTCTCAGGCTACAATTGGGAAGACGGAATAGGGCCAAAAGAAAAAAGACCCCGCAGGTTAGAGCTGGCGTGGAGATCCATCGAGACCAACGAAGTAGGCGTCAATGAATTTGTGCAGTGGGCAAAGCGCGTCAATGCTGATGTGATGATGGCAGTGAATCTGGGTACACGGGGAGCGGATGAGGCGCGCAATCTGGTGGAATATTGCAATCACCCTGGTGGGACCTATTGGAGTGATCTCAGGAAAACCCACGGATACGACGAACCCCATAACATAAAGGTATGGTGTTTGGGCAATGAGATGGATGGCCCATGGCAGATATGCCATAAAACCGCTCAGGAATACGGCCGTCTTGCGTGTGAGACCGCAAAGGTTATGAAACTGGTGGACCCTTCCATAGAGCTGGTAGCCTGCGGCAGCTCCAACAGCAAAATGCCCACGTTTGGAGAGTGGGAAGCGACGGTCCTTGATTACACCTATGAATACGTGGACTATGTTTCGCTGCACACATACTACGGCAATCAGGAAGACGATATAGGCAATTATTTAGCCAAGTCACTGGATATGGATGAGTTTATAAAATCAGTGGTATCTATTTGCGATTACATAAAAGCAAAAAAGAGGAGCAACAAGACAATCAATCTGTCCTTTGACGAGTGGAATGTATGGTTCCATTCCCACGAAGCTGACAAAAAGGTACAGCCGTGGACCGTAGCACCACCGCTTCTGGAGGACGTGTACACCTTTGAGGACGCGCTGCTTGTAGGCTGCATGCTGATAACCCTGCTAAAACACGCAGATAGAGTAAAGATAGCCTGCCTGGCGCAGCTTGTAAATGTGATCGCGCCTATAATGACGGACAACAACGGAGGAGCATGGCGTCAGACCATTTACTATCCTTATCTCCACGCATCCAATTACGGCAGAGGCACGTCGTTGAAAGCCGTCATTTCATCTCCGGTATATGACAGCAAAGATTTTAGTGATGTGCCGTTGCTGGAGGCGGCGGCTGTGTTAAGCGAAAGCGGCAATGAGCTTACGATATTTGCGGTAAATAGAGATCAACAGGATTCTTTGCTGTTAGAGTGCGAGATGAGGGGTTTTGAAGGTTATAGGGTGATAGAGCACATAGTGCTTGAGAATGAGGATCTTAAGGCTACCAATACAAAGGAGAATCCGTTTAACGTCGTACCCCATAGCAATGGCAAGGCGGCAGTCGAGGATGGGGTAGTAAAAGCATCTTTACCCAGGTTATCCTGGAATGTCATTCGCCTGACGCAGAGGTCGTCAAAATCCTCTTGACAGCCTTACTTATGTGGTAGCTATATTTTATACAGCTTTTCTGTAAAAGCCCAAGGAATCTCAATTTATAAATAAAAGAGATTCCCTGGGCTTTTGTATATTGACAAAACTGCTGCAGCAGGTTTAAAATATATTTCGTATTCTAAAATATTCGAATACGAAATATTTGTATTCGAACGATTTCATAAGCAGGTGGTGAATATGGAAGAAATAAAAAACGGCTTTAAAGTCCTTAAGATGTTAAAGCAGATATTAGACATTATAAAGCAGGAAATGAAGTATCAGAGCCAAAATATCGATATAACAGGGCCTCAGAGTATACTGATGGGCGTATTGGCTCATTATGGAGAGATGAAAATAAGTGATTTAAGCGAAAAACTTGGGCTGTCAAATAGTACCGTTTCAGGGATCATTAATAGGTTAGAAAAACAGGGCTTGGTTAAAAGGACCAGGAGCGCTAAGGATAGGAGGGTAATTTATGTAAATGTAACTCCAGAGTTTAAGAGAAGCTTTCAAAAATATTTCGACGAAGCGGAAAAAAGGATTGAAGAAATTATAAACAGTGCCACTCCTGAAGAATTAAACACTATACTTGATGGTCTAAATACGTTAAAGAAAGTACTAGATAGGGAAAAACGCTAAAAACTCCTATAGGAAGAAGGTGTAAAAATGTTAAAACTAGCAAAGTATCTAAAACCGTATACAGCTATGATCATTATGGCGATAATTTTTATATTTGTTCAGGCGATGAGTGACCTTTCTCTGCCTGATTATATGTCAAACATTGTTAATAAAGGTATACAGCAAGGTGGTATCGTAAATGCCGTTCCTAAAGCTGTTAGGAAAAGCCAAATGGATAAGCTGATATTGTTTATGAGTCCAGAAGACAAAGCTGAGGTTTTAAAGGACTACGCGTTAGTGGATAAATCCAGTGCTGACTATAATAAATATGTCAAGGATTATCCTGTTCTCTCCAAAGAACCTGTTTATGTTCTTAGAGATATTGATAAATCAGAAATCGACAGAATAAACCTGCCGATGGGGAAGGCATTTCTTGCCGTTGCAGGCATTGAAAAAGCCAAAGCTAATGCAAAAGGTGGGGTAATTGAATTTAATGGCAGGAAAATACCAGCGAATGTAAATTTGTTTGATATGATAGCGAAAATGCCTGAGGCGCAACTTTTGCAGTTAAGAGATGAGATGAATAAAAAGTTTACATCTTTGGGTGACAACATGGTCATACAGGCCGCAACCAGCGCTGTAAAGGCTGAGTACGCTGCGCTTGGTGTAAATACAGATAAAATTCAAAACGGGTACATCATAAACACGGGTGTAATTATGCTTTTGATAACTTTGCTAAGTGCGGTAAGTACGGTTGTAGTTGGCTTTTTTGCGGCAAAGGTGGCGGCGGGGTTAGCCAGGGACTTGCGCAAATATTTATTTACAAAAGTCCAGAATTTCTCCAATGCGGAATTTGATAAATTCTCTACTGCATCCCTTATAACAAGGACTACAAAT
Organism: Caldanaerobius polysaccharolyticus DSM 13641; assembly: GCF_000427425.1. Classification (NCBI taxonomy): domain Bacteria; kingdom Bacillati; phylum Bacillota; class Clostridia; order Thermoanaerobacterales; family Thermoanaerobacteraceae; genus Caldanaerobius; species Caldanaerobius polysaccharolyticus. Next base: position 110,788 of record NZ_KE386494.1, on the reverse strand, counting down.
GATGTTACACAAATTCAAATGCTTGTTGTTATCATGATGAGAATGGTGTTTTACGCACCTATAATGGGCATTGGCGGAGTGTTTAGAGCCCTTGCCAAAAGCACGTCCATGTCGTGGATCATAGCGTTGGCTGTCATCGTGCTGTTGGGTTTGATATCAGTGTTGTTCTCTATTGCCATGCCAAGGTTTATGCTTATGCAAAAACTCATTGACAGGCTTAACCTGGTTACGCGCGAAAACCTTTCAGGCATAATGGTAATAAGAGCTTTTAATAATCAAAATTTTGAGGAGAGCCGCTTTGACAATGCAAATACAGATATTACAAAGGTAGGGCTTTTTGTAAACCGCGCTATGGCTATCATGTTTCCCTCTATGATGTTTATAATGAACGGAGTTACGCTTTTAATAGTATGGATTGGAGCACACCAGATTCAGAATTCAAGTATGCAGGTAGGAGACATGATGGCATTTATGCAATACGCCATACAAATTATTTTCGCATTCTTAATGTTGTCGATGTTGTTTATTATGATTCCAAGGGCGTCTGTATCCGCGCAGCGCATTGCTGAAATTTTAGAAACAGAGCCCTCTATTGTAGATCCAGAAAATCCAAAGCATTTTGATAAAAACATGGCAGGGACGATAGAGTTTAGAAATGTGTCGTTTAGGTATCCTGGTGCTGATGAAGATGCGTTGAAAAACATAAGTTTTAAAGTACTGCCGGGCCAGACGACAGCCATTATAGGGAGAACAGGCTCAGGAAAGACCACGCTTGTCAATTTAATCCTTCGCTTTTACGACGCAACGAGCGGTGAAGTGCTAATTGATGGAATAAATGTAAGAGATGTGACACAGCATGAACTTCGCAGTAAAATAGGTTATGTGCCCCAAAAAAGTTGGTTGTTTAGCGGTACTATTAAATCTAACTTAAAATATGGGAATGAAAGTGCATCCGACGAAGAGGTAAGGGAAGCTGCCCAAATAGCTCAGGCGATGGAATTTATTAATGAAAAGCCAAAGCGCCTTGACTCAGAGATTGCGCAAGGAGGAACTAACGTATCAGGTGGGCAAAAGCAGAGGTTGTCAATTGCACGGGCTCTTGTGAAAAAACCTGAAATATACATTTTTGATGAAAGTTTTTCTGCCCTTGATTTTAAAACAGAGGCGGCTTTAAGGAAAGCCATAAAGGAGCGTCTTGGTTCAAGCACGGTTTTGATGGTTTCGCAGCGCATTTCAACCATCGCTAATGCAGATCAAATAATTGTACTTGAAGACGGAAAGATTGTTGGTATAGGCAAGCATAAAGAACTTTTAGAAAGTTGTGATACTTACAGAGAAATAGCCTTATCGCAGCTTTCAAAGGAGGAAATGGCATGAAGGGGCAAAATAACAAGCAAGAATTACCCAAAAAGATGACGAGACTCCGCGGTGTTGGAATGGGTCATGGGCCTGGCGGTATGATGCGTGGTGTAGAAAAAGCCCGTGATTTTAAAGGCACGATGAAAAAGCTGATGCGATATCTGAGCGTTTATAAGGTATCTATAATTGTCGTGTTCATATTTGCATCGGCCAGCGCTGTATTCTCCATAGTAGGTCCAAAAATATTGAGCAAAGCAATAACAAAAATTTTTGATGGCATAATGAGTAAGATCACAGGTACTGGCAATGGTATAGATTTTGAATATATCGGGAGGATAATCCTCATTCTTGTAGTGCTGTATTCATTAAGCTCAATATTTGGTTATTTGCAAGGCTGGATTATGTCCGGTGTTTCAATGAAGGTTACTTATCGGTTCAGAAAGGAAATATCAGAAAAAATTAACCGTATGCCATTGAAGTATTTTGAAAGCACCAATCAAGGTGAAATACTGTCACGTATTACAAACGATGTGGATACAATAAGCCAGACACTTAATCAGAGTTTAACACAAATAATTACTTCGGTTACCACGGTAATTGGGGTATTGGTCATGATGCTCAGTATAAATTGGCTCATGACTGTTGTGGCGCTGTTTATAATTCCATTATCCGCGGTATTCGTTACTATTATAATAAAGTATTCCCAGGTATACTTTGTAGAACAGCAGAGTTACTTAGGACATGTAAATGGCCATGTGGAAGAAATGTACGGTGGACATAATATAGTAAAGGCTTTTAATGGTGAAAAGAAGAGCGTAGATAAATTCAATGAATTAAACGATAGGCTTTATACTGTAGCATGGAAATCACAGTTCTTAACAGGTATGATGATGCCTATTATGAACGTTATAGGCAATCTTGGCTATGTTGTAGTAACGGTCTTAGGAGGGTGGCTTGTAATTAAAAAGGCAATAGAGATTGGGGATATTCAGGCTTTCATACAGTACGTACGCTCATTTACACAGCCAATCGCACAAATCGCGAATATTTCTAACATACTACAACAAACAGCTGCTTGTGCAGAACGCGTGTTTGAGTTCTTAGAGGAAGAAGAAGAAGTGCCGGACAATCCCAATCCTATAAAACTTGATACTGTCAAAGGTAGTGTTGAATTTAAGCATGTTCGCTTTGGGTACAATCCTGACAAGATTATAATCAATGATTTTTCGGTTAGCATTAAACCAGGTCAAAAGGTTGCAATCGTAGGTCCTACCGGTGCAGGAAAAACCACTATAGTTAAACTCCTTATGCGCTTTTACGATGTAAATGAGGGTGCGATTCTGATTGACGGACATGACATAAGGGAATTTGCCCGCGAAGACTTGCGCTCACTGTTTGGCATGGTTTTACAGGATACATGGCTTTACAATGGCACTATTATGGACAATATACGGTATGGTCGCCTTGATGCAACGGATGAAGAAGTTATAGAAGCGGCAAAAGCAGCTCATGTAGATAGCTTTGTACACACACTGCCTGGCGGTTACAACATGGTATTAAATGAAGAAACTACAAATATTTCACAAGGGCAAAAGCAGCTTCTCACTATAGCAAGGGCTATATTGAAAGATCCAAAGATTCTCATTCTCGATGAAGCAACAAGCTCTGTAGATACCCTCACTGAAATACAAATACAAAAGGCTATGGATTACCTGATGAAAGGCCGCACCAGCTTTATAATCGCTCACCGCCTGTCTACAATACGCAACGCTGATTTAATACTCGTTATGAATCATGGAGATATCGTGGAACAAGGTACCCATGAAGAGCTTCTGGCAAAAGGTGGTTTTTATGCAAGCCTTTATAACAGCCAGTTTGAGCGAGATGAACTGGCAAGCTGAAAGGTTGAGTGCTATCCAGTTACGGGGTAAAATGGTGTAAATATAAATGTACATGGGAGGGAAGTTTACCTCCCATTTGTTTTTTGTTGCTAGAAATGATAAAAGAAGAAAAGGCAAGGAAGAATGAGAAAGATTCAGAAAAAAAAAAAACGGCGAATATTCAATGAATTTGGCTGAATTTGATTGAATTCAGACTTTGAAAATGTTTTTTTGGAAGACTAAAGTAATATTTAGAGGCGTTTGTATATATAATTTACTGTAATAAGAATTTATTTAAAAGGTTTTAGGAAAGGTGGTGATAAATTAAGGCAATCAGCGTTCAGTCATTGTGGCGGATGGGTGTTTAATGTGGTTTTTGCACAAAAATAATGAGAGAGGGATGAACATGAAGCTAAAAAAGGTTATTAGCTTTATCCTCGTGTTTAGCATTATAGCGTTGTTGGTTGCTGGTTGCAAAAGCAAAGAAACTTCGAGCAAAACGACAAGCAATAAGACCAGCAACAGTGTTTCATCTGATAAAGCAGTTAAACCCGGTCAGCCTACTCCTAGAAACGAGACGCTTTATATCAGTGGCCTGCAATGGGGGGCTCCAACCAACTTTAATCCTCTGAATGCTAATCCAGCAAGTTTTCCTATCGCGTCAGGGAGTATAGCCCGTGAGCTTACTTATGAGACACTGTTTATGTATAATCAACTCGATGGTAAGATGTATCCGCTCCTTGGGACCAAGTATTCATGGTCGTCTGATAATACCACTTGCACAGTAACGTTAAACAAAGATGCCCATTGGAATGACGGCAAGCCTGTAACGGCCGAAGATGTTGTATACACATTTGAATTAGGCAAGAAGTACCCTGTCAACTGGTCAAGCTATTGGGAGTACCTCGATAGCGTTACAGCGAAAGACGATTACACCGTTGAGTTTAAAGTGAAGAGTACAAACAAAAACCCGCTGATGGTGGAGGAGGCACTGGAATCAGTTTACATTTTGCCTAAGCACGTATGGACGACGATCGAGCAAAACGACAATAACGATTTCACAAAGATTTCAAACGAGGTCAACAAAGACCCGGTTGGATCTGGACCATATAAAGTATTCTATTATGACGATAGTAAAATCGTTCTCATAAGGGATGATAACTACTGGGGAAAGTCACCTTCTATGTGGGGCAAGTTGCCGGCACCAAAGTATATAGTTCATAACATATTTAAAGACAATGCGGCTGGCGACACCGCGCTTAGGCAGAATCAGGTTGACGTTTCTCAGCAGTTTACACCAAATATCCAGACGTTTGGACCTAATGTAAAAACTTATCTATCTAAGCCGCCTTATTATGTACCTGGTGTAATCCCATGGCTTGTCATCAATACGACAAAGCCAGGCCTTGACAATCCCAATGTACGCAGAGCCATTGCTATGGCCATTGATTATGATAAAATTGCTGCAAATGCCATGAGCGGCTATTCGCAAAAAATGTCACCGTCTTTAATGCTTCCAACGGATCCGGAACAGAAACTGATCGATCAAAATCAAATCGCCAGCCTGCAATGGAAATCCAATGATATAGCAGGCGCTAACGCTTTGCTCGACTCTATAGGAGCCAAAAAAGGCCCTGATGGAATCAGGGTTTTAAATGGCCACAAGCTTTCCTTCAAGGTTGAGTGCCCATCTGGCTGGTCTGATTGGAATGCAGCTTTGGAAATTGTTGCATCGTCCAGCAAAGCGATAGGAATTGATGTGCAGACATATTTCCCGCAGCAATCAGTGTGGATTAATGATTTGCAGACAGGGAAATTCGACATGGCTATGTACTCATATCAAGGCGTGGGTATTTCCTCTCCGTGGATGCGTGCATATCAAGCTATGAGCTCTCAAGGAGTGCCTCCTGTTGGGGAAACCGCATTTCGCAACTACGGCCGCTACAAGAATCCGGAGGTCGACAATCTGCTCAGTCAGATCCCGACTATTACCGATCAAGCGCAGCTAAAAGAAGCGTGGACAAAGCTCAATAAGATTTACCTCCAGGACGTTCCTATGATCGGTCTCATGTATAGGCCAGCAGATTTTTACACCGTAAACACCTCAGTTTGGAGCGGATTTCCTGTAGAAGGCGATGGAACCAATATTCCGCCGCAGATATGCATGGATGGTTATGGTGTAGCAGCTCTGTATAAGATTCATGCTTCTAAATGAACAAGCAAAGGTGGTTGTGCGTGAAGGGTTATAAGAGGTATATCGTTAATAAAATCATATGGTATGTGATAACGTTTATCGTGGCAGTGGTATTAAACTTTCTTTTACCAAGGTTGATACCGGGCAATCCGGTATCAACCGTTATTTCCAAAATGACCAGCGGTATGGCTGACACCGATTCGATAAAACGCGTATACGAGACATTTGAAAGGGAATTTGGCCTGGATAAACCTCTATTGGAGCAGTTCTTTATTTATGTGGCTAACCTTTTCCACGGCGATATGGGTACATCCTTTGGGCAGTACCCGCGCAAAGTTACTGATATACTTGCCAGTGCACTGCCATGGACAATAGGACTTCAGTTACCTGCTATTATCGTGGGCTGGGTGTTGGGTAACGTTCTGGGGGCTATCGCCGCTTATAAAAAGAAGGTTTTTGATAAGGTCATATTTCCTGTATTCCTCTTTATAAGCTGCATTCCATCTTTTGGCTTTGCCATTATTTTGGTATGGCTGTTTAGCGTTATTCTCAAAATAGCTCCTGCCAGCGGCGGATACGCCTTTGACATGATACCCAGTCCGACTTTGCCATTTTTATTATCGGTCCTTAAACATTATCAATTGCCGTTCTGGTCAATAGTTTTGATCGCCATTGGAGGGCAATCGCTGGGCATGAGGGAAATGTCTATTTACGAACTTAATGCAGATTATGTCAAGTACTGCCGTTTGTTAGGCCTTAAAGACAGGAGAATTGTAAGGTATGTGTTTAAAAACGCGATGCTTCCGCAGATAACCGGCCTTGCGCTTTCGCTGGGTACGATGGTTGGCGGCGCACTGGTTACGGAGATTGTATTCAGCTATCCTGGTATAGGGTATGCTTTGTTTAATGCGATTACCTCACAGGATTTTCCCCTTATCTCGGGGTGTACTTTATTAATCACTACGGCAGTGCTAATAGCTAATTTTGTCGTCGATATTATTTATGGCCTAGTAGATCCAAGAATAAAAGCGGTGCAACAGGAGTGATAGGTTATGAAAAATCAGCTTAAAATCACTTTTGGATCAGGTAAATTCCTGGTAGGGTTTATTATTTTCACCGTATTGCTCTTGATTATGATAATTTTTCCCTTGTTGAACCACGCAGATCCGCTCGAGATGACATCGACTATGTTTGCAAAACCGAGCAGACAGCTCCCACTGGGCGCTGATAATTTCGGCAGAAATGTACTTATTGAGCTGATTGCCGGTGCCAAGACATCGCTTATTATCGGCATACTGGCTGGGGGGATTGCCACTACCATTGGGTTACTGATAGGCTTGTTTAGCGGTTATGTCGGTGGGATAGTAGACGATATTCTTTCGGCAATTACTAACATATTTATTGTGATCCCGTCTTTCATTATATTGGTTCTGGTATCTGTAAGCATCAGCTCCAGGTCGTACATAACGACCGCATTGGTCATAGGGTTTACAAGCTGGCCCTGGACAGCGAGGGCTGTGAGGGCACAGACTATTTCCTTGCGAAATCGCGATCACGTCAACCTTGCAAAGGTGTCCGGTTACAGTACACCTAAGATAATAGCTGTTGAAATATTGCCTTATGTGGCATCATATGTAGCTATGGCGTTTATCCTTCAGGTTGCCTCGGGAATTCTCTCTGAAGCCCAGATATCCATGCTGGGTTTGGGACCACAAAATACGGCGACATTAGGCCTTATGTTAAGCTGGGCGACAATGTACGAGGCGCATATGAGCGGTGCATGGTGGGCTTTTATACCTGTGGTTTTGACGATTGCATTGATTACATTTTCCCTTAATTTAATGAATACAGGGCTGGATCAAATTTTCAATCCGCAGATAAGGAGCTAATAATTATGGGAAAAAAGTTGTTAGAAGTCCATGAATTAAGGAGTAAATACAGGACAAGATTTGGCGAGGAAGTCCATGCTGTTGACGGGGTTTCGCTGGAGGTGGAAGAAGGTAAGTGCTTAGGCATTGCTGGCGAATCCGGTTGTGGTAAATCCACATTGGCCATGAGTATAATGGGTTATTATTTTCCACCGCTTCGCTATGAAAGCGGCACCGTTAAAGTTGATGGGATGGATATTACTAGGATGAAATTTAATCAATTAAGGGTCAAGGTGCTTGGCAGTGAGATAGCTTATATACCTCAGGCGGCTATGAATGCATTAAATCCCACTCAAAGAATAATCAACCTTATTGAAGATGTCATGAAAGAACATAGGCCGGATATGAGTAAAAAAGATGTAATCGAAATGGCGGCCGAGAGGTTTGAAACGCTCAATCTGCCGAGGGAAGTTCTCAACAAATATCCAATAGAGCTTTCAGGTGGTATGAAACAGCGAACGGTAATCGCCATATCCACAATATTGAACCCCAAAGTGCTTATCGCTGATGAACCCTCGTCAGCTTTGGATGTTACGTCTCAAAAAATGGTCATTAAACTTTTAAAAGATTTAATGAAGAGGGGTTTTATTAAATCAATGGTTTTTATAACCCATGAGTTGCCCCTTCTCTACAATGTGGCGGACAATATAATGGTTATGTACGCAGGTGAAATTGTCGAGTACGGGACGGCCCAAGAAATGATTTTTGACCCTTTGCACCCGTATTCAAAAGGCCTTATGGATTCGATTATTGTCCCTGAAAAAGGCACGCGCAGCAAAAAGCTTATATCTATTCCTGGTGCTCCGCCAGATCTGAAATATGTATCAGAAGGCTGCCGTTTTGCCGATCGATGCAGGTACGTTAAAAGTGAATGCAAAAAAGGCAAGATACCTATAAAAACGGTGAACGGCAGAGGGTATAGATGCATATTACAAGCGGGTGCGCTTAAGGAGATGTATGGCAAATGAAGAAAAACGAAGTGCTCCTAAGTGGGAAAAATGTAACGAGGGTGTTTATAAATGGAAGGACAAGGTTCACTGCTGTGGATCATGTCAATTTCGAGTTTTGTCGCGGTGAGATAATATCCATAGTAGGCGAAAGTGGCAGCGGAAAAACGACGCTGGCAAGAATGATACTCGGTTTGCTTAACATGACAGAGGGGGAAATTTATTACGAAGGCAAACCCAGAGACATCACAACCCAGAAAAAGCGCAAAGCATACTGGAGGAATGTGCAGCCGATTTTTCAGGACCCATTTTCTTCGTTTAATATTTTTAGCAAAGTTGACACACTGCTGCTAGATTGCATAAAATTGCAAGGCCAGAAATCATTAACAAAAGAGGAAAAATATCAGAGGATGAAAGAGGCTTGTGATTTTGTCAACCTGAAATTTGAAGAGATCTCTAATAAATACCCCTTTGAGCTTTCCGGTGGGCAGATGCAAAGGCTTATGATAGCCCGTATATTCATGTTGCGCCCCAAGATTGTAATTGCCGATGAACCTACCTCCATGATTGATGCTTGTTCGCGTGCGAATATCCTCGACATGATACTCAAACTGCGCGATGAAACAAAGATGACGGTTGTCTTTATCACTCATGATATCGGCCTTGCCTATTACGTATCTGATAAAATATACATTATGAAAAGTGGTTGCTTTGTTGAGGAAGGACTTCCTGATGACGTTATTTTAAACCCCACACAAGATTATACCAAGCATCTCTTAAGCGATGTGCCAAAGATTCAAAGCCGCTGGGAGTTTTAATATGCAAAGAGCCATCTTAGATCTCTACGCTTAGATGGCTCTTTCGTATTTGTCAGCTGTATATCGTATTTCTATCGTAACAACTTTAAAATTTTCAAAGATAAGTGTCCCTGTAACTCTTTTTTTACAGTTTTTTACGCAGGCATATAATCTTTTCTTTGTCTGTGATATTTATCACAGAGGATAGATTACAGAAGTGAATGTGGGATCTCGACCGATACTTTCAGAAGGAAAAAGCCAAGTGTACCAAGCCTGATAGCAGACGCTGCGTCGAACGAATATCAAATGGGGCAGGCAGCGAAATCACTACCTGCACGTTCTGACCAGATGGCTGGTTGATCTGTCGGTTGCCCACAATGTTTCCACCATTGTGGTAGGCGAATTAAAAGGTATTCGCGAGGATAAAGACTGGGGAGATGCGGGCAATCAGAAGCTTTATGAATGGCCATTCAGCAGGATAATAGAGCTGCTCACCTATAAGGCAGCCCTTGCAGGAATACGGGTGATAAAGACATCGGAGAGGAGCACCAGCACCACGTGTCCATTATGCGGCAGGAGTGAGAAAAAAGCCCGTATATACCGTGGGTTGTTTGTTCACTGCGATAAAGCGTTCAATGCGGATGTGGTGGGAGCGTACAACATTTTGCAGAGGTATCTCCGTGAGACTGGAGCGGCTGTGCCGATTCAGTCAGGAGTAGTGGGCGTGCTGGCACGCCCTGCGGTCAACCTGTTTGTGTGGAGAAAAACCACACCGAAAGGCCGTGAACAGGGGACGTTCAAACAGGCTGCATAGGGCTTGCTTGAACAGCCGCGAAGTATAAAACCGTTCGTACCACGGCCTCGTGGGGAAAGAACCCCACGGGTTTACCCGTGGGAGGATGTCAGAATTGCTGGGTGAATGTAATATATAATAGTAAAATTATGGCGAAAGAACGGCCGGAAGAAGCTGTTTGCTCGCCATTTTCTTTTTATAAACGATATTGTATAATATTTATTAAATCGATATGTGAGAGAAAGGGTTGGGATGAGTGACGGGTAATTTCTTTTTTGCAGATATTAAAGAAAAAATTTTTAAATCATTGATGTACTTTAGTTTATTGTCTGTGGCCTATATTTTTTTAATATCTCTTTTTCAGCGAAGTAATATAGTTACAGGATATCCTTCTTACATGCTGATTATTATCATATATATGATCGTTTTTTTCCTTCTAAAAGTACAAGCAAGTAAAATAAAAGTTGGTACCATTGGCGAGGTATCTTTTGTCATTATTTTACTATCTATAGCTTTTTTATTGAGAATATTTTATTATATTTTCACGAAGCCGTTACCTGTATCAGATTTTTTGTTTTATCACAATTACGCTGAAAAAATTAGCAAAGGGAATTATCTACCCCTTGATAAGACATGCGTAATATTTCCGCACAGATTTGGTTTTCCTTTATTTTTAGGTTTTGTCTATTTTCTTTTTGGTCCGTTTGTTTCGACAGGGAGTTTGTTTAATATATTTATTTCTACTATGAACATTGTTCTAGTTTACATATTGGCAAAGATGATTTACAATCCTAATGTAGCAAGAGTTTCAGCAGTGCTTTATGCACTTTGGCCATCCCAGATTATGTATTCATCGACAATAGCTTCTGAGCGGTTATTTATGACATTATTTTTAACAGCTATTATACTGTTTATGAAATGTATAGAAGAGGATTCTAAGCGAAGTGTTTTATTGGCTATAATCTGCGGTATTTGCGTAGCATTGGCTCAATTTATCAGGCCAATAGCTCAGATGCTATTAATAGTGTTTTTGATAGCAGGCATCGTTTTAAGCCATAAGCGCGCACTCAAGGGCTTTGTTAAGAAGTTCGTCTTTGTGTTTGTCTTCTTTTTAATAACCATGGAAGTATTAGGCATTACTACAAAAGATCTGACGGGAATAACCCTTCGTTCGTCAATGGGATACAATTTGATGGTTGGTACAAACTATTATTCACACGGAATGTATAACAACGAGGATGCTTTAATACTCAGTAAATACAACTATGACTTTGACAAGGTCCATAAAGAAAGCGCAAAAACTGCAATAGAAAGGATTAGATCACATCCGTTAAGATTTTTGAATCTTGTCGAAGAAAAAACTAGGATAATGTGGGGAGATGAACTATATGCGATAAGCTGGAGCTTTGAGCAGTCTTCTAATACCCGTTTGTTAAAAATTCCATTTATGAAAAACATGTTAATAGTTGTCCTTCAAATTTACTATCTCGCTATTTTGTTTTTCGTGTTTTGTGGATTATCAATAAGTAGAGAAAACAAAAAGTCGATAGTTCCAGCGATGGTATTCTCGATTCACGTTATAGCCTATGCGTTTTTAGAGGTTCAGTCTCGTTATCATTATCCTGCGATAGTTTGTTTAATTCCTATAGCAGCGTTTGGATTGAGAAATTTAAAGATTTTGACCTCTCCAAGGTACTTGGTAAAATAAGGCTAAGAAAGGAGCTGAAAAGCAAAATGAAACCTAAGGTATTTTTTGTGATTCCCTGTTTCAACGAAGAAGAAGTATTGCCTTTTACAATTGACAGAATGAACGAAAAGTTAAATGCTCTTGTAGAAAAAGATCTAATACACCAGGATAGTAAAGTGCTTTTTGTTGACGATGGTAGTGGAGATAATACATGGAAACTGATCAAAAGCGCCGCGCAAAATGAGCGTTTTTCTGGCGTGAAACTATCGCGAAACTGCGGACATCAGAATGCATTGATGGCCGGAATGAGCTATGCTGTAAACTTTGCTGATTGTGTCATTACATTGGACGCTGATTTACAAGATGATATAAATGTTATTGATGAGTTTATAGATAAATTTATACAAGGCTATGAAATTGTTTATGGTGTAAGAAGTGAAAGAGAAGTGGATACGTTTTTTAAGAGATTTACTGCTCAGTCTTTTTACAAGCTTATGCGATTTTTGGGTGTCGAGATTGTCTACAACCACGCCGACTACAGGCTTATGAGCAAAAGAGCAGTAGAGTATCTGATGAGATTTGAAGAAAGGAATCTATTTTTACGTGGGATAATACCGCTTATAGGTCTTAAATCTACCACGGTACATTACAAAAGGCAAAAAAGAATGGCAGGAAAAACCAAGTATCCTCTTAAAAAGATGTTGGCATTCGCCTTTGATGGAATTACATCCTTTTCAATAAAGCCAATAAGATATATAACACTGGCAGGTTTTTTAATGTTTGCGCTGAGTATAATAATTCTTATATACTCCATAATTCAAAAGATTAAAGGCGATGTGGTACCGGGTTGGACATCTCTTTCTATTTCAATATGGTTTATCGGTGGAATGCAGCTGATGGCCTTAGGATTGATCGGGGAGTACATAGGTAAAATCTACAAGGAAGTAAAAAGAAGGCCGTTGTTTTTGATAGAAGAGATAGCTGACGAGAGTTTAAAAGAAATTGAATAGGTGAAGAAAATGATCTATAGCTGGACAAAACTAAAGAGAATAAAGCAAATTATAGAAATAGGTAAATTTTCTATGGTCGGTATTTTAAATACTTTGATAGACTTTGCTGTGTTTTTCTTCTGTTATTCAATTTTTCACATAAATTATTCATTAAGTCAAATAAGCGGCTATACTGCAGGGACAATAAATAGCTTTATTTTAAATAAAAAATGGACCTTTGAAGACAGGACAACAGGGAAGATTATTTTTATTAAAGCTATAAAATTTGGTACTGTAAACGCAATTTCACTAACTTGCTCTATTTTCGTGATAAAAATTGCAAAAACCTATTGGGTAAGCTCGATTTTGATTGCTAAAATTTTAGCGACGTTGTGCGCTCAGATTATAAACTATCTATTATATAAATACTGGGTTTTTCTAAAAGATTAGAAAAACAAAATGTAACAGTAAAGTTAGAAATATGATATAATAGGTATAAAAGAAAGAAGGTGTTATTATTGTAGAGCTGTGGCTTGCAATAGTGATTGTCGCGGCGATCCTGGATTTGTTGACCAGCAATATTTTTTTCGTGTTCTTTTCGGTCGGCGGAGTAATAGCCATCGCTGTGTATTTGATCGGGTTATCTTTTTTGACGCAGTTGCTTTGTTTTCTCATCGTGAGTATCGTGCTCATACTGCTTATTTACCCCTATGTGCGAAAAAACTTAAAGAGGACCGTGCCGCATTTTTCTCCGTTTGAGAATAAGTACATCGGCCAACGGTTTACAGTACCCGATGATATTGAAGAAGAGGGCGAGATGAAAATAGGAGGAATATACTGGAGGGTTAAGAATACGGGAGAACCTATAAAAAAAGGGAATACGGTTGAAGTGATCGGTATAGAGGATAGTAAGTTTTTGATTAAAAAAGTGGAGGATGATAAAAAATGATTTTTGGTATCATCGTTTTGATTTTCATCTTGATCGTGCTTTTTGCTTCAATTAAAATCGTAACAACAGGCAACGTGTTCATCGTGGAGCGTCTGGGGCAGTTCTACAAAGTGCTGGAACCGGGCTGGCATGTCATAATACCGTTTCTGGACTACGTAAGGGCAAAAGTATCGACAAAGCAGCAGATATTGGATATAGAGCCTCAAAGCGTTATAACAAAGGATAACGTCAAGATTTCTGTAGACAACGTAATATTTTTTAAGGTCATGAACGCACGAGATGCCATATACAATATCGAGGACTACAAATCTGGTATCATTTACTCCACTATAACCAATATGCGAAACATAATTGGCAATATGACCCTTGATGAAGTTCTATCCGGCAGGGATAAAATTAATGCGGAGCTTCTCAAGGTGGTGGATCAGCTGACGGACGCATACGGCATTAAAATCCTGTCAGTGGAAATAAAGAACATCATACCGCCTGACGAGATACGACAGGCGATGGAAAAGCAGATGAAGGCCGAAAGGGATAAGAGGGCGATGATACTTCAGGCGGAAGGTGAAAAGCAAAGTGCCATAGCAAGGGCCGAAGGCGAAAAGCAGGCGAAGATACTGACGGCGGAGGCGGAAAAGGAGGCCAATATAAGGCGAGCGGAAGGCCTGAAGCAGTCTCAAATCTTGGAGGCCGAGGGTAGAGCCACTGCCATAAAGGCCATTGCTGAAGCGCAGGCCAAGGCTATTGCACTGGTCAATAAGGCTATCATAGAATCGGGGACCAATGAAACCGTCATAGCACTCAAGCAGATAGAAGCGCTGCAGGAGATGGCTAAAAATCCTGCCAACAAGCTGATACTGCCTAATTCAGCTCTGGATAGCCTTGGAAGCATAGCGGCTATAGCAGAAATCTTAAAAAGCGAAAAGAAGCCCTGAAAGCAGGTTTAAAGCCTGCTTTTCAAATTGCGGTGTTAGACGGACACAATTTTCTGATAATATACATTTCGTGCCTTATCGGACTTGTGTACGATATGTATAAAACTGCAAGATAACGTGCAACTGAAGACACAGCTGAAATTTATGCCGTTTATACTCATAGCAGTACTTATTATAAGATACTTACCAATTATGGTATAATATACATGAGGCAGTCGGAAAAGCAGGTGCGGTTGCCACTCTCCTTTTAAGGAGGTGGTTGCTATGAGTATGTATCAGACATTGTCATTAATGATAATGTTCGGTATGTTGATCGTAGCAATCCTCGATTTTAAGAGAAAAAAATAACCGCCCTGCTGGCACCAGAGCGGTTATGATATTTTAACCGTACTTTGGGGCAACCGCCTATTGCGGTCGATTGCCTCATTATTATATTATAGCACAGGTAATAAAAAAGTAAACAGGGATATTCCATAAAGCAGGGTTTAACCCTGCTTTTTTGTGTCCAAAAATTTTTAGAAAGTATGGTAGAGGAGATAAACAAAAAAACGATGGAAATGAAAGAGAAGAAAGGAGGTGGTTAGGATATATGTAAAATTTGCGGAAAAGAGGATTGATGACGGGATATAAAAACGCGAAATATACTATGCAAAAAAGTATACAAAATGCAAGGGGGAAAACCGAATGTTGAATCAAACGATTATGAATCATATTATCGATATTGTTAATGGTAATGTTTCCATTACTGATAATCCTATGTTTGATGCTGTTTGGAATGATTATGCCAATAAATATAATGCGTTAGCAAAGCAACTTAAAGCTGTTGGTATTGATATGAACTTGCTAATAGATGTCGTTGAAGCTGCTAAGAAAGTAGCACAATTAGGATATACTACGGCGTACCTGTTAGGCTATACGGATTGTGCTATTAATAATAATTACTATAAAAAGGACTAAAATGTAATGATGATACAATAACTTTTTTCTTAAAACTTGACTGTAAAGCATTGAGGTATTATGATGTATTTAGAAACTAAATAAGAGGATGCTAGGGGAGCTTCGTGTGAGGCTGAGAGGGGACTCGTTCCCGACCCTTGAACCTGTCAGGATAATGCCTGCGTAGGGAAGCATCAAAGTATTTTAAATGCTTTGTGACTTTACAAAAATGCCCACCTATACAGGTGGGCTTAATTTATTTTGGAGGTGATACTGTGAAGTTAGCACTTACTATCGCTGGTTCTGACTCCGGTGGTGGAGCAGGTATACAGGCGGATTTAAAAACTTATTCGGCCCATGGAGTTTATGGTATGAGCGTCATTACATCGATTACGGCGCAGAATACCACTGGCGTTCTCGGAATAGAGGATATAAGTCCGGAGATGGTAGCCCTGCAAATAAAGGCGATCTTTGAAGACCTATATCCTGACGCTGTGAAAATAGGTATGGTATCCAATGAAGGCATAATCGAATCTATTGCAGGAGGTTTAAAAAATTATAAGCCTGAAAAGGTAGTCTTAGATCCCGTGATGATTTCAAAGAGTGGAAACCATTTATTAAAACCAGAGGCCATTGAGGCTTTAAAAAGAAAGCTTATCCCATTAAGCCTTGTGGTTACGCCCAACCTTATGGAAGCAGGGGCATTGAGTGGCTTTGAGATTAAGGACAAAGAGGATATGAAAGAGGCTGCTAAGAAGATATTGGATCTTGGTGCCAAGACAGTAGTTGTAAAAGGTGGGCATCTCACTGGTGATGCTTTAGATATATTCTACGATGGCAAGGTGTTTTATGAGATTACATCAGAAAGAATTAATACTGAGAACACCCATGGTACAGGATGTACCTTTTCCTCAGCAATTGCTGCTAATTTGGCTTTAGGGTATGACTTATTGGAATCTATAAAGAGAGCAAAGAATTACATCACGGGGGCTATAAAGCACTCACTGGGTATAGGACATGGGGTGGGTCCCACCAATCATTTCTGGAACTGCCACGTAAGGGGAGATGAATGTGAATATTAAGCTTTCCAATCGCAGCATG
Organism: Caldanaerobius polysaccharolyticus DSM 13641; assembly: GCF_000427425.1. NCBI lineage: Bacteria > Bacillati > Bacillota > Clostridia > Thermoanaerobacterales > Thermoanaerobacteraceae > Caldanaerobius > Caldanaerobius polysaccharolyticus. Next base: position 94,293 of record NZ_KE386494.1, on the reverse strand, counting down.
TTTTTACTCTGGTTTGGGGCAGCCATATCTATGGCTGAGATAATGACAGGGGCCTTATACGCCCCCATGGGATTTAAAAAAGGAATAGTGGCCATCCTGCTGGGGCATGTCGTTGGTAATACATTACTTGTGCTGACAGGTGTAATAGGTTTCAGAGAAAAAGTCAGTTCCATGGAATCTACCCGCTATGCTTTCGGAATATACGGTTCTTATTTATTTTCCATTCTTAATATCCTCCAGCTTATGGGATGGACTGCTGTGATGATAATTATATCAGGCCGCTCATTGAATTCTATATCTATAAAGCTGTGGGGATTTGACAACTTCTATGTTTGGGCGTTGATCACAGGTCTGCTGGTAATACTATGGATATATGCAGGAAACCGGGGTTTTAATGTGATAAATAATATTGCCGTCATATTATTGCTTATTCTAACGATGGTTATGAGTTTTTCGGTGTTTAAAGGAGGTATGCCAGATAGAATCAAAGGTGGCATGAGCTTTGGACAGGGTTTTGAGCTGGCAGTAGTTATGCCTTTATCGTGGCTTCCACTGATATCTGATTATACAAGAGCCGCTGAATCAGAAAAAGGCTCAGCTGTCGCTACTTGGCTTGGCTACTTTATAGGGAGCTCATGGATGTATATCATAGGCTTAAGCACAGCCCTTGTATTCAACAGTAGTGATCCGACAGATATAATGTTAAAAGCAGGTTTAGGGATTTACGCTTTGATAATAGTGATTATATCAACTGTTACTACAACATTTTTAGATGTATATTCTTCGGGTATATCGTTCCTGAATATTAAGAGCGGAAATGAAAGACTGGTATCTGTGGTTATGGGTATTATAGGCACGGTAATCGCCCTCGTATTTCCTATGGACCAGTACGAAAATTTTCTCTACGCTATAGGCTCAACATTTGCACCGCTTTTTGCAGTGCTGGTGATAGGTTATTTTATTTTTAAAGAAAATAAGAATAGCCAGAGATTTAATGTAGAGGCTTTGATTTCGTGGGCTATAGGTGTGATGCTTTACTATGTTTTGTTAAGGTATGACACGGTTATTGGTGTTACAATGCCTGATGTAATACTTACTGGCATTATTTATTTAATTATCCATAAAATTAACTTAGCATTTAAGTCACTAGGAGGAATGTAAGATGCTAGAAGGCTTGCTTACAAATCTAAGGAATAAAAAACCATTAGTTCATCATATAACTAACACGGTTACCATTAATGATTGTGCCAATATAACCCTTGCCATAGGGGCGCTGCCAGTAATGGCCCATGCTTTAGAAGAGGTAGAGGAAATGGTAAGCGCTGCCCAAGCCCTGGTTTTAAATATTGGCACTCTTACAAAGGAACAAGTGAATGCCATGATAAAAGCAGGAATAGTTGCAAATTCCCTCAAAATACCAGTTGTATTGGACCCTGTGGGTGCCGGAGCTACGGCAATGAGAACGGACAGTGCTAAAAGGATACTGGAGAAAATCAAGGTGTCTGTAATAAAGGGAAATAGCTCAGAGATAGCCATTCTTGCTGGTAGAGATGGAAAAATAAGAGGAGTGGAAGCTGCGTACAGTGCAGAAGATATTGTTGGTGCTGCTAAGGAGATGGCAAGCAAGTACAAAGCAGTGGTAGCAATTACAGGAGCAACCGATATGATTACCGATGGAGAAAATGTAGCCTATGTTAGAAATGGTCATCCTATGATGGGGACCATCACCGGTACAGGCTGCATGCTCACGTCGGTGGTGGGAAGTTTTTGTGGTGCTAATAAAGACAGTTTTGAATCTACGATAGCGGCATTTGTTTCTTTTGGGCTGGCAGGCGAGCTAGCCGCATCCAGTAGCGCAGTTAAAGGGCCAGCCAGTTTTAAGATGGCATTCTTCGATGAAGTATATAACCTTACAGAAGAAAAGATAAAAAAAGGAATTAAAATAGAAATTAACAAATAATATAATTGGCTAAAAGAGAATGAAGTAGTAAAATAATTATAGTAAGGTCGACAGTATATAATTTAGACTAGATGTAGATAATTACTTTGTCTATATCCTTTGTTAGAAAAAGTTGAAAGGGAGGGTAAATTTTTATGCGGTTTTCGATGCTTTTCTCGCCAATCAAGATAGGAACAATGGAGGTGAAGAACCGGTTTGTTGTGCCACCAATGGCCACTGGGCTGGCCAGGCCTGACGGAAGTCCTACGGACGCACATGTTACTTATTTTGCAACAAGAGCAAAAGGAGGATATGGGCTTTTGATTGTAGAGGCTACAGCCGTAGATCCTCTGGGGAAAGGCTCTCCATGGGATGAACCCGGTATATGGGATGACAGTTTCATCCCTGCGTGGAAAAAAATTGTGGACGAAGTTCATAAATACGGGGCCAAAATAGCAATACAGTTGCACCATGCTGGGAGGCAGACCACCCATGATAAAATAAACGGACAGCCGGTGGCACCGTCCCCCATACCATGTCCTATTGAAAGAGAAATACCGCGCGAGCTTACTACAGAAGAGGTATATGAATTAATAGAAAAATTTGGGGATGCAGCCAGAAGGGCAAGGGATGCTGGATTTGACGCTGTAGAAGTGCATGGCGCTCACGGTTATCTTATCGCACAATTTATGTCTCCTTACACAAATAAGCGTATCGACGAGTTTGGTGGAGATTTTATGAGCAGGATGAAATTCCCTGTAGAAATCGTTAAAAACATCAGAAAAAAGGTCGGCAACGGTTACCCGATTATATTCAGGCTCAGCGGCGATGAGAAAGTCGTGGGAGGTAGAAATATTGATGATTCAAGAGCGGTAGCACGGGTTATGGAGGAAGCAGGGGTCGACGCTATTCACGTATCAGCAGGAGTTTATGCGAGTACGCAATATATAATTGCCCCAGCGGCAATGCCTCCAGGCTTTAACGTCTATGCTGCCGAGGAGATAAAAAAAGCAGTAAAAATTCCGGTAATCGCTGTTGGAAGAATTAACGATCCTGTGCTGGCTGAGGATATCCTGGAGACAGGAAAAGCCGATATGGTTGCAATGGGAAGAGAATCCCTTGCTGATCCAGAGCTTCCTAATAAGGTAGCTGCAGGTGCGATCGATGAAATATCACCTTGTATTGGATGCATGCAGGCCTGCGCGGGATATCTATTTGATCCTGATCAACCGCATATTTCCTGCCTTGTCAATCCTTTTGCGTGCAGAGAAGGAGAGCTCAAGATAGAGAAAGCCGAAAAACCCAAAAAGATTATGGTGGTTGGTGGTGGGCCTGGTGGCCTTGAAGCGGCGTGGATTCTGGCAAAGAGAGGCCATATTGTAACCTTGTATGAAAAAGAAAATGTTTTAGGTGGACAGTACAGAATAGGTGCTATACCGCCTGCTAAACAGGACATACTAAAAGCTCTCCGATATTATATAACTATGGGCAAGAAGTATGGTGTAAATTACAGACTAGGTGTGGAGGTAACTGAGGATCTTATTGAAAGAGAAAAGCCGGACGTAGTTGTGCTGGCTACCGGTGGTGTGCCTTTGGTACCCAATATCAAGGGTATTGATAATCCAAGATTTGTGAAAGCTGTAGATGTGTTGGAAGGCAAAAAAGAAGTAGGCATGAACGTCCTGATCGTAGGCGGAGGTATGGTTGGCGCGGAGACAGCTGACTTCCTTGGCGAGCACCATCATAATGTAACTATAATAGAAATGCTGCCAGAGATAGCAAGAGGTGAACAGGATGCAGTAAAGTATTTTTTGATGAAGAGACTTAATAAGTACGGTGTAAAGACCATTACAAATGCTGTTGTCAAAGAATTCCTGGATGATGGCGTGATATATGAAAAAGATGAAAAAATAGAAAAACTAACAGGATTTGATACAATTGTTCTTGCAATGGGAGCTGTAGCGTACAATCCCCTTGAACAGAGGATAAAGGATAAGGTGCCAGAGGTATATATTGTAGGCGATGCAGTACGGGCCAGGGATGCACTGGTAGCTATAGAAGAAGCGGCAAGGATGGCTGTTAAGGTTTGACCTTTTAATTGCGTTTCAAAAAGAAGGACATCTAAAGATGGTGTCCTTCTTTAAAATTATGTCTACTTTCGCTGAAATGAGTGTGATATAATGTAAGGTAGGCAATAGGGGAGATAGATGTTATGTTGGGTACATTAGTAAACGTAGCTGCAATCGTGGTAGGGAGTGCTGTGGGAGCATTTCTTAAAATGGGAATACCCGAAAGGTACAAATCTACCATAATGCAGGGATTGTCCTTAAGCGTTATGATCATAGGTTTATCCAATGCTTTAAAATACAATAATTTATTGCTAGTCATTGTAAGTCTTGTGATCGGCGGTATAATCGGTGAAGCCATTGGCATTGAATACCTGCTAAACAAACTAGGAGATATAGTTCATAGCAAGATGAGTAATGGAAGCAATTCTAGCGTAAGTAAGGGGTTTGTAACAGCTAGTCTTATTTTTTGTGTAGGTGCCATGGCTATTGTAGGAGCGTTAAAGGATGGATTGGAGGGGGATCATAGTATACTATATGCGAAATCTATGCTGGATGGTATTGCGTCTATAGTTTTTGCTTCTACTTTTGGAATAGGCGTACTGTTTTCTTCCGTAACGGTTTTTATATATCAAGGGTTTATAACGTTGATGGCCTCGTTTTTAAAAGACCTTCTTATTAACCCAATTATTGCGGATATGTCAGCAATTGGCGGGGTATTGATCGTCGGAATTTCTTTGAATATGCTTGATATAAAAAACATAAAAGTGGGGAACTTATTACCAGCTATATTTGTGCCTGTTGTATATCAGCTTATAAAGCTTATTTTTCACTTATGAGGTGATTTAATTGCCTAAAAGCGTCTTGTTAGTAGAAGATGATAGACCTATTTCCAGGTTTGTGGAACTGGAATTAAGACACGAAGGATATATCGTAGACGTGGCTCATGATGGTATTTCAGGTTATGAAAAGATAAGGAACAATGAATATGATATAATAATTTTGGACATAATGCTGCCGGGCATGGACGGCATTGAATTGCTCAAAAAAGTACGGTTGAATTCTGATGTTCCTGTAATTTTACTAACCGCTAAAAGTGATGTAAATGATAAGGTTTTAGGTTTGGATATAGGTGCTGATGATTACATAACCAAGCCTTTTGCCATCGAAGAGTTGTTGGCCAGGATGAGAGTTTTGCTTAGAGGCAAGGAGAAAATATACAGATGTGGAGAAGAACTTAAGGCAGCAGATTTAGTGCTGAATATGTCCACACGAACAGTAAAAAGGGGAGGTATAAATATAAGCCTTACCAAAACTGAATTTGACCTATTGCAATACATGTTAAAGAATAAGAATGTGGTGTTGTCAAGAAATAGAATATTAAGTGAGGTGTGGGGATATGATTTTTTAGGGGATACGAATATAGTAGATGTTTATATAAGATATCTAAGAAGTAAGATCGACGATGGATATGAAAATAAGTTAATCCATACTGTAAGAGGAGTAGGGTATGTTTTAAAGGAGAATGCTAAATGAAAATATCATTTAAAATAGCATTTACATATGCTATTTTGTTGTGTGCTGTATTAATTACATTGAGTGCCTTTGTGTTACTAGGCATAAGGTACTACCTTATCCAACAGGCTATATCTCAGGTGAGGAGTCAGGCTGATACTGTTATAAAGAGAGTAAAATATGAGCATTATAAAGTCGCTCTTAACGATAGTGATTTATTTGATACAGGTCTATATAATATCGGCATAATAGTCTACTCAAGCCGCGGAAAAGTTTTTTATTCATCCGACAATGTAAGTAAAGATGCTCATCTCATTCCTTTTAACAAAAACATAAATTTAATCAGTAAAACAGAAGTAGATGAAAAACATCTGGTTTATTTAAATAAGAAAATTCAGGTGAATAAAAGTACCTATTATATTCAAATTATTAGAAACATGGATAATGAATACGATTTTATAAAAGCGCTTTTCGTCGTGATGGTATTGGCCAATGGAGCTGGTGTGCTTGTATCGGTTTTTATTGGTTTTATGGCTACAAAAAGAGTTGTAAGGCCCATTGATTATATAATAAAGAAGGTAAAAGAAATAAGCGTTACAGGTTTAAATACAAGATTGGAAATACAAGGCCCTGAAGATGAGTTCACACGTCTTGCCAGGACGTTTAACAATATGCTGGATAGAATACAAGATTCATTTAAAAAACAGGAAAGATTTGTTTCCGATGCTTCTCATGAGCTAAGAACTCCTATAGCCGCGATAAAGGGTTATGTAGATATGTTAGATAGGTGGGGTAAAGAAGATAAAGAAGTGTTGCAAGAGAGCATTGACGCTATTAGGGGTCTTGTCGATGATATGAGTGCGTTAACTGAGCGCCTGTTGTTTTTAGCCAAAAGTGACAATGGAATTATCAATTTAGAAAAAGAAAGGTTTTTGCTAAACGACGTCATTAAAGGAGTAGCTCAACATTACCGTATGCTATCAAAAGAGCACATTATAGAAGTTAATTGTAGAGACGATATTTACATTTGGGCAGATAAAAACCTCATTAAGGAGATGTTAAGGGCGTTTATCGATAATAGCATTAAATACACTCAACCTGGAGGCAAAATAACGTTACAAGCCCTTGCAAAGGATGATAAGGTGAAGATAGAGATTAGAGATACAGGCATAGGAATACCTGAAAAAGATATTCCTTTTATATTTGAGCGCTTTTACAGAGTAGATAAATCCCGCTCTAAAGAGCATAAAGGCTGGGGCCTGGGCCTTTCTATTGCAAAGCGGATTATAGACTCCCATGATGGCAGCATTAACGTTGAAAGCAAAGTCGGAGAAGGCACAACCTTTGTAATTGACCTTCCTAATATAATCCCCAATTAGACGAAATAACTATTTCGTCTAATTGGGGATAGTTTGTTTTAAAGTTTATTTTTATGGCTTGCCGTATGGCTCCCACTTGTTATAATCAGACTTCATGATCACTATGTCAACTCGTCTATTTTTTTTTCTGTTTTCCTCTGAGGTGTTAGGGACGACGGGCTTGAACTGTCCATATCCAACTGCAATTAGCCTTTCGGGGTTTACACCATTTTCTACGAGAATCTCAATTACATTCGTAGCCCTTGCTACTGATAACTCCCAGTTGGATTTGTACTTCTCGTTGTTTATAGGAATATCATCCGTATATCCCTCTACTCTTATGTAGTTAGGAATGGTCTTTAGAATTTGAGATATATTGTCGATGATCTTTCTGTTTTGTGGAAGAACGTCTGCTGATCCTATTTTAAATAAGAGAGGTTCTTGAAGGCTTATTACAACTCCTCTCTCGTCGCTGTACAAGGTTACATACGAACTTAAATGTTTTGACTCAATATAAGAAAGTAATTTTTGTTCTACGCCGCCGCTATTGTTACCTTTTAAATTGGCGTTGGAATCTTTGCCGCCGTTATTGTTTATTAGGTTATTATCTATCAAAGAATTACCGGAATTTTCCCCTATTACGTACTTAGATCCCAAACTCAACCCCAGTGAATTTGCTAGCTGTGCAAATTTATTTAAATTAATACTACTTAAAGAATACATGACTACAAAAAATATCATCAAAAGCGTAATTAGATCTGAATACGTGAGAAGCCATCTCTCTAAATTATTTTTTTCATCTGACGATTCCGCGTTTTTCCTATGCATATTAAAACCACTCCATCAGATATTTTCACTTAACTCAGGAACTACATTATGCGCATTCTTTTCCTTTTTCTCTAAGAAAGAAATCAGTTTCTCTTCTATTATCTTCGGATTTTCGCCCTGTTGTATTGATAAAATGCCTTCGATAATAAGTTCTCTTACGGTTCTATCTGATTCCGCTCTTTGTTTCAACTTTTCTGCTATAGGCAACCAGAACAGATTAGCACTGGATACGCCATAAAGAGTAGCTATAAAAGCGACTGCGATAGAGGGACCTAATTCTTGAGGGTTTGACAAATTACTCAACACGTTGACAAGGCCCATCACAGTACCGATTATACCCATCGTAGGCGCATATCCCCCTGCTGATTGGAATATATTTATTTCCTTTTTAGCCCTTTGCTCAAATATGTACATATCCAATTCCATCATATCTTTTATTAAATTTACATCGAGGCCATCTATTACAAAAGTTAAACCCCTTTTTAAGAAATCGTTTAAATCTCCCCTATTTAATTCTTCTTCCAGGCTTAAAAGCCCTTCCTGTCTTGCCTTTTTTGCCAGCGATACAATTGTTTCAATCAAAGACGAGATATCTACATTTCTATCAGTAAAGGATTTTATCAAAAGACCGGGGATTTTTATAAAGTCCTTAAATTTATACGATGTCATGACAGCACCGATAGTACCACCGAACACGATTAGCGCGGCGCTGCCTACGACCAGCGACCCTACTTTTCCTCCCTCCAGGACAAATGCCAATATCAGTGATCCAAATCCTATTGCCATTCCTAATAAAGTTGATACGTCCACTTTACATCACTCCTCATTTGCATCTAAACCCTATTATACTTTATATATCCTCATTTTTCAATATTCGACATATTTTAAAGCGCTTCATTTTGTATACAAAAAAAGACAGGAGTTAATGTTATCTCCTGTCCTATTTAACAATGCCCGACAAAACTAACCATATCATCAGCGCACCTACAACCAATCTATAATAAGCGAAAACTTTTAAAGAATGTTTCCCTAAATACGATAGAAACCTATCTACTACAAATAACGCCACGATATAGGACATAATAAATCCAACCGCCAGTGCTTGCCATTCTGATGCCGTCATAGCAGTGATGTTTTTTAAAAGAGAATACCCTGTGGCTGCGAACATAGTGGGTATGGCTAGAAAAAATGAAAACTCTGCAGCAGCCTTAACTGATAACCCGGCTATCATGCCGCCCATTATGGTTGATGCTGATCTGGACATTCCTGGGAAAAGTGACATGCACTGAGCAATACCTATTAAGAGAGACCTTTTAGTGTCTACATCATTTATATCATCTATTTTATAACCGCCAAAAGCCCATTCCACAATCAACAACATGATAGCACCCACTACCATCGCAATTCCCACTGTAAATGATGAAAATAGGTATTTTTCGATGTAGTTATTTAAAAGCACTCCTATTATAGCCGATGGCATAAATGCGATGACCATGTTGCGCCAGAGGTTAAATCCCCATTTGCCGGGCCTTAAGCTTTTAAGAGATTGCCATATCTTTCTTCTATAATAGTACACTACGGCTAAAATAGCACCTAATTGTATCACGATTTCAAACATCGTTTCAAAGCTTCCCTTGAAATTTATAAGATCACCTACGATTATAAGATGGCCTGTGGATGATATAGGTAGGAATTCAGTAAGTCCTTCCACTATACCCATTAAAAATGCTTTCAACAGAATAATCATGTTATCACCTTTTCTATTCTAGTAGTTAAATAACGTAATACAGAGTAATTTTACAGGATACATCCGATTAATTCAATATAAAAGCATTAAATTTAATAATTTTTTAATTGAGTGAATCCCCTTGCAGTACAAAATTCGATGTTATAGAATAATTTAGAGGGGTTGATTTTATGCGATATCCAGAAGTGCTCAGCGATTTTTTAAATTACCTTGCGACGATAAAGGCAAAATCACCTAATACTGTTCAGGCGTACTTTTATGATCTCCAGCTTTTTTTAAGATATATGGTATGGTACAAAAAATACGATATGTCAGAAACCATTAATATAGAAGACATCGATATAAGCGACGTGGACTATGACTTTATAAAAAATATAACGTTAAGTGATCTTTACTCCTTTTTATCTTACGTAACAGATAAGCGAGATAACAGCGCTCGTGCCAGAGCGAGGAAAGTCGCTAGCCTCAGGGCTTATTTTAAATACCTTGTCAGTAAAGCTCATGTGCTAGATAATAATCCAGCACAGGAACTGGAATCTCCAAAAATCAGCCAACGTCAGCCTATTTATCTAACCCTTGACGAGAGCAGAGATCTTTTAAACTGCGTGGATGGTGCTTATAAAGAAAGAGATAAGGCGATACTCACTATATTTTTAAACTGCGGCCTTCGCCTATCAGAACTGGTAGGTATAAATCTCGATGATATAAAGGGCGATACCCTGACGGTTATAGGAAAAGGCGATAAACAGCGCACGGTATATTTAAACAATGCGTGCATAAAAGCTATAAAAGAGTACATGAGGGTAAGGCCCACTGAGGGAGTAAAGGATAAAAATGCGCTTTTTCTGAGCAGAAATAAAAGGCGCATAAGCAAAAAGACTGTTCAGTACATAGTAAAAAAGTATATTAAAGCAGCTGGTTTAGACTCTCGAAAATACTCTACCCATAAATTGAGGCATACAGCAGCTACCCTTATGTACAAATACGGTAACGTCGACATAAGAACGCTGCAACACCTTTTGGGTCATGCTAACGTGTCTACAACCCAGATATACACTCACATCGACGATAAAAAATTAAGGGATGCTGTAAATAAAAACCCTCTTTCTAATAGCTAAAGTGTGTTATAATTATCAACGATATGAACTTATGAGGTGATATAGACTTGGAAAAGCTGACTAGTAAACAGGCCAAGATTCTAGATGCTATAAGAGAACACATTGCTGCAAAGGGCTACCCTCCATCTGTTAGAGAAATATGCAAAGCCGTAGGGGTTAGATCTACTTCTACGGTTCACGGTTATTTGCAAAAACTGGAGCAGAAAGGCTACATAAAAAGAGATCACTCAAAGACAAGAGCAATAGAGGTTATTGGAGATTTAAGAGAAAAAAACGATTTTATAACAATACCTCTGGTGGGTAAAGTAACCGCCGGAATGCCTATTTTAGCCATAGAAAATATTGAAATGAATGTTCCTATTCCCATACAACTTATACAAGGCTATACCTCTGAAGATAAATTTTATATGTTGTTGGTAAGAGGAGACAGCATGATAAACGCAGGCATTCTGGACGGCGATTACATCATAGTGAGGCAGCAATCTATTGCTGAAAACGGCGATATCGTAGTCGCCATGATAGGCGAAGAAGCTACGGTTAAAAGATTTTATAAAGAGAAAAAATACATAAAATTGCAACCTGAAAATCCCTACATGCAACCTATTATAACAAATCATGTAAATATCCTAGGTAAGGTCGTCGGCTTATTCAGGAAGATGAAGTAGTTTTTTGTCCAGCAACTCCTGCACTCCATACAGTATTCCTACTTTTGCCTGTTCGTAAATTAACCCCCCTTGCAGATATACGCAATATGGATCTACTAAAGGCGCATCAGCGCTTAACTCTATAGAAGACCCTTGCACAAAAGTTCCTGCTGCCATTATGATTTCTTCATTGTAACCTGGCATATCCCACGGTTCTGGAAGCACAAATGAATCGATAGGAGAGCCTTTTTGCAAACCCTGGCAGAACGATACCAGCCTTTCTTTGCTTCCTAACCTTATTATCTGTATTATGTCAGTCCTTAGGTCATCCCACTCAGGATTGACCGCAAAGCCCAGCGTGTCAAATAACTTAGAAGCAAAGATCGCTGATTTTAACGCCTCTGATACCACATGAGGAGCAAAGAACAATCCTTGTATGATCTCTCTGTTTGTGCCCAATGACGAACCAACTTTTCTCCCAGTGCCGGGTGTCGTCAATCTATACGCTGCCATCTCTACGTATTCCCTTTTCCCCGCAATATAACCACCAGATCTTACTAAACCACCTCCTGGATTCTTTATAAGGGAGCCTGCCATTATATCGGCTCCTACAGAAGTAGGTTCTTTATCTTCTACAAACTCACCATAACAGTTGTCCACAAAGCATATGACATCTGATTTTATTCCCTTAACGTATTCTATAAGCTGCTGTATTTGACGGATATCAAGAGAAGGCCTCCAGTTATATCCTTTTGAACGTTGAATTAACACCATCTTGGTCTTTGATGTTATAGCGTCTTTAATTCCTTCGTAGTCTACTTTTCCATTGATTAAGTCTACCTGCTTATATGAAACGCCAAAATCTCTAAGAGAACCTATATTACCTTTATTACTTATCCCTATTACATCCTCCAAGGTGTCATAAGGTTTACCAGTTATAGATATTAACTCATCCCCAGGTCTCAATATGCCGTATAAACACAAAGCAATAGCGTGAGTGCCTGACACGATATGCGGCCTTACAATAGCATCTTGAGCATCAAACACCATAGCGTAAAGCCTGTCGATGACATCACGGCCTATATCACCATATCCATAACCAGTAGAAGAATGAAAATGGGATTCACTTACTTTATTGACGTGAAAAGCGCGTAGTACTTTATATGTATTGTGCTCTTTAACAGAATCAACCTTATTAAAAATACTTTTTATGGAACTTTCAACATCCCCTGAAATTTTTATCAGCTTTTCCGATATGTTAAAAAAATCCTTTATATCCACTGTCCTAACTCCTTATCCTATTATATCTTCAGGTTGTATTAAGATTAAATCTTCCTTTTTAAAATGGCTCTTGTTTACAATTCTCATGGCGTGTTTTCTTATAGCTAATTCTACAACATTTCTTACCAATCTAGCATTGCCATTGTCTTGAGGATATTTATGGCTTAATACGCGAAACAGTTTCTTTTTAGACAACTCAGCTAGCTCGTACTGCCTATCGCTGAACATCTTCAAAGCTATTTGCATTAGCTCATCCAGGTTATAATCGGGAAATTCTATCTGGATTGGGAAGCGGGATTTAAGGCCAGGATTCATTTCAATAAACCAATTCATCTCGTGGGTGTAACCCGCTAAGATCAGTATAAACTCATTTTTGTGGTCTTCCATGGCTTTCACGAGGGTATCAATAGCCTCTTTTCCAAAATCTCTATCTCCACCCCGTGCCAGCGAATATGCCTCGTCCACAAAAAGTATGCCACCCAAGGCCTTTCTGATGTTTTCCTTTACCTTTAAAGCCGTGTGGCCTATGTACTCACCTACCAGATCAGCTCTGTCCACCTCGACTACGTGGCCTTTTTCCAGCACCCCTATATCTTTAAAAATTTTGCCGAGAATACGGGCAACAGTGGTCTTACCTGTTCCGGGATTTCCTTTAAAGATCATGTGCAAAACCAGTGACTGATGTTTTAAACCTATGGCCTTTCTCTGGTTTTGTACGATGCAAAAAGCTTTTATCTCGTTAATGGTTTGCTTTACAGCGTCCAAGCCAACCAAATCTTCCAGGGTTAAATCAGTCTGTGCACTTTTTTGTATATTATCGTCCAAGTCAATGCCTTGAAACGCTGATATGCCAAACCTATTGAAACATTTCATCACTTTGTCACCTCTTTGCACATAAAACCCCTTTATAAAATGTTATATGCAAAGAGGCACTTTTGTGTTACACTACACTTCTACAATAGCATTTACACCTAACAAATCCCTGTTTTTCTCCAGCACCGGTTTGACCATTTTCTCAATAAATTCTTCAACCTGCTCGGGAGCCCTCCCTATGAATTTCTCAGGCGAAATCAGGCTGTCAATGTCATCGACGCGGAACGAAGGGTCGCTTTTTATTTTTTCAAGGAGGTTATTGCTCAATCCACTTTTTACCCGTGAAGCGGCTTCCATAGAATATCTCCTTATCCTCTCATGAAGCTCCTGTCTGTCTCCACCATTTTTTACCCCTTCCATCAATATAGCTTCTGTGGCCATAAAAGGCAACTCCTCTTCTATGTGCTTAGCTATTACTTTCTCGTTGACCACCAGACCACCTGCAATATTTATATACAGCGTTAATATAGCATCCACGGCCAAAAATGCCTCAGGTATGGAGATTCGCCTGTTGGCTGAATCGTCAAGGGTCCTTTCAAACCACTGCTCTGCTGCGGTCAAATCGGGATTTAATGAAAGAGTTATGACAAGTCTGGACAGAGAAGCCATTCTCTCACTTCTCATAGGATTTCTCTTGTAGGCCATAGCTGAAGAACCTATTTGTTTTTCTTCAAAAGGCTCTTCTATTTCTTTAAGGTGCTGCAACAACCTTATATCGTTGCTAAATTTATGAGCGCTTTGAGCTATTCCGTTTAAAACCCCCATGATCTGGCTGTCCAGCTTTCTGGTATAGGTTTGACCCGAAACAGGGTATACTTCTTCAAAGCCCATCTTTTTCGCTACTATGTAATCCAACTTTTTTACCTTTTCATGGTCATTATTAAATAATTCCATAAAGCTGGCTTGAGTTCCTGTTGTCCCTTTTACCCCTAAAAGCTTCATATTTGACAGCCTATATTCCAGATCTTGATAATCTAAAAGCAAATCCTGAAGCCATAATGATGCCCTCTTACCTACCGTAACCAATTGCGCCGGCTGAAAATGGGTAAAGCCCAGCGTAGGCAGATCTTTGTATTTTAAGGCAAAACGCGCCAAAATATCCATGGCATTAATCAATTTTTTCTTAATGATCTTTAAGGCATCCCTGTATATTATGATATCAGCGTTGTCCCCTACGTATGCGCTTGTCGCACCCAGGTGAATTATGGGTTTGGCTTTAGGACACTGTTGACCGTATGCGTAAACATGCGCCATCACATCGTGTCTTACTTCCCTTTCCCTTTTCTGTGCCACATCGTAGTTTATGTCGTACACGTGAGCTTTTAGCTCGTCGATTTGCTCCTGAGTTATGTTTAGTCCAAGCTCTTTTTCCCCTTCTGCTAAAGCCACCCACAGCTTTCGCCATGTAGTAAATTTCTTTTTTTCAGAAAAATTTTGTTTCATTTCTTCAGATGCGTATCTCGTTATCAAAGGATTTTGATAGTGTTCGTGCAATGCTTACACCTCCGAATTGATAAAAGCCTCTATTCTGTCAAGACCGCTCTTTATATTCTTTATAGATGTAGCGTAAGACAGGCGCACGAAATCATCCGTTCCAAAACCATCTCCTGGTACTACAGCCACATTTGCCTTTTCCAGCAATATTTTCGCCACTGCTTCGGAAGAACTAATGGTTGCGCCATTTACTTTTCTGCCTTTTAATTCCTGAATGTTCATCATGATGTAAAAAGCCCCATGAGGTGTATTGCACGACAGATATTTTATGCCGTTAATCCTTTGTACCATGTAATTTCTCCTGAGCTCAAACTCATCTCTCATCATGAACACATCGTCTTTATTACCGCGAAGCGCCGCCAAACTGGCATATTGGGCAATGGAATTAGGATTAGACGTAGAATGGCTCTGTATATTCGTCATTATCTTTATAACATCTTCAGGCCCTGCGGCATAACCTATCCTCCAACCCGTCATAGCGTAAGCCTTGGATACCCCGTTGACCACAATGGTCTTCTCCTTGACTTCGTCGCTAAGAGACGCTATGCTCACATGTCTCCTTCCATCGTATATAAGCTCTTCGTAAATTTCGTCGGATATGATGTAAAAACCATGGGAAAGAGCTAGCTGAGCAATTTCCTTTAAGTCCTCCTTGGGATAGACCGCACCTGTGGGGTTATTTGGGCTGTTTATGATTATCGCCTTTGTTTTACCTGATATTTTTGCCTTCAAGTCGTCTATGTCAATTCTGAAATCTTTTTCTGGATCACATTTCACATATACCGGTATGGCATCAGCCATTTTAACGAGTTCAGGATAAGTAACCCAATAGGGTGTAGGTATTATAACTTCATCTCCAGGATTGCACAATGCTTGCATAACATTGTACAGTGAATGTTTTGCGCCATTTGAGACCAATATTTGAGACGGTTTATATTTAAGGTTATTGTCCTTTTCAAATTTATCCACAATTGCTTCTTTGAGTTCGGGAATACCTGAAACAGGGGTGTACTTTGTACGTCCCTCTTTAATTGCCTTCACAGCAGCTTCTTTTATATACTCGGGTGTATCAAAATCCGGTTCACCAGCTCCAAAGCCGATGACGTTAATGCCTTTTGATTTTAACTGATTGGCTAAAGCTGTTATAGCTAATGTTGATGATTCAGATATGCTTTGGGCTTTTATGGACAAATTCATAGATTATTACCACTCCTTAATTTCAATATTTTAATCACGTCACACGAAATACACGTGCTACCAATTGTTACATTTGATTCCATATCAATTTCATGAAAATCTGACCCCCCTGTCACTATAAGGTCATAAGCTTGTGCAATCTCCAAAATTTCTTCTGTTTGTTGAGCTGTATGTTTAGTGTGATAGGCTTCCACTCCTTCTAATCCTGCTTCTTTTAACCTTCCTATTATATCATAAGATTTTAACAATCCAGGATGCGCCAATACAGCAACACCACCGTTGGATTTTATCATTTGTATAGCGTCATAAGGCGAGAGATTTGATCTGGGCACGTAAGCAGGACAGCCCCTGCCGATGTACTTGTCAAATGCTTCCTTGACAGAACTTACATATCCATGTTGCAAAAGTACCCTTGCTATATGAGGCCTGCCTATGTACTTTCCACCTACTTCTTTGACTTCTTTTAGGCTTATTTTAAGGCCTAAATCCCATAAAATACTTATGATTTTCTTAGCTCGTTCTTCTCTTTTTTTCAGTAAATCTGCAAGAAAATCAATTAATCTTGCATCTTTATAATTAATATAATAACCTAAAATATGAATATCTTCAAGGTCTGATTCTGAATTAATTTCTATACCGGGAATAATTTCCACTCCATAAGCCTCGGACGCTCTCATAGCTGGTTCTATTCCGTCTACTGTGTCGTGATCTGTTATCGCGATGGCTTTTATGCCATTTTTAAAAGCCAGTTTAACCACTTCAGAAGGGCTTAACGCGCCATCAGAAGCGCTGGTATGCACGTGTAAATCTGCTTTATCCATTAGCACATCTTCCTTTCTTCAAAGTGCAAAAATTTAACCTGCTTAACAAGCAGGTTAACGTTTTTACCTTGGTTCCACAATTAATTTAATAGCCGTCCTTTCCTCTCCCTCTATTTCAATATCCGTAAAGGCTGGTATACACACTAGATCGATACCGCCTGGTGCAACAAAGCCGCGGGCTATTGCAACCGCTTTTACAGCCTGATTCAACGCACCAGCGCCTATAGCCTGGAGCTCTGCACCACCTTTTTCTCTTAAAACGCCAGCTAAAGCTCCTGCTACGGCATTTGGGCTGGATTTTGCTGATACTTTTAATACTTCCATTAATCATTTGCCCCCCTTGTTCTTTTCATAAAAATCCTGATTTCTTTCATAATAATATATTCTATATATTTTTTATAAATCCTGCTTTGTTTAAAATTATTTTTAATCGTTTTCACGGAGTAAAACAATAATAGAGTCGCGCTATGCGCACAACCCTATTATTTGAAAAACCTACTTGGCATACTCAATTGCCCTAACCTCTCTTATCACATTTACTTTTATCTGTCCCGGATATTCCAGCTCGCTTTCAATCTTTTTTACTACATCTCTGGCAATCAACACTACCATATTGTCGTCCACTTCTTCCGGTTTTACGATTATCCTTATTTCCCTACCCGCTTGAATAGCGTAGGCTTTATCTACACCAGGAAAAGAATTAGCAATTTCTTCTAATTTCTCAAGCCTCTTTATATACGCTTCTAAAGTCTCTCGCCTTGCACCAGGTCTTGCTGCTGAAATCGCATCAGCTGCCTGTACTAAGACCGCCTCTATGGTCTTGGGTTCTACGTCATTGTGATGGGCCTCTATGGCGTGAATTACACCTGGAGATTCGTGGTACCTCTTGGCCAGTTCAGTGCTCAACGCCACATGAGATCCTTCCATTTCGTGGTCTACAGCTTTGCCTATATCGTGAAGCAAACCAGCTCTTTTTGCCAAACTGACGTCAACTCCTAACTCCGCAGCCATCAAACCTGCCAGTTGAGCTACTTCAATGGAATGCCTTAATACGTTTTGGCCATAACTCGTCCTGTATTTTAGCTTTCCCAGCAATTTCACTAATTCAGGGTGTACGCCGTGAAGGCCTACTTCAAATACCGCCTGTTCGCCTTCTTCTCTTATGGTGATTTCGATTTCTTTTTTAGCTTTTTCAACCATCTCTTCTATCCTGGCAGGGTGTATCCTCCCGTCTACTATGAGCTTTTCCAACGCTATCCTCGCTATCTCCCTTCTTATGGGATCAAATCCAGAGAGGATTACCGCTTCAGGAGTATCATCTATAATGAGATCTATCCCTGTGAGGGTCTCTAGCGTCCTGATATTCCTACCTTCGCGACCGATGATTCTCCCTTTCATCTCGTCATTGGGAAGATTGACCACAGACACGGTGGTCTCGGCTGCATGATCAGCAGCGCACCTCTGTATAGCAGATGTTATAATCTCTCGTGCCTTTTTTTCTGCTTCTTCTTTTGCCTTTTGTTCTATTTCTTTAATCATAATCGCAGCGTCATGCTTCACATCGTTTTCGATTTCTTTTAATAACAGGTTTTTAGCTTCATCTATTGTCAATTGAGAAATTCTTTCCAACTCCTGTATCTCTTTTTTGTACAGTTGCTCAATTTCTTGTTGCAACATCTGTATTTCTTTGGCTTTTTTATTAAGCGCATCGTCTTTTAATTCCAGTTGAGAGTTCTTTTTGTCAAGAGCCTCTTCTCTTTGAATTAGCCTCTTCTCAAGGCGCTGTAATTCTGCACGGCGATCTCTGATCTCCCTTTCCAGTTCGCTCCTCTGTCTGTGGATCTCCTCTTTTGCTTCCAGCAGCATTTCCCTTTGCCTGGCTTGAGCGTTTTTTTCTGTTTCCTCAATTATGCGCCTTGCCTCTTCTTCAGCAGACTTTATTTTCGATTCGGCGATGTTCTTTCTTATATAATAACCTAAAATGACACCTATTAATCCAGCTACGACCGCTAATACTATTGTTATTACGTAGTTTATGTCGTAACACCTCCTTGCATAAATGACATATAACTATATTTTAACCTATTAGAAAATTCATGTCAAGTTAACGTCATCCAGGACCCTTTTAACGGTTTCATACTGAAATCCCCTGTTCAAAAGATAAGCGGTCAAACGACGCCTGTCATTGTCTTTGCTTACAGATCGTTTTGAGAGCAGTTTAAGTACGATTTCCTCTTCAGGGTAGTCAACGAGGTACTGGTTTATGATGTGTCTTTCAATTCCCCTCTGCATCAGCTCGTTGTACACCTGTCTTGTGCTCTTCAGCCGGTTTTTCCCGTATTCGATGTAAGTCTTGCAGTACTCATGATCGTCTACATAACGATGTTGACACAATAATGCGATGCACTGTGCTATTACATCCTCGCTGAACATATGCCTCCTCAGGTAATTTGTCATCTCCCATTTAGTCCTCATCCTGTGTCCTAGGTATTTTAGCGATAAGCTGTAGGCCTTTTTTAAAGCTTCGTCCATTTAAGACCACTGCCTATTCAGGGTCTACATTTATGATTTCGTCTTCAGAGGACTTTTTGCTCTTTACATAAGCCAGATTGAAATTTTCTCTAATCTTCTGTTCGATTTCGTCGGCTACCTCAGGATTTTCTTTCAAAAACTGTTTTGCATTTTCTCTGCCCTGACCCAATCTTATATCTCCATAAGAAAACCACGCGCCGCTTTTAGTGATTAAATCGATGTTTATGCCTATATCCAAAAGATCCCCTTCTCTGGATATACCTTCCCCGTACATTATATCAAATTCAGCCACTTTAAAAGGAGGTGCAACCTTGTTTTTTACTACTTTAATTCTTGTCCTATTTCCTACTATCTCTGTGCCTTGTTTTACCGAATCCACCTTTCTCACATCCAGCCTCACAGAAGCGTAAAACTTAAGAGCTCTGCCGCCGGGAGTTGTCTCAGGATTACCGAACATGACGCCAACTTTTTCTCTTAACTGATTGATGAATATAACTACGCTCTTTGTCTTGCTTATGTTACCGGCCAATTTTCTCAATGCCTGAGACATAAGCCTTGCCTGTAATCCCACATAAGAGTCACCCATGTCCCCGTCTATCTCCGCTTTTGGCACTAGCGCAGCTACAGAGTCAATGACGATCACGTCCACTGCACCGCTTCTTACCAGCTCATCGGCTATTTGCAGGGCCTGTTCTCCTGTATCAGGCTGGGATACCAAAAGGTCTTCGATGTTTACCCCGATTTTCTGGGCGTAAAAAGGATCCAGGGCGTGCTCAGCATCGATAAATGCCGCTATACCTCCTTGTTTTTGAGCTTGCGCTACAATGTGCAACGCGATTGTAGTCTTTCCTGAAGACTCTGGGCCGAATATCTCCACAATCCTACCGCGAGGTATACCGCCAACCCCTAAAGCTATATCCAGATCTAAACTTCCGGTTGGTATCACCTCAACATTTAGCCGCGAACGATCATCTCCCAATCGCATTATAGAACCTTTACCGAATTGCCTTTCAATAGAACTGATAGCCATTTCCAACGCCCTTTGTTTGTTCTCCACCATAAACACACCCTCTTTCGTTTACTTAATCAATCAAATACCGCCTTATCATATCTAATGCATGCATTGACGTGAGGTTTTTATTTTTCTGCCTGTTGCTATTAAAATGATATTCGTTGCACACAATGTTCTTGCCGTCAGATAATGCTATATATACTAATCCTACGGGTTTTGACGAAGTTCCTCCTCCAGGACCTGCTATACCAGTAACCGCAAGGCCTAAGTCGGTTTTGCCTGTAAGCCTTGCACCTTCTGCCATCTGTATAGCTGTCTCGCGGCTTACAGCGCCTTTTTCTTTTATCGTGGTTGGATTTACTCCTAAAATATCTTCTTTTGCTTCATTGCTGTACACCACCGCTCCTAATTTAAAAACCGACGATATACCCGGTATGTTTGTGAGCTTATGGGACATAAGACCTCCTGTGCATGACTCTGCCAGGGATATGGTGATACCTTTTTCCATCAGCAGCCTTCCTACCACCGATTCCAAGGAATCGTCATCCACACCATAAATCCATTCGCCCACAACACTTCTCACCCGGTCTTCCATATCTTTTATCATTCTGTCGATTATAACTTGATCTTTGCCTTTAGCCGTTATCCTCAAGGTAACTTCGCCTTCTTTGGCCAGAGGAGCTATTGTAGGATTGGATTGATTGACAATAATGTCTTTCAGCATCTCCTCTACTTTTGATTCGCCTATCCCAAATAACCGTAACACTTTGGACTTAATCACGTAATCGCTTTTTGACCTTAGGTAAGGTATAACGCTCTCTTGGAACATGGGTATTAATTCGTTGGGAGGACCAGGCAAAATGATTATGACTTTATTGTCTTTTTCCACAATGCAGCCCAATGCGGTACCGTTATTGTTGGGTAATAAAATCGAGTTCTCAGGGAAATACACCTGTCTATAATTGTTTTGGGTTATCTCTCTCCCCTTAAAGTACTGTTTTAAATGGTCATAAGCCTGCTGGTATTTCACCATTTTTAATCCTAGAAAATCAGCTATAGTCTCCTTTGTAAGGTCATCCAGCGTGGGGCCTAAACCTCCTGTGGTTATAATCGCATCGGAACGACGCCAGGCGATTTCAAGGCATTCTTTCAATCTATCGCTGTTATCTCCCACGGCCGTATGAAAATACACGTCAATACCCAAGGGTGCTAGCTGCTGTGAAATATATTGAGCGTCTGTATTGGCGATTTGACCTAACAACAATTCAGTTCCCACTGAGATAATTTCACATTTCATCCTTCTTTCCCCCTATCTCATTTATGACAAAAGAGTAATGGCGAAAGTAGTTATAACCTGAGAGTACTGTTATTATCACTGCAATGTACAGAGCGATAGATGCAAAAGGAATTTTTAATAGCAATGCTGTTATGGCTACGATCTGTGCCACCATTTTTATCTTTCCAGCATTATTTGCAGAGATGACTATATTTTCTACAGCGGCCAGAGATCTCAGGCCCGTAACTGCAAATTCCCTCCCTATTATAATTATCGCTGCCCACGCAGGTACACTGCCAGCTTCTACTAAAGATATCAACGCTGTAGATATGAGCAATTTATCAGCCAGGGGATCCATAAGTTTTCCCCATTTGGTCGTCTGGTTTATCTTTCTAGCAATGTAACCATCAAATAGATCTGTCAATGACGCTACTAAAAATATGAGAACAGCTATAATAGCACTGTATTTAAATTTGGCAAGAGCAAACACCATAAAAAAAGGCAATATAATGATGCGAAATAAAGTCAGTTTATTTGCGATATTCATTCAACAATTTCCCCCAAGACGTCATAGTCGTAGGCTTTTTTTATCAGTATCCTGGCAAAATCTTCTGTCACAGGTCTTTCAGACTTTATATATACAATACCATCTATTTCAGGTGCATAATGGTAACTACGGCCTACGTAATAGCCACCTTTTTGGCCTTCTATTAAGACGTCAAAAATTTTGCCTACCTTACGTTGATTGATCTGCCGCGATATACTGTTTTGTATTTTCATAATATGCTCTCTGCGTTCCTTTTTAACCCTTTGAGGTATTTGATGGGGCAATACAGCTGCAGGTGTACCTTCTTCCCGCGAATACTCAAATACGCCCAAGTGATCAAACATACCTTCCTGAACAAAGGATGCCAATTCGCCAAATTGCTTATCTGTTTCACCAGGAAAGCCCACGATCAATGACGTCCGCAATACAACACCTGGTATTCTAGCCTTAAGCTTATCGATGAGGGTGTAGATTTGTTTTTTCGATGTATGGCGTCCCATCTGCCTCAGTATGTCGTCGTTTATATGCTGTATAGGTATGTCCAGGTATTTGCAAACTTTGTCGTTAGCAGCTATAGTGTCAATCAATTCGTCACTGATGGCCTCTGGATAACAGTAGAGAATTCTAATCCACTTTAAACGATCTAACTCTGATATCCTGTTTATGAGCTCGCTTAACATCAAGCGACCTTTATCCGAACCGTATCGCGTGGTATCCTGGGCGATGAGAATAACCTCCCTAATGCCATTTTCTACAATGTCTTTAACTTCATTGTATATATCCTCTATATTTCTGCTCCTATATCTACCCCTCAAGGTAGGTATTATACAGAAACTGCAACGATTATTGCAGCCATCAGCAATCTTCACGTAAGCGTACTTACCGCTACTGGTTATAATTCTTGGCAGGTTTTTTTGGAACAATTTATCCTGATGTCCGTAAATAGCAGTTTTTTCTCCTCTTAACGTGCGGTTAACCACGTCCACTATCTCTTCAAAATCACCGGTACCTACTAACGCATCGATTTCTGGTATTTCCTCCATCAACTGGCTTGTGTATCTTTCTGATAAACATCCTGTTACGATTAACGCTTTGCATTTGCCGGTTTTTTTGTACTCTGCCATTTCCAATATGGATTCCAGAGATTCCTCTTTGGCTTTATCGATAAAGGCGCACGTGTTTATAATGAGTACGTCGGCCTCTTCTGCCCTATTTGTTATGGAAAAGTCAGCTTCATTTAAAAGCCCTATCATGGTCTCTGAGTCAACTAGATTTTTCGCGCACCCCAGTGAAATTAAACCAATTTTTGGCAATAAGTTGCCTCCTTCCACTCACTTTTATTCTCAGCTTAAAGTATAATATATTATAGGGTGCAAGTCAAAGATTTAGCTTATCTTTTGACAGCAATACCTGCCTGGGCTTGTTGCCTTCGCTTTTGCTGACAATACCTCGCTCCTCCATTTGGTCCATGAGTCGAGCGGCACGGGCATATCCTATTTTTAATTTTCTTTGCAACAAGGAAGTAGAAGCTTGGTTTGCCTCAAGGACTATATTTATGGCCTGAGGTAATAGTTCATCGGCGTTATCGACTTTGGCATTATCGGGTTGTTCTTGAATCTTTTCTATCAAATTCTCACAGTAGTCGGGAGCGCTCCTAGCTTTAAGCCAATCCACGATGCCCTCTACTTCTTTTTCGCTTATAAAACACCCCTGTACCCGTATTGGTTTTATTTCTCCAACCGGGTAAAAAAGCATATCACCTTTTCCTAACAGCTTTTCCGCTCCCGTCATGTCCAATATAGTCCTGGAATCCACCTGGGAGGAGACAGCAAAAGCGATTCTAGACGGTATATTGGCTTTAATAACCCCTGTGATCACATCTACAGAAGGCCGTTGAGTGGCTATCACCAGATGCATACCTGCCGCTCGCGCCATTTGAGCTAGCCGGCATATAGCATCTTCTACCTCGGCTGGTGACGCCATCATAAGGTCAGCCAATTCGTCGATTATGATGACTATCTTGGGCAATTTATTCTGGGCTATTTCGTTGTACCTGTCTATATCCCTTACTCCCTTTTCAGCAAACAGGTTGTACCTCTTTATCATTTCCTGTACCGCCCAGTTTAAGGCTCCTGCTGCTTTTTTAGGATCGGTAACCACTGGCGCGATAAGGTGACTTATCCCGTTGTACATGTTTAGCTCCACCACCTTTGGATCAATTAGCAGAAGCCTTACATTTTCTGGGTTGGATTTATATAAAAGGCTGACGATTATAGTGTTGATGCACACACTCTTTCCTGAACCTGTAGCACCTGCTATTAGCAAGTGGGGCATTTTAGAAAGGTCTGATATTATGTTAGCACCAGAAATATCCTTCCCTAGAGCTACGGTAAGATCAGATTTGCTGTTTATAAATTCAGAGCTCTCCAAAACATCCCTTAAAAAAACCGGTTTTATTTTTTTGTTGGGTACCTCAATACCTATAGCTGATTTGCCGGGAATCGGGACTTCCAGTCTCACCCCTGAAGTCGCCAAGCTCAGCGATATGTCGTCTACTAGACTTACTATTCTGCTCACCTTTACTCCAGGACTTAGTTGAAGTTCGTAACGGGTTATAGCAGGTCCACAGCTGACCTGCACCACGTGGGCGTCTATTCCGAAGCTCTTTAGCGTATCTTCTAAGGCCTTTATGTTATTTTTAATTTCCACCTTGTTTTCCTTAAAATTGCGCTCGTCACCTAACCTCAAAAGCTCATAAGGAGGGCGCATGTAATTTTTAAGGTTATCAGAACCATCAATCTGGCCTACGCTCTTATCGCGATTTTCCTCATGGCTCACGATCTTTACGTTGGTAAGCTCTATTGATTTTTCTATTATATCTTTAAAGTTACTTTGTACTTTATCTTCAACGGCGTTTTTATCTGGGAGTTTTAAATCCGCTTTATCTCTCTTATCCTCTACGTATACAAAATGAGTTACGCCCTGTGCTATATAAATCATTAACTCTTTAAGCTTTGAAATAATCGCTATCGTCGTTTTTTTTAGCGATATATTAAAAACCGTAACCAGATTTGCCAGTAAAAGCGTCAACAGCACAATCCAGCTCCCAGGTATTCCTATTAATTTTATAAAAAAATAGTCAATTAGGGCGCTTAACGCACCGCCGCCCATATTTTTGCTTCCTAAGCTAAAAGCGTACTTTATGTAGTAACCATAACCATGGTGCACGTCACTGTACGAAGACATGTGAAGCAGCATATCAACTATGAAAGCTATCAGAAAAAGCGCTATAAATCTTATCTTAGGCATAAACCTATATGATGTAAAAGTATTAAAGGAATACAGCAATATAAAAGCAGGTACGATTACAGCTCCTTTTCCTAAAAGGCCCGAAAGCAATGTCTTTATAAAAACGCCTAAAACCCCTGCAGAGCGCGTGTAAAGGCTTATAAATGACAGCAGCGACAAGCACAAAAATAACAATCCTTTTACTTCGTTATTTAGCCTTTTCTGAACCTTTTTCTTGCTGGGTTTCATCCCTTCCACCTCTAATTACATATTCTATGTTTTTACACGAAATCCTTCTTTTAAGCCAACTTATGCCTCCATAGGTGTCTTCATATTTTCGCCATACATCTCGTACCTGTGCACGTTTACGACTTTTGACTTTATGCCATTGTAGCGGTCTTCCAGTGCATCTAAAACCAGATCTGGTTTTAAATTGCGCTTTGAGCCTGCTGATACCAGCATAAAGAGAGTACAATCTTTTGTATATAGCTTTATAATATCTCCTTTTATATCCACTGGTTTGATGCCTGATTTCGTCTTTTTTTCCGCCATAACGTGGTCGCTTCTTACTATATCTTCCACGGCGTTGTTCAACAACCCTAAATCTACGTCCTTAAATGTGACACCGTATAGAGCGTATCTTATCAAAGCCATAAGGGAAGTTTTACTTTCGCCGACCTCCATGCACTGCTTGATCTTTAAGCCACAAGGGAGTTGGTTGTTCAATCTGTTTATAACGTCCTGTGTCGATATATCATGCGAGAACTCCATGTCCATGTATTCGCCATCACTGGTGTACCCCAGTGAGAGAGGAAGGGCTATGCTTATCTTAGGCTGAGGGTTGTATCCTTGAGAGTAAGCGATTGGCAGCTGAGCTCTTCTGACAGCTCTGGAGAGGGTTCTCATGAGGTCCAGATGGGATATGTACCTCATATCGCCTTTTTTTTCAAATTTCAAGCGCATTTTCAACGCACAGTCCCTCCTCTAGTTTTTTTATACCGCAATTTAAGCAGTACATCCTGCAGTCCACAGTAGTTATACCTTTTTGGGCTTTCTTATGCTCTCTTATAAGATAGTCCTTATTCACTCCTGGGTTAATGATATCCCATGGAAATAACTCCTCGTACGTGCGCCTTCTGTAAGCATAAAATCCAGGATCTACGCCTTCTGCTTCAAAGGCTTTAAGCCAACCATCAAAGTTTAAAAACTCGTTCCAGCCATCGAATTTACAGCCGTTTTTCCATGCCCTTATAATGGCTTTGCATACCTTTCTATCTCCTCGGGATATAACAGCCTCTAAAAAGCTCATTCTGTTATCATGCCAGCTATAAGATATAGCTCTATCTTTAAGCAGGCTCTTTAAATAATCCTGTTTGTCTTTAAGCTGTTCCATAGTATCTTGGGGTTCCCATTGAAAAGGCGTAAAAGGCTTAGGCACAAAAGATGAGGTGCTCACCGTGATCTTAAGCCCTTTTTTGGAACCTTTTATATCCTTGTACAGGTCTACCAGTTTATATGCCAAATCGGCAATTCCCTTTATATCCTCGTAGGTTTCGGTAGGCAGGCCAATCATGAAGTAGAGTTTTATAGTAGACCATCCGTGTTCAAAGGCTGCCCTAGCGGAATCCATAAGGTTTTGCTCTGTGACTCCTTTATTTATTACGTCCCTCAATCTTTGAGTGCCAGCCTCTGGCGCAAAGGTGAGGCCTGTTTTTCGCACCTTTTCAATCTGCTCCAGTAAACCTACGGAAAACGCGTCAATTCTTATTGAGGGGAGCGATACTCCTACGCCTTTTTCTTTATATCTTTCAATTAATTTTAAAATGAGAAGCTGTATGTCGGTATAATCGCAAGAACTCAGCGACACCAAGGATATATCATCATAGCCGGTACTGGCAACCAGCTTATCGGCAAGTTCTATAAGCTTATTTACGCTCCTTTCCCTTATGGGCCTGTATATCATACCTGCCTGGCAAAAGCGACAACCGTGGGTACAACCTCTGAATATCTCCAGCATAATTCTGTCATGCACTACTTCGGTGTAAGGAACAATCATCTTACTTGGGAAATACACACGATCCAGATCTTTTATTATCCTCTTGTCCACAGGGACAGGATAAGGTCCTTTGGGCACAAATTTGTCCACTGTACCATCAGCGTTATAGATCACATCGTACAAAGAAGGCACGTAAACGCCTTTAATGCGGCTGACGCTTTCTAAAAAGGCTTTTCGGCTTTTTTTTGCCTTTTTCCATTCTTTGTAGCATTGAATAATTTCTAATAGCGATTGTTCTGCTTCGCCGATTACGAAAAAATCAAATACGTCAGCCATGGGTTCAGGATTGTACACACACGGGCCTCCTGCTATCACGAAAGGGTCTTTTTCCTGTCTTTCAGACGAGATAATAGGTATACCCGCCAGATCCAGCATATTGATTACATTGGTATAGCTCAGTTCATATTGAAGTGTAAATCCCACAAAGTCAAACGCTGAGATATCGTCACCGCTTTCCAGAGCAAAAAGCGGGATACCTTCTCTTCTCATCACCGCCTCCATGTCCACCCACGGGGCGAATACCCTTTCGCAATACACGTCATCTATGTCATTGAGCATGTGGTACAGTATTTTCATTCCAAGATGGGACATGCCTATATCGTAAACATCTGGAAATGCAAAGGCAAACCTCACTTCTACTGAGGAAGGATCTTTATGCACGCTGTTGATTTCATTTCCTATGTACCGCGCTGGTTTTTCCACGCTTAATAGGTATTTTTCTACGTCATTTCTCATCGGTTTCACTCCTCTTGTTTATTATTATGTTTCTCAGCGGGCAATTTACTCTATGTAAGGTTAATTATCGCAAAAAAATAACTGGTCTGTGTAACAAAACCAGATGCTCCTCAGAATTACTTGATCATATCCGGACTAAGTAAATTCAATGGATCCACTGGGTTTCCACCTTTTAGCACTTCAAAGTGCAAGTGAGGTGCTGTGCTCTCTCCTGAGTTGCCTACTTTCCCTATAATATCGCCTCTTTTCACGTTTTCTCCGGTTTTCACAGAAACGGCCTTTAAATGGGCGTAAAGTGTACTATACCCATTGCCATGATCTATCACCACGTACGTCCCGTAATTAGCATCTTCTTTCACAGATTTAACGGTGCCACTCCAAGCGGCGTAAACATCGCTGCCCTGAGTTGCAGATATGTCAATTCCAGTATGGTTTTCACTTTTTTTAGTAATAGGGTTTATCCTCATACCATATCTGGACGTTATGGTTCCTTTTACCGGTGCTGACATTTTTTCTATTTGCTCAAAAGTACTCATGAATTTTTGTCTTAAAACAGGGGCGTTTTGTTTAAGGTCCTCGTAGGCTTTTAAAAAATCATAGTTAGATGTTAACCAGTATTTTACTGTATCTATAACCTTTCTGCTGGTAACTGTGTTAATGCTATTCATTACAAGAACAAAGCTCAATATAAATATGCAAACAGTGAGCTGGTAAAACAACACGTTGATTAGGTTGCCATCGTTTTTCTTACCCCACCTTTTATACATAAATGTGCCCCCTTTTGTTAGACATCTAATATCTCTAAATAGATATATTTTCTAAGGGCACATTTTATTACTCAAACCTTTAACCTCTCAAATCAGGGTTCACAACGGATCTCCAGTCAAAATCGCCTCGTTCCAGGCCTTTTATCAGGACTTCAGCGGTAGCTATATTGGTGGCAAGGGGAACATTGTGGACATCGCACACCCTCAATAAAGCTGTTATATCCGGTTCGTGAGGCTGAGCGGTTAACGGGTCCCTTATGAATATGACCAGGTCCATTTTTTCATCAGCTACCATGGCGCCGATCTGTTGATCTCCTCCTATTGGACCCGACTTAAACCTGTGAACTTTAAGTCCTGTAGCTTCCTGTATCAGGGAGCCGGTGGTGCCAGTAGCGAAAAGAGTGTGTTTCTCTAAAATTTTCTTATAGGCGATAGTAAATTCCACCATCTGTTCTTTTTTTTGGTCATGGGCAATCAGTGCTATATTCACGATATCACCCCTAGAATTTTATTTTTTGTCTTCTCATGCCTACATTTAATGCAAGTCCTATAGCGACAAAATTGGCAAAAAGAGAGCTGCCGCCATAACTCATAAAAGGCAATGGTATACCTGTCACAGGCATAATCCCTATTGTCATACCTATATTTTCTAATATATGGAACAAGAACATAGAAATAATACCCGTCACCACTAAAGAACCGTATTTATCTTTTGATATCATAGCTATCTGCACTAATCTAAACAACATTATAAAATACAACAGCAATACCGTTATGGAACCCACAAATCCCAATTCCTGACCCACTACTGAAAAAATAAAATCTGTACTGGCTTCAGGAAGAAAGTTAAATTGAACTTGTGAACCTTTGTACAACCCAAAACCCGTTATTTGGCCTGAACCTATTGCTATTTTTGATTGAAATACATGATAACCTGCTCCCATTTTATCTAAATTGGGGTTAAGAAATGTAAGTATCCTTTTTTTCTGGTAATCCTGCAAGAAATATTTAAATATGACAGGTCCACTTATTATTCCGAAAGCAAAAAAAGCTATTATATACCATATGTTAATACCAGCTATGAATATCATGCCCAACAGTATTGCGATAAAAACCAAAGCTGTCCCTGTATCGTTTTGTTTCAAAATCAACAAAACCGGAATGCCTACAAATGCCAATATTTTAAGCAACTCGTAAATGTTATTTATTTTATCCTTCTTAATGTCCAGCAGTTTTCCCAATGATAAAATAATAGCTACCTTGGCTATCTCGCTAAATTGAAAACTTACGCCCCCAATCCTCACCCAGCTTTTAGCGCCATTGGCTGATGAGCCTATCAGCAATGTCAACAGCAAAAGTACTATGCTTCCTGCGTAAATCACTTTATAGTAGTTTCCCAATAAGTTGTAGTCGATTTTCATTATTAAAAAAGCTGCTGCTATGGAGAATAAAAGCCATACAGATTGTAAAAGCACACTTTTTGCGCTACCTCCATTGGCAACATGGGTAGCACTGCTTATTGCCACAATTCCCAACGCCGATATCATGATGACTGCTGCAATTAACACGAAATCGATGTTTTTTACCAACCTTTTATCCAAGACTATTCCCACCTTTGTAAAAAATTATAGCACATTACAAAAGAAAATACCACCATGTATCTGATGGTATTTTACCTTGAAGTCAGGTGCTTAACACTTTTTATGGGAATATTAGCGACTAAAGTAGGCGTCACTGAGCTTCCGTTGTTTAAGTTGGTGACCTTTATGTTCACGCTATTGTTATCGGCTTCCATATAATTGGATATAACGTCGATGATACCCTCTTTAATCACGTCAAGGATTTCCATTGACGTATTCACTCTATCGTTTATCAATATGTTTTTAAGTCGCTCCTTTGCCACATCCTTACTGCGATTTCTATTAAACACTCATATCCCCCCTACCTCGAAGCGATGCCAAATATCCGCTTTAATTTATCTATAAAATTGCTATCGCCTTCTAGATTTAACAATGGCACGTTTTCTCCCATAATCCTTCTGGTTATATTCTTGAAAGCCTGAGATGCCAGCGATCTTTCATCGGTGATGATAGGCTCACCTTTGTTGGTAGACACCACGATTTTTTCATCGTCGGGTACCACACCTATAAGGTCTACCGCCAGTATCTCTACCATATCGTCAATGGACATCATGTCTCCCCGTTTTACCATATCCATTTTTATCCTGTTTATTATGAGCTTAATGTCATTTATCTCCGATGCTAACAATAACCCTATTATTCTGTCAGCATCCCTTATAGCTGATACCTCAGGTGTAGTAACCACAATAGCCCTATCCGCACCAGCTATAGCGTTTTTAAAACCCTGCTCTATACCAGCGGGGCAATCTATCAAAACGTAGTCGAACTCGGATCTAAGTTCTCCCGTTAACCTTCTCATTTGATCAGGGTTTACAGCGGTTTTGTCCTTGGTCTGAGCCGCTGGCAAGAGATATAAACCATCAAATCTCTTATCCTTTATGAGTGCTTGTTTGAGCTTGCATGTACCCTCCACTACGTCCACGATATCGTAAACTATCCTGTTTTCAAGCCCCATAACCACGTCCAGATTCCTTAAACCGATATCAGTATCCACCAATGCAACTCTTTTACCACTTAATGCCAGACCAGTGCCTATATTAGCCGTCGCCGTGGTCTTGCCCACACCGCCTTTTCCTGATGTTATGACAATAACCTCACCCATCTTATACCTCCTACAATTTTTCAATAAATATACGATCGTCTTTTACATAAGCGTACTCGGGGTACAATGGCCTTTCGGCATCGTCAGGAGCCCTAGACATCACATCAGCTATCCTTATCTGAATAGGCTGCAACCTGAATCCCACTACGATGGCACCTCTGTTTCCATCACTGCCAGCGTGTACGAGACCCCTTACTATTCCCATAACGATTATATTTCCTGATGCGATAACTTCTCCCCCCGGGTTTACATCGCCTAGTATCACTACATTTCCGGCATATTCTACCTTCTGACCCGATCTCACGGTTCCTTTTACGATTTTCACCATACCCTCTGTCAGCTCATCACGCTGCCTTTTTTCGTGGTTCTCATTGCTCGTTTTAAACCCATAACTCTCTACTAATTCTTTTAACTGGTTATATTGTTCGCAATTGAGCTTGCGGCCTTTAAAAGTGATGTGGGTATTTGGGGTATTAAAAAAATACCTGTGGGATGAAAATCTGCTGTCCAAACTGGCTTTTATGACTTCAAAATCCTCGTTTTTATCCAGGATTACTGTAAGGCCCTCTTTTGTCCCTTTTATTTCTACAATATTTTTCATATACAGCCTCCAGATGAACAGTTTATATAAATAATTCTTCAAAATTCGATTAAATCCTTCTTTCATCGATTAAAATATGTCTATTTGCTGTATCCCAGGTACTGGTCCATTATCGCTCTAGCCACCGTTGCCGCATAACTCCCATGTCCTCCCTGATATATAACCACAGCAACAGCAATGCGTGGTTTGTCAAAAGGAGCAAAACCTACAAACCATGCGTAATTAGCGTATCCCACTGTCTCTGCTGTACCTGTCTTTCCTCCCACTTTGTAAGGCGCGTCCACAAAAGCAGCCGAAGCCGTTCCGCCCTGTTCTGTTGCCCCTGACATGCCCTGTTTTATTACATCCACTACATTGGATTTTAAGTTTAATTTTTCTATTATTTCAGGTTTTGTCTTTGAAATGAGCTTTCCATCGTAGGTTTCTACTTTATCTATGAGGTGCAATCTATATCTGTTTCCTCCGTTTACCAAGGTAGCTATATAGTTGGCCATCTGTAATGGTGTCACAGTAGTCGACTCCTGACCTATAGAGGCGCTTAACGTCTGTCCCAACCTCCACTCAGAGTCCTTTATAGCCTGCCAGAATTTGTATTGCAAATTATCGGGAATGCCTGCGTCCTTTAACTTTTTAAAAATCACGTCATCCCTATTCTCTCCATTCAGTATCATCTGCGAAATCACATCGTATTGCTTTTGATTTATAATCTTTCGGTTAAGATAGTAGTTTACCCTGTAGAGGATAACATCCCGCTTGTACTGAGAAGGGCCTGCTATCTGGCCTTTGCTTTCAGGCAGCTCTATACCTGTTGCCTGCCCCAGACCAAAGTCTTTTGCCCATTTATCAATGTTATCTATGGCCAGTCTTCTCCCAGTGTCGTAGAAAAAGACGTCACAGGATACTTTCAGCGCCTCTACTACATCAGTCCACCCATGAGGAGCCCAGCATTTTGGGTTTCCGCTGCCAGGATACGTGTATACGCCAGAACAATACACCTGATTTGTTCGGGTTATGACATTGTCCATCAATGCCCCTGTAGCCACAATCATCTTAAAAGTGGAGCCAGGAGGAGCCGTTCCAAGGCGGGCATAATCGTAACTGGGTTGAGGCGTCATCGTACTGGTCACGTTGGGCCACATGTACTCGCTTTCTTGTTTTGTCAGAGGAGTACCTTTGGCAAACATATTGGGATCAAAGTTGGGAATGGAGGCCATAGCCAGGATATCACCTGTATTCACGTCCACGGCGACTGCCGCGCCGATGTTAGCCGGAAACTTCTGATAGCCTATTCCATTTTGTATTTTGTACATAGTATCTTTAAGGGCTTGCTCGGCTTCTTGTTGTAATTTCATGTCTATGGTCAAGTAAACTTTGTTGCCCGGCTTCGGAGGTTTTTCTCCCAGCACTTTGATCATCCTACCCAAAGCGTCTACTTCCACCTGTTGTGCTCCATTGGTGCCTTTTAAGCTCTTTTCCATAAGTTTCTCAATTCCGTCTCTGCCTATGAGGTCGTTCAATGAGTACCGTGAGTCTATGTTCTTTATATCCTCGGGCTGCAACCTAGACATATAGCCTATAAAGTTGGAACCTGTATTTTTATAGGGGTATTGACGTATGGGCTCAATAGATATAACAATTCCCGGCAGTTGATCATATCTTTCAGATATCTGAGCCAGTGTCTTTGTATCTATATCAGAGGCTATTTTCACAGGGTTATAGGACATATAGCCCTGTTTGGCCATTTCTTCTCTTACCACTAAAATACTTCTGGCGTCTTCATCACTTAAATTTCTGTCTATTTTATTGTCCTTTCTTAACTTTTCAAAGGCATCTTTTGCGTTTATATTTACAGGTAATTTATGTTCAGCTTTCCACGTTTTCTCCCTTTGTAAGAGAACGCTTTTGCTTACATTGGCATCGCCATAGGTAAAATCGTACCTTATCGGGTTGACTTTTATAGGGAAATTATCCACGTACTCCTGGTTGTTGGCAATCAAGATCTTCATCAGCTTCAGAATAACGCGATTTAAATCTTCATCTTTTATATTCGTTCTAACTAGCTCCACGGTATACGCCGGCCTGTTATTGGCTATAACAGTGCCATTTCTATCTAAAATATCCCCTCTAGGTGCCGGAATAGGTATATCCCTTATTTTCATTTGATCGGCCCATTGCTTATAGGTGCTGCCGTTGATAATCTGAAGGTTTACCAGC
Organism: Caldanaerobius polysaccharolyticus DSM 13641; assembly: GCF_000427425.1. NCBI lineage: Bacteria > Bacillati > Bacillota > Clostridia > Thermoanaerobacterales > Thermoanaerobacteraceae > Caldanaerobius > Caldanaerobius polysaccharolyticus. Next base: position 59,642 of record NZ_KE386494.1, on the reverse strand, counting down.
TGTATAGACAACACCAAGAACACAATAACTATTATAGTAATTATTACGTTAAACCTGTTTCTTACTTTTTTCTCTTCCACAGATATCACCTTAAAATTCTATTTTTTTTCATCAACCTCGCATGGCTTAGCCGGACGATATACCTGTACAAAAACAGCGTTATTGCGCAATTAAATAAAGTGCTTATCAAGATATTTTGAATGCTGGCAATAACAGAGATACTGTGTTTTACAATAAGGATCTCAAGTGTCATAGTAAGGTTAAATAACAACGAGTACAAAAGCGTAAAAACAAAAGCTGTTAATGTCTTTTCTCTAAATACGTGGTTGTTGTAATAACCCGCAAACAATCCTGATATAAAATAAGGTATCATCGTCATCCCTATGCCAGGGCTAAAAAAAACGTCCTGCAAAAATCCCGCAAACAATCCAAGGATGGCGCCTTCTATACCGCCATCCAATAAAGCAAAAGATATCACCAATATGAGCATTAAATCGGGTTTTATGCCGTAAATTCCTATAAATCTAAAAAGGGTACTTTGAATTACAAATGCCAAAATAAAAAGCAGAGCAATTAATACATTTCTCATTTCGTGTCAATTCCCTTTCTATTTGAAATTTATATTAAGGGAATTTGATAAAACGACGTATACATATTCCAACCTTTTAAAATCCGCAGCTGGCTTTACTTTGGCAATTTTCATGAGGCTTCCTGTACTTTTGGTCACGTTTTGAACCTTCCCTACGTAAAGACCCTTAGGAAAGACACCACCTAACCCGGAAGTAACAATATCGTCGCCAGCTTTCATTTGTGAATCTACAGGAATGTATTCCATTGTTAACATACCGTTGTTTTCTTCATTGCCGTGAATTATGCCGTTATCCCGCGTTCGCACGTCAATGGCGCTCACAGCGCTGGTCTGATCTAGGATCGTAAGTACCTTACACCATTTATCAGCAACTTGCGTTACTTTACCTACCAGTCCTTCACTGGTGATAACCGCCATACCCGGCTTTACCCCATCGCTTTTGCCTACATCGATGATTAATGAATCAAAGGTGTCCAGCGAGTTTATCGCCACGATATTGGCTCCAACAAGCTTGATGTCTGGGTTTTGCTTTTTGAAATTAAGCATATCCTTAAGTTGCTTGTTTTCAATGGTCAATTCAGCTAACCTTAGATTTTCCTTGCGAAGCTTTAGTACCTCGTTTTTCAAGGCAATATTTTCTTTCTTCAAAGAGCCTATCTCGGCTATAGATGCGAATACGTCATTTACGTACTGGCTTACCGCATACAGAACCCTTTGGGTTGGTCTAACAATAAAAGAGATGTAATTACCCACTTTATTTACATAAGGAGCATTGTAGGTCTTTGCTGACAGTATCACAAGCATTAAAATAACTATTGTCAAAAAAATTGCTTTTCTGTACTTTAAAAAACGGGGCACGTTAACACCCCTCTTTACGCTCTATTCGGCGTAGCTAATACTCTTCTGTATAATTCTATCTCTTCCAGTATCTTGCCTGTTCCTAAAGCAACACAATCCAGAGGACTCTCGGCAATCTGTACAGGCATGCCAGTCTCTTGCCTTACGAGCTTGTCCAGTCCGTCCAGCAAAGCCCCGCCTCCTGTGAGCATAATGCCTCTGTCCATTATGTCAGCGGCTAACTCCGGTGGCGTCTTCTCCAGCGTCATCTTTATAGCGTCAACTATGCTGGTCACAGGTTCCTTTAAGGCTTCCAGTATTTCTGTAGACGATATTTTGAGCGTTTTAGGCAGCCCAGTAACCAGATCCCTTCCTCTTATCTCCATCGTTTCTTCCTTTGCCTTAGGATAGGCAGATCCTATCTGAATTTTGACATCTTCTGCTGTCCGTTCACCTATCATTAGATTGTACTCTTTTTTAATGTAATTGATGATGGCTTCATCTAACTCATCGCCGCCTATCCTCAGGTTCTTGCTGGTGACAATACCTCCTAGCGATATAACGGCCACGTCTGTGGTACCACCACCGATGTCCACAACCATGCTGCCAGTAGGCTCTTCTACAGGCAAACCCGCTCCTATAGCCGCAGCCATAGGCTCCTCTACCAAGTGAACTTCCTTAGCACCAGCTTGTATCGTCGCCTCTTCCACAGCTCGCTTTTCCACTTCTGTTACCCCGGAAGGTATACCAACCACTACCCTGGGTTTTCTAAAAGATGTTTTACCTTGCATGGCCTTCCCTATAAAATATTTGAGCATACTCTGGGTTACGTCAAAATCAGCTATAACACCATCTTTCATAGGCCTTATAGCGACGATACTACCAGGGGTTCTGCCAACCATCTTCTTTGCTTCAGCACCTACTGCCAGTACCTGTTTAGTATCTATTTTAATAGCGACAACAGAAGGCTCACTTACCACAATTCCCTTGCCTCTTACGTAAGCCAGCGTATTCGCTGTACCTAAATCAATCCCTATATCTCGTGAAAAATAACTGTTTGCCAAATAAATACAACCCCTTCCTTTTAGCTCAAATAAAGTTTTTTTGTTTCATGCTGATATAAACTCCATCGCCTATTATAATATGGTCTAATACATCAATGCCTAAAATTTTTCCACCTTCTATTAATCTTCTGGTGACGCCTACATCCTCAACGCTTGGTGTAGGATCTCCGCTAGGATGATTATGCGCCAATATAATGGCAGCAGCGTATTTCCTTATAGCTGCATTAAAAATCTCCCTTGGATGTACTATCGACGAGTTTAGGTTTCCCACTGATATATTTTCAATCCCCAATACCTGATTCTTTACGTTTAGCAGGACGATCTTAAATACTTCTTTTTTAAGATATCTCATTTCTACCATTAGCAAATCTGCGATATCCTGAGGTTTTGTTATGCTCTGGGTTTTTCTAACGGACATCTGTACGCGAATTCCTAATTCAATAGCCGCTTTTAATTCAGCTGCTTTAGCCAATCCCACTCCTCTTATTTTAGATAGCTCTTCTAAGGAAGAATCTAAAAGAAATTTCAAGCCCTCTTCCCCAGCGCGGTTTAAAATCCTTTCTGCTAGCTTTATCGCTGACTCATTTTTTGTACCCGTCCTTATAATTATAGCCAGTAATTCAGCATTTGACAATACTTCGGGACCGTATCTCAACATCCTCTCCCTGGGCCTTTCGTCGCAAGGCAGATCCTTTATAGCTATATTGTACGTGTCCACTCGCATCCCCCTTGCACATTTTTTAGATAGCCATCAAATCCACTCCGAACTCATTGAGCATTTCATTTAACTTACCTAAAGGAAGTCCCACCACGTTGTAATAACAGCCTCGAATCTTTTCTACAATAAGGCTGCCTTTACCCTGTATAGCATAGGCACCCGCCTTGTCCAAAACTTCCCCTGTCTTTATATACTTTTTTATTCTCTCATCGTCCATAGGCCTTATCCACACATCTGTAACAGCGTAGTCGGAAACAATTTTATAGGAAGGCACCTGCACTACGCATATGCCCGTATAAACTTGATGCTTTTTGCCCTGGATCAATTTGAGCTTGTAAAAAGCATCATTTTCGTCCTCAGGTTTCCCCAGTATTATCCCATCTAAGTAAACGACAGTATCGGCACCTATTACTACTGCCTCACTCTTTAACCTTCGAGCTACATCCATAGCCTTTCGCTGGCTCAACCCTATTACAAGTTCCACGGGATCTTGAGTGTCTAAACTTTCATCAACATCGCTAGCTATAACCTCAAAATCTACTCCTAACCCTGCCAGCAAATTCCTTCGTCTGGGAGATTGAGATGCCAGAACTAATTTCGCCATACAATCACCTTATATCCTGTAGTTTACGTACAAAGCTACAATCGCCCCCACTACCGTGCCAATATTGGCTTTTACGGCGATTTGAAATGAAAGCTTTAGAATATTAAGATCAACAACCGTAGGGGAAGCCATCCCAATGCTTTTGTAATACGCCAGGGGTTTGTACCATATACTAAAGTATTCCGCCAGGTAACTACCTACAATAGCTCCCAGGATAACAACGACGATTAACCTCCATATGCTGTATCTTTTCCCCTTCATACCTTAACCTCTCCCTAAAATACTAAAATAATTATATCATATTGTGAAATGTTTTTTAACAATAGCGACAAAAATATTTTACTTTTTTGTATCTGGTTCCATGTGGACTATTACTTCACTTACTCCTTTTATCCTTTCTTTTATGCGCTGCTTTATGATGTGGTCCAATTTGTGAGCCTCTTCTACATGCATATCAGGGTTTATCATGACGTGAAGGTCTACGTGTATATCGTCCTCTCTTCCGTGGCTCCTTATCTTATGACATGACCTTATTTCAGAAAGATCTTTTATGGCATTTCTCACCTCGTCTTCCTTTAACACCACTCTATCGCATAAAACAGCGGAACTGTGTTTTATCACTTCAACCCCTGCTTTTATTATAAATACCGATATGACAATGGATATTGCAGGATCTATATAAACGGGGAGCCCCACCTTTAAACCCAGCAATGTGAAAAGCACTGACAGCGAAACGTATATATCGCTGCTTGTATGGAGGGAATCGGATACTAAAATATCGCTGTTCAGTTTTTTTCCTGCGCTATATTCGTATTTAAATACAAACACGTTTATGCCTAGTGTAACCATCATTATGATAAAACTAGTCAAGTCAATTCTAGGCGTCGTTGGGTGAAAAAATCTGAACAAAGCATTTTTCAATATATCATAGCTTACTAGAAACAACATTACGGATATAAATATAGACGCATAAGTCTCAAACTTTTTGTGGCCATATGGGTGTTCGGCATCGCCAGGTTTTGAAGCAATATATATGCCAATCAAACCAATGATATTTCCACTGCTATCGGACAGAGAATGGTACCCATCAGCCATTATGCTAGCACTGTTAACGTAAAAACCATACAACAATTTGGCTAACGCCACCCCGATATTCAAAAAAAGGATTATAAGGAGCACCTTTTTTATTTTATTAAAGTTTTCCATAATTCTACCTCTTTTCAATTAAAAATAAAATTTACACTATATTATACGCTATTTATTCGTGTTGTGCAACATTCATAGCAAATCATTAATCTTTATCAATTGATAATAAAACTTAATAATAAATATATCTCATTGTACCTAAATTGACTTATAGGCTGAGATATCCTATAATTACAGAAGACAAAAAATAAAGGAGGTAAAAAAATGCCCGTCATTACTATTGAAGGACCAAGCAATTTATCAAAGGAAAAGAAAGCCAAACTCATCTCAGATCTTACAAGTACGGCCTCAGAGATCTTGAACATTCCCAAGCAGGCTTTCACTGTCATCATAAAGGAAAATGAGGCAGAAAATATCGGCGTAGGCGGCGTGCAGCTCTCAGAATTACATACGGTTTAAAAAAGGAATAGCAACCCCCACTTTTCACGTGCATAAAAAGTGGGGGTTGTCGTCAATCTGTTTTATAACGGTTTAATTTTTCTGGCTGCGCCTTACAGCTAATATCACAGGTACAGAGACTAATATGGCGACAAATGCAGATACAAAACTTCTAGCTAAGATCAGCAACAGGCTAATTTCAGCAGCTCTATAACTTATATGTAAGGCATTGGCATAAGCTTTTAAATATACGATATCAACCAATCCTAGAACCCCTATGGAATTCGTGAAAGAACCTATTGCGGTTGCTATGGAAATTCTAAGGGGCTCAGATTTAACTTTCAACATTTTGTAGCCGTAATAAGAGGTAATGCCTATTAGTATTCTAGGAAAAACGGCAATTATCGGGTTTATAAATATAAATGAGACAGGAGAAATGGAGGTATAGGTATAAAACCCAAACCCGTTACACCTAACACGATTGTTATAGCAGAAAGCATCCCTGTAACAGTTATCTGCTTCGTGTTAAAAAATCTCTTAATATTGGTATTTTTCATTTTAATCCCTCCGATCTCGTTCCTTTACGGATACAAGTCTTTTTGATTGAATCTAAAAAATGTTATAGCTTTCAGTGTTTGGTTTCTTTACAAAGAATACCAACGCTGTAGCTTTTATTAACTGACTAAGTTATACGCTTTGAGAATACTTATGAAATTTACAGGCTTGTAATTTGTCCTCTCCACACAGACATTAAAATACTGATTGCTCTCGTATTTTTGGCTGTGTATATGTCCGTGCACATTAATATAAGGCATATTCCTGTTTATGTAAAGGGGTTCATGGGATAAGATATAGAAATTATGATAGATTATGGGATACCGGCTAACTTCATTAAATCCCACCTCCAAAAACCAATCTCTACCTCTTGATAAATCATGATTTCCCATTATTAAAAACTTATAGCCGTTTAACTTGTGGACTATTTCGGCAGTCTTTTCTTCATCGTAAAAGGAAAAATCCCCTAACACAAATACCTCGTCTTCCTTACTAACAACGCTATTCCAGTTATCCACTAAAGCCTCATCCATCTCTAAAACGTCCTTAAAAGGTCTGTCCTCATATTTTATAATATCGCCGTGCCCGAAATGCAAATCCGAAATAAACCAAATATCTGCCATTCTCTTGCTACCTCTCACTTAATAGATCCTAGTCTGCTTAAGGGAAATATCCTGAAAACTACTTTCCCTAAAATCGCATCTTTACTCACATACTTATGAGCCCAATACCTGCTATCCGATGAATCGTTTCTGTTATCCCCCATCATGAAAAAATGATCTTTAGGCACTTTATACGGGCCAAAATTCCCTACCATAGGTTCCTTTATGTAAGGTTCATGTTGTAGCACACCGTTTATATACAATTTGCCCTCTTTGATATCTATAATATCTCCGCCCACGCCTATCACTCTTTTGACGTAGTTTACAGAGGGATTGTCGGGGTATTTAAATACCACAATATCCCCCCTTTTTATGGGCTCAAACCTGTATATGAATTTTATTACCACCAGCTTATCATCTAGCTGAATGGTATTAAGCATGGATCCTGTAGGAACGTCTACCAATTCAAATACATATGTGCGTATAAACAAAGCAATCAAAAAAGCCAGCAGTATAGTCCATACCCAGCTTAATACTTCCTTCATCAGGTTGCTATCGCTTTTTTTCTCGACCATTTTCTTATCCCTTCTACAATTAAACGTGTCATTTATGATTATAATATAAAACCAAATAGAATAAAAGGGCAAAAAACTGCCCTTTTATTCTATTTTTATTTAAGAATATCATCTACCACTTCTTTATCTACATCCATTATATACTTTATACCAGAAATGCGGGCAGCTTCTGGTGTAAGAGCAGCTATATCATCCCTGGTAATATATTTTAATGAAAACTTTCTAGCCCCTGCCATCAACTGCTGTAAACCTGCTACCACCCTATCGATATAAGTGTACACTGCAATAGCACCAGGTGGCATTTTGGAAACTTCTTCTTTTCCATACTGTTCTATCAGTTTTATAGAACCCGCAAAAAGCTCCTCTACGCTGTTGGCCTTCGTGTTCAACTTCCCTTGTCGATACAGATCTGCATTGGTCCTCCCGACCATAGCAGCAGTCATAGGAGAACGCCCAAACCCCACTAGTTTTACATAAGGTGCTCCCAGTGCTAAAGCTTTAAATACATGATCTTCAAGGGTAAAGCCTCCGGCTATAGCTACCGTGGGTATATAGGCGCCTTTCGCAGCAAGCCTTGAAAGGTAATCGTAAAGGAGCGATTCGATGTATACAGTAGGTATACCCCATTCATTCATCATCCTCCATGGACTCATTCCCGTACCGCCACCGGCACCATCTACAGTGAGAAGGTCGATCTTGTTGTCAGAAGCGTATTTGACAGCTCTGGCGAGATCTGCGGGCCTATATGCACCGGTTTTTAGGAAAATATATTTAGCTCCTGCTTTTCTCAACTGTTCAACCCTGTTGTGAAAACTCTCCTCATCTACCATCCCTAGCCTTGAGTGCCTTTCAAATTCCTTAAACAACCCTTTGTTAAAAGCATCCTGTACTTCCGGATCTTCCGGATCGGGCAACACTATGTAGCCTCTCTTTTTAAGCTGCAATGCCCTTTCAAGTGTAGGTAATTTTACTTCTCCCCCTATATCTTTTGCACCCTGTCCCCACTTTATCTCTACAGCTTCTACTCCCAATTTCTCTATAGCGTATTCTTGGACTCCCAGTTTTGTATCTTCTACATTAGCTTGCACCGCTATAGTTCCGTAACCATTGTAATAGCGCCTAAAATCCTCCACCCGCTTTCTCAAGTCAGGCGATTCCACAACCCTTCCATTTTCTATTACACTATTGGGATCCATCGCACATACGTTTTCACCCACTGTAACCACAGTGCCTACCAGGGCAGCTCCTCCTGCAAAGCCTTCCCAGTTGTCTTTAGCCACAAAAGTAGAACCTTGTCCTGGGAAAATAATAGGAACTTTTAACTTTATCTTATCGCTGCCAGCCCCTATTTCTGTCTCTACATTTACCGCGGGAAATATAGCCTTATCAGAATCAGCATCTATGCCGTAAGCACCTGTAGTCGTGCCCATGATGTTGAAATGGGAATAATCTATAGGATAATCTTTCTCAGCGCCAGCCGTTATACTGCCAAAAGGTTGAGGATAAAGGACTTCTCTTCCCTTCAAAGCAGATTGTCCTATTTCACACGTGCCAGGGCATCCTAATAGACATACAGAACACATGCCGCTAAAAGGCGAGCAGCTATCCGGCGTACGCAACCGCGTCTTTGTCGCTAAACTACGGTTAGGCTTGCTGAACGACATCGTTCATTTCCCCCTTTTTATAAAAATAAAAATGGCGGTGTATCAAATATTGTATACACCACCATTCTATACAAAATATAGATTTTTATCAAGCTATGATAAAATTTTAACGACACTGCGAATTTGATCGTCATCGTATCCTGCAAATTTAAGGGGGTTCACAATTTCCTCATTTAAGTCAGGTACATAGGATTTTAACACATCTACAGAGGTACCAGCGATACTGTATTTGCCTAAACAAGCCGGTATCAGCACCGAATCTCCCGATTTAAGTTCTAACTCTCCGCCATCGTAAACTATTTTTCCACTTCCTGATACTACTGTGTAAATAGCAAACTTGCTGCCGTCAGCCCTGTCATCGTAACGCCCATTTATTTTTATGAGTTCTACGGCAAAATACCTATTTGCTACGAAATACACCTTATTCCCCACTGCCAACCCCTTGGTTTTCTCCGCTTTATACTTTCCGTCAAAATCTATAACGTCTAATGCCTTATTAATGTGCAGTTCTCTTGGCTTACCATCAAGGCCAACCCTGTTCCAATCGTAAACCCTATACACAGTATCAGAATTCTGCTGTATCTCTGCCACTACAACTCCGGCACCTAATGCATGTACCATTCCTGCCGGTACGTCAAAGACGTCTCCAGGAGAGACCTCTACAAAATTAAGACAATTTTCCAACGTACCCTTTTCAAGAGCATCTTTAAATATATCTTTAGTCACACCTTTTTTCAGGCCGTAAACTATCTTAGAGCCAGGTTTTGCCGATATAACGTACCACATCTCACACTTGCCCAATTCGCCATTTTCGTTTTTCATGGCGTAACTGTCATCAGGATGAACCTGTACCGACAATACATCGTTAGCATCCAGGAGCTTTACAAGCAGAGGGAACCTGTCTATATCACGCTGCGTTAGCTTATCGCCCAGTAGCCTCCTGCCGTACGTATCTATTATGTCTTTAAGGCTCTTTCCTTTAAGAGGGCCATTGCAAACTACACTGGTACCATGGGGGTGGCACGCTACTTCCCAGCTTTCCCCTATTCTGTTACCTTGAAATTCCCTTCCAAACAGCCTTTTTAAATTATCTCCTCCCCATACCCTTTCCACGTATATGGGAAAAAACCTGAGTGGATACAGCAATTGCATTCTCCTTTCATTGGTCTATTTTCTTTAACAGTTTCTCTCTTTCGCTCTCATAACCAGGCTTGCCCAGAAGGGCAAACATATTTTTCTTATACGCTTCTACCCCTGGCTGATCAAAAGGATTTACTCCCATTAAATATCCGCTTATGGAACAGGCTTTTTCAAAGAAATAAACCATCTGTCCAAAGTAGTAAGGGGAGATTTCCGGGACATTTAAGACCACATTAGGAACTCCTCCATCATTATGGGCTATGAGGGTTCCCATAAAAGCACTCTTGTTCACATAGTCTATCGTTTTACCCGCCAGGAAATTTAGGCCATCTATATTATCAGGATCTTCCAAGATAGTTATGTCTCTTAAAGGCTTTTCCACGTTTATGACCGTCTCAAAAATTTGCCTCATACCTTCCTGTATGTACTGGCCCATAGAATGAAGGTCTGTGGTAAAGTCCACCGATGCAGGGTAAATAGACTTGTGGTCTTTCCCTTCGCTTTCGCCAAATAACTGTTTCCACCATTCGGAAAAATAATGTAATCTAGGCTCGTAATTGACCATTATTTCAATCGTCTTTCCCTTGCGGTACAATATGTTCCTTATAGCCGCGTACACGTAGCTATCATTGGAAGATAAATCCTCGCAGGAATATTTAACCAGAGCATCATAAGCTCCTTTCATCATCTCATCCACATCTATGCCAGCTACAGCTATGGGTAAAAGCCCTACTGCCGTCAATACTGAGTATCTTCCTCCCACATCGTCGGGTATTACAAAGGTTTCATAGCCTTCTTCGTCAGCTAATTTCTTCAAAAGGCCTTTTTCTCTGTCCGTTGTAACATATATGCGCTCCTTAGCGCCTTTCTTACCGTATTTTTTTTCTAACAAATCTCGAAATACCCTGAACGCTATAGCTGGTTCGGTGGTCGTACCCGATTTGGATATCACGTTTATAGAAATATCTCTGTCCTTTACTACATCTATTAGATCAGAAATATACGTGGAACTTATGCTGTTTCCGGCAAAATAAATTAAAGGTGTTTTACGCCTGTCTGAAGGCAACTGATTGTAAAAAGAATGAGATAACATCTCTATGGCAGCTCTTGCCCCTAAGTATGAACCTCCAATGCCTATGACGATAAAAACGTCAGAATCAGAAGCGATCTTCCTTGCAGCTTTCTTGATTCTTTCAAATTCGGCTTTGTCGTAGTTTTTAGGTAGGTCAACCCAACCGAGAAAATCCGACCCCGCCCCCGACCTGTTATGTACCATCCTATGGGCGGTCTTGACCATTTCAGACATGTAACTTATTTCTCGTTCTTCTACGTAAGGCATGACCTTACTGTAATCCAGTTTTAATCCACTCATTATTCCTGCCTCCGTTTATTTTTTTAACGTCTTCCATATTATTATAGCATATTTGACAGCATATTGGAGGCCATTATAGTATTTTTCTACCTCGTAAAATCCCGTATGTAAGACCCGCCAGCATTACAATACCCGCATATCCTGCAAGAGGATACAAGTAATGCACCAAGTTAGAGAAACCAAATCTGCTGGCTATAAAAGCTGCAATACCTGTCACAATAGTGACAGCTTTATACCAGCGACTTTGTGCAGCACTTAGTCTAGCAGCAAAGCCATAAAGATTGCTTACAGCAGTGGTGTATATTTCGGCTATGAGTATAAAGCTATACGCCAACTTTAACACATTAGAAAACCTTCCGGCAATGTATATCATCGGTATTTGAAATCGGGACGCATAAGGCATATTTAAAAGCAAGGCGACGAGTATAAGGGATGCACCCGCGCCCAGACCTATACCCCCATATAATGCTCCCCACTTTAATCTCTCTTTAATACGCACCTGTTGCCCCAACGGCGCCAGTATGGGCACCGACATGACCAAATTGTACGATGCGTATATGACTCCCGATAAAAAAAAGTTAGACACTGCAGCTTTTACAGGCATATATCCACGGGACAATACAGAGATACTGGGTGCACAAAAGATAGCCAGGGAGCTTACCGCAAACACCCCTATTAACAAGAGAGGTACCACAAAGGATATAGCAGAAATAACCCCCGCAATTCCCATCAGAACAGTGATAACAGACAAGATTGTCATAGTTGTGGATCCTATGGTAACAGAAAGTCCAAATTGTTCTTTAAATATAGCTCCGGAACCAGCGATCATAGCCGTCAGGGCACCAAATAAAAAGAATATTACGATATAATCTACGATTTTCCCAAGTACAGGCCCTCCTGCTTTCATTATCACCTTTTGATGAGAGGTGGCGTTGAGACTATGGCCCAAGGCCATAACGATATAGCCATAAACTATAAACATAAAGGTAGCAACAGATAAACCTATAAAACCTTTTGTCCCGTGGTAGCCAAAAAACTGAAGAACTTCCTGCCCTGAAGCAAACCCTGCTCCCACCACCGTCCCTATATAGGTTGCCGCTATAGAAAACACAGAAAGACCTTTTTTATTCAAATTATCCCGCCTTTCTATCACAATTATATTTTAAGCGGGGTAAAAAATGTTATACTTTTTACTCAAGGAGATCGGAAATCAATTCTTGAATTAGCAATTCCTGATATCCGGCTTTTTTGATTATAGCCATTTTTTTTGCTACAATTTTGAGTTCTTCTGCTTTAATGCCCTTCAAAAGGCTTAACCTCTTTGCGTTTATCATCTCATCAGATAAAGCTTTTTCATAATCGTCGACGCTATACCTCCAAAGGTAAAGATATCCTTGATACCTTTTATAAAGCCTATCGGCGATAGACAATCCCTCAGGGTCAAAATCGCCCGAGTAGTATATCTTCGTCTTGTTTTTGTACAGCATATCCAGCAATACAAGCGAAGAAAGTTTTGGTTGGCCAAAAGTACATACAAGAGGTGGAATACGATTTTCACGTTTCTGGCATGTATCTAAAAGCTCAGCAAATACTTCTGGATTTTCCACTACATAAACCTTGTTTACAGGGCTTCTTACATCGTCGATCTTGCTGAGCTGCAAAAGAGGTACTTGAAGTACCTGGCTGCTATGATAGGCTGCTTCAAAAACCGCATCAGGTACACCTTTTTTGTAGGCAATAAGGCCTGAAAGGGTCACGTAATTAGACACTTCATCTATCAATATACCTGCCCTGTAATACAGCTCCGCTATTTCCTCTGGCCCCTTTACCTCACCGGTACCCATAACAGTACACAAGGCCCATTTAAACATATTGCCACATTCAGTGCCTATATCAAAGCCGTGGGGATTCCTGGTTATACGGGAGGCAAAAACAGAAAACCTCATCTTCTCCCCACTATATACGGGCAGGCTATCAATGGCATTGCACACCAATGCTATATCCTTTTTAAGGGCATCTTTATCTCTATCGTATCTCCTATTTATGGCTCGCACGCCTACGGCTTTACCTTCGCATATAGATTGAATCCATTTTGCGCTTTCGCGGCCTTCAAAAGTCAAGTAGAGTTCCTTGAAGAATTTTTCCTTTTCGGTTTGGTAGTTATCTAAATCTTCCTTTTTACTCGTTATCTTCTCTCCAAAATACGCTTCCAGAATTTCCAGCAATGAGTAACCCTCAAAACGGGTATGCTTTAATGATTGTTCAAAAGCACTTACATCGATAGATGCCGATTTGCTCCTGCTGTAATCTCTTTTAAAATGATTTGACAGCACCTCTCTTTCATCATCGGTCAGGTTTACAAGCTTAACAATTCCTCCAATTCTTCCAAGGCTTTTATATTTGTCCCTTATACCTTTAAAAATCCTATAGTAACCCCTGCGGGACTTAAAAAACGCCAGATCCTCTTCAGTCATTTCAGGCACCAACCCACCCTATCGCCGCTTCTCCTTCAGCGTCAGTGATAAGATGTCTCACATTGCCATCCCACCTGTACCTTATGACTGTGACATAATTCGCATTTTTCGGTCTTACCAGCTCGCATATAGACAGCTCTGGAACGGTGTCGTAATCACCCCATAGTACTTGAGAATTTATAATGAAGTTAAATCCCAGATCCTCTATTAATTTAAACATATCCCTTATATTGTTATCGTCGACACCAGCAAAAGCTTCATCAAGGGATATAATCTTAAGAGCATTTTTTGACGCCGATTCATACCGAGAATATACAGCGGAAAATAGTGGAATGTACATGGCCATAGCTTTCTCTCCACCGCTCAGCCTATCAAAGGCGTTGTTTGTCAAGACTTTTCGGCTTTCTCCTTCTTTTCTGTAATACAACACAAATTCAAACCAATCCCTATAATCCAGCACCTCTTTTATTATTTTATGGAAGGTTTCGGCACTACCTCCTTCCTGTATTCGCCTGGCAGCCTCTACCTTGGATCTGAAGTGATTTACTACCTTATTAAAAACATCAGGTTTGAGCATGTCCACATCAGACTTCAAAACATCCACCAATTCCCTTGTGTCCATTTCCTGTTCGTTATCAGCAGCTATCGGTCTCCATTCAAGGTAAAACCTGAGTCCACTGGAGGTATCCCGCTCTGACATAAGCTTATTCATCTTTTTAACCCATTCCTCTGCTTTAAAGATCTTACCTCTGATTTTCCTTCCTACATTATGCATGATAATCTCCTCAAAAAGGTGTCTGTCGGTTTCTTTTAACAGGTTTTCGTTAACATTTATATCGTCCTGTATGCTCTGATACAATACATACAGAGATACTGTTTTACCGCTTAAACTGGCCGTTATTTGATATCTCCTGAGCTTTTGCTTTATCACATCATATATCTCTGATCCACTGCCATCATGTTTCTCTTCATCAAAGATATAACCCATGGACAAACCGTAATCCACCAGCTCATTGAGGCTTTCGTAAAAGGCGTTTTGCAACCTCGACGTCATCTTCTCCTTATCAATACCCGGCTTATCAAAAAGAGCCTTATACTCTAATACAATCTTTTTACCTAATTTTAACACATCATCACTGTCCTCCTGATAAACAAATCCCAGGTTTAACTCATCTTTAAATCCCTTTTCTACAATTTGGTATACCATTTGCTTTACCGTAATATCCTCGCTTAACCGCTGGAGCTCTCTCCGATTGGATTCCGATCTCTCCTCCAGTTTTGCTATATTTATCGAAAGACTTTTTATCTCCTCAGGTATCTCTTCTAATCTTCTGAGGCACGAATTCAATTCCTGCTCAATTTCCTTTAACCCTAGCTTGTCAATAGCTTCCATTAACGCTTGCATTTTCTTTTCGGAGCTTCGAGACCGCGTTGACAGAACATCGATCTCGTATTTCAGGTTGTCAATATCGTATTCTAGCTCGCCTTTTTGCTGTTCCAGAACTTCCAGGCTTGCGGCATAAGATAAATATCTATTGTAATTTATTTCTAATTTTACCAACTCTGCATCATATTCTTCAGACCTGTTGTAAGCAAGCTCAAAGCTTTCTACATCGCGATGTATTTCTATGCCACTGGTAGTTTCCCTGACCACTGTTCTTTTTTGCTGTAAATCCTCAAATAGTTTCTTCACCTCTATCGATTGCTGGTTTAGCTTCTGTTCTATAAATTTTAATTCGGCCAGGGCAGTTTTAAGGTAGTCATATGCTACGTCCAGATCATCTTTTGCTGGAAAACGCGAATACTCCTGGTCTAAACGCTCTATTCTGTAATCTATAGATTTGATAGACTCATTGTAGGATTTAATCTCAGCGTTTACTATCTCAATCTTTTGTTTGAGGCTATTTATCATCTCTTCCCTGAAGCGCTTTCTTGCCCCATATCCAATATACTTTGACCTGACGTTACCTCTGGATTTGCCTCTTATAATCCCTATGCCGTAACTTCCGTCCTGATTAATATAAGTAGAATTTTCCGACTGGTATACAAGTATATTGCTCAAAGCATCAGATATGTCCTCTGTTGAAACGCCTTCACCAGGATCTACTACATCAAAGTATTGAAATACATTAAGCTGCATACTAAAAGCTCCTGGGACAATGTACCTGTCAGCCATTTCTTTATCCATCTTCATAGCATCGGCCATATATCGAGATGGAATGATTAGCGCATCCAGCAGGCCCATGTCTTCCATAGCCGCTTCAATATTCCCCCTGGTTTCTTCGTCTACGTCCTCTTTAAATTCAATACATCTGTATAAAGGCACAAAAGGAATTTTGGCATCCGTCAGCCTTTTTCGGTTGTTCTGAACCTGAGGATCTCTTTCGGGCTCTGGATCCTGTTTGTCTTTCCAGCTTTTTAGCTCCTGTTCCAGGGTATTTAATTCTTCTTGCTTTAAATTGCGGAAATTTTCCAGAACCAGTTTTTCTCTATGCAAAGCGCTTCTGCATTCATCGTATGCCCTGCGCACACAAACCATAACGCCATCAAATCCCGCCTTTTCGCCGTACGCCAACACCTGTCGGCCTATGTCTTCTAGTTGATCACGGGAAAGTTTAAGCTCCGAATTTTCTTGTGACCAGCCGTACACTTTTTCTACAAACTTACTTTTTTCTTCATCAAAAAGTCTCTCGCACCTTTCTACTTCCCGCTCTCTCTCATCTTTCTGCTTTCTAAGTCTTTCCTCTTCCCTTAGACTCTCGTCGTATTTTTTACTGGCATCCTGTTCTTCCTTTAATGCATCAAGGGCCTTTTTGATCTTTTCTTTATGTTTTTTAAACTGCGACCTCCAGAAATTAAAATCAAATTCCCTTCCGTAGTTTTTTTTCAGTTCATCCTGAGAGATCCGGTGTTCTAGAAAGTCAATTTCTTCAGCCATAAAAGACATAAGGTCGAGAATATCCTGGACTTCTTTATCGGCACAATACATTTCATCCCGGGTTCTGTCTATCTTCTTTTTTACATCCATGTACTTTGACTGTTTTTGCTTGAGATTTTCTTCTTTTGATGACTTTTCTCTATTATACTGGTCATAACGATTTTGCTCTTCTATCAATTCTTGCTGGGTTTTAAAAACGTCATTATTCCTAAGCTGCCTTTCCTTCTCCTTGAGGGCACTCATCTCTCTTTCCATCGACAATATTTTTTCACCGATATCATCTATTCTAGCTTTATATTCGTCGATATCTTTTGACAGCTTATCATAATCCTTTTGAGCCAATAAAAGCTCATTATGGGCTTTTAACAATTCTTTAGCTTTGTCGTACAAGATGAATTTATTGTAGTTATCGTATTCGTCCTTTAGTTTTTTCATCGCAGCCATATCCTTATGGAGCTCGTCCAAGCGCATTTTTATCTGGTCCATATTTTCTATGGTCTCCGATAGCGGCCTCAAATCGTCATCGGATAGAGAAGGTAGAGATGCTTTCAAGATATCGTATATCACCGTAGGCCTAAAATCTTTGGAGAGTTTAGGACTCCTTATCTGTATCAAGAGCTTTATAAGTTCATCATAATCATCGATGGTTTCAAAGCCAAAGACGTACTTATTTATTGTCTCCATGTACTCCCTCTGGCTTTCAAGCACCTTACCCCCATCACCTATGGCATTTTTTAACTCTTTTTTAGTCAAAGGCACCTTTACTCTATTTCCCTCTTCTCCGACCTCCAACTTGTACAGAAAAAGATCTTTACCTATCCTTCTACCATCCAATACTATAAATCCCCAAAAATCCATGCTCTGATGTCTGTGAGCTTTAAGTCCAATGCCAAAAGTTATGTAATTATCTGAGTACTCCCTTTTAAGCTCCATATAAAGATAACCTGTTCTTTCGTCAATGCCGTTTATATCTTCCTCGCCTAAAAGATAATCCTCCAGTTTCCTTGCCCTAGAGCCAAAAGGATCCAGTCTCTCAGGGCTTTTGTTAGCATCCAGAATAAGGGGTATAAAGCTCTGCATGGTAACAGACTTACCTGAACCATTGGAACCTCTTAAAAGCAACCTACCCCCCGCGAACTCGAATACTTCATCATCGTAATACCAGAAATTTATAAGGCCTATCCTATTTACAATCCACCTATCACTCATCGGCATATTCTCCTTTATCAAAATCTGCTGGATATTTGCCTATAAACCTTGCAGCCATGGGTAAAATGGTGACGGAATGAAGTTTCTCATCGTATGCGATCATCTTCCACCATCTCATCTCATCCATTATTTCATTTATAAGCAACTGGATACTTTTTTCCCTGTACGATTTGTACCAGCCGTGGCTGAATCGCTTCTTGCAGTTTTCAATAATATTATAAAACTCAGCCTCTGTGATAACAATCTTATCGTCATTGGTCAGCTTAAGCTGTTCTTTTTCGATTTTTTCCCTTATAATGAAACATATTTGTAATATAATGTCAGAAATATTGCTGTTTTTATCGGGGAAATAGGCCTTGGTATATTTATTATCTTTGTATATAAGAAAGGCCGAACTTTTATAAACATGTAAGCGAGCATCCAAGAACTCCTCAAAATCTTTTTCAATAGTGTTGCGATAATTTTTTATATAATTAAATGTATCGTCATCAGGGCCGCCGCTGTATACGGCTGGTGAAAGAAGAAGTTTGCGATATGCCCTGTGCCTCCTGGCATTTTCCCTCTTCTCCTCTAAAAGCCCTTCAATATTCACGTTTTCATCAATTTCTTTATCCAGTACCCTCATGAAATACCTGGATAAACCGGTGTTTTCATATAAAACCTCTATATCCCTATTTTCAGAAAAACGCTCTTGATTACCATCGTTCACCAGTATCAAGTTCACTTTCACGGCGAAGTTAAGAACCCTCACCAGTGATTTCCTGTGTTGAAATAGCGTCCAATCTACTTTTCCCGGCCCATTGTACTGTACCTCAATGTATTCCGTAATATTAGACAGGACGAACTGATCTTCCGGCGCTTTATCTTCCAAAAATGCTAATAAAAGGCAAAAGAAACTGTAATCCATAAGAGATTGAAAATCTTGTATACCCATCCATTCTTCAGCCTCACCAGGCACTTTTTCCAGTTTTATCACATAAGGATTGATAATAAGCTTGTAGCCTAGCTTTTCTTCTACAAACGGCCTTAAAACAGGTTCCTTATCTCTTATCCTGTTAAAGGTCTCTCTGTCACTTCTGGTAACCCAGAAGTTTTCCAGCAGGATTTCCAGTTCTTCCAACGTCATCACCCTTATCTTCAAATTCTATTTCTATAGCAGGCATATCCAGATTTCCATCGGTGCACCTTAGAATAGTTCTTTCGCCGTTTTCAGGGAAAATCACCTTGTATATCCTGCCGTCTTCAGTCTTGCCCGTAAGTCGGGTACTGCCCATAGCCCTACTTATCCACTGGAGCAAAGTGGTCCGCACAAAAGGCTGTATTACAGGTAGTTTTTTAAAGCATATCCTGTTTCCCGATATGTAATTAGAGATTATCTCCATTTCGTATTTTTTGCTCTTAAGGTACTCCAGCTGGGCTTGAGCTTTGCTTTGGCTTCTGTCAATAATACCGTTTGTTTTAGAAAAATAATGATAATTTCTAGTCTTAGGTTTTACGATTACAGTAAAAGGTGGCTCCTGCCATACACTGGAATTTACGCTATCCGTTTTTCGCTCCAGGTCGCCCCAAATATGCCTTGTATTAAAGACTCCAAAGACACCTGCCGACAGTTTATGGGCTTCTTTAACATCCTCCATATTAGCGAAAATACGGGAGAGTTTCAAGTATTCGTTTTTACGGCTTATCATGCGCATGCGATTTTCTGCTATTCTTGAGGCATACATGGTTATCCTTCGTATAATTTCACTGGAAATATTTAAAAGCCTGTATGCCTCGCTATCCTCGCCATTTCGACCTGTAAACCAGAGGGAGATATTATTCCACCTATCTGTTACGTTTTGTATGATACTGCTCTCGCTCAGCTCCTGTTCCAGCCTGGGTATGCTTTTCTGATATTTACACACCTTATCCAAGGCCGCATTTACAGCATTTATATCTACCTTTCTTAAAAAACTTTCAATGGCCAGGGAAAATCTCTGAAGGTCCTTTATAAAATCCCTGAGGTATTCAATGAGCTTATCCTTGTACACAATAAAAGCCTCCGTTCTCATGAGCTCATCGGCTCTAGAACTTTGAAGGCTTGCGATGTAATCGGTAGCGTTGTGGTATATATTTTCAAAGTCCCCGTTGAGATCCTCCCACCATCTGTTTACAGCCTGCAAATCATCTTCCTTTGACATGTCCACCACTTTTAAGAGATTTTTATATATCCTCTCAAAAAGCGAAGGCTCCAGAGACCCGCCATATCCCGTAATATCTTCAAGCCTTATAGTCATCCTCTCTATCTCAATGGAATATGGGCTCAACTGATACCTGAATTTCTTGTTTTTAAACTCCTCCAATGTAGCAGCTTTGCTGGTATCCTGAGTTGCTATAAGGTTTTTCCACTCAGTAAGGGTTTTTAAATCCTGTTCGCATCGCTCCATAGTATAGTCTTTAAACATTTCAAATTGCACGACATACTGATAAATATCCTCTTTGTACATCCAGTATTTAAACTTTTGATACTGTTCGTAAAAATACCTCATGATAAGCCGATACCTTGAGGCGTTTTCTGCAGTAAGGTATCGGGCCTCATCCAAAGGTTTTAAAATCCCTATATCCAATTTACCCATATAAGATACTCCTTTATCATTCGCAAATCTCTCTTTATAACCTTGGTAAAGCCACCCTATATGCAATTGTACTCGTTGATTTTTACGTAAATCTGCACTGGTCAGTCTTCACTTCGTATCGAAATCCTACAAACGCAGGCGCCCTCATCTTCATATTCTCCGACCACTCCATAAACCTCACTTGACAGACTAAAAGAGGTTTTATCCATTGTATGTTCTTCTCGCTGTAAGTCTTTATATCTTCAGCTACGTGCATAAAAGCAGATAATTCCCTTTGGGACAACCCCGACTCGCAATCGCCTATAGGTATCAAATTGCCGTTTTCATCATACAGCCCTAGTATCAGTGCGATTTTGTCAGTTCTATACCCCATGATTACGGCATTTATGGTGATAAAATGCTTTAATTTCAGCCATAATCTACTTCTTTTGCCGATATAATATTTAGAATCGGCTTTTTTAGCCATGACTCCTTCTAATCCTTTTTTACCTGTTTCTTCATAGAGCATTTTTCCACGTTCGAATATAAAATCTGCTATTATTAAATGATCATTTGGCTTTACGGCAGAATACAGTATTTCTTTGCGATTTAACAGAGACAAATCAACCAGGGATTTCCCATCCAAATACAATATATCCCACGTAACAAAAACAGCCGGCATTGTTTTGCTCAATAAATCGATTTTTAAAGCGCTTTGGGTGTGCTTTCTGGACATGATACTCCTGTAGTGAGGTTTGTTATTTTTTAAAACAATCAGTTCACCATCCAATATAACTTCTTTGGCTTTAAGGCACTTCCTTAGGTCATCCATTTCAGGAAATTGATATGTTATATCTACAAGCCTTCTATCCTGAAGCCTCACTTTGTCGGATATAAAAGCAATAGTCCTGGAACCATCCCATTTAATTTCAAAAATCCAACCAGGATCATCAAAAGGTTCACCGGAGAAAGCCAGCATTGGCGCTATTTTTTGGTCCATCATAGACATGAAACTATGCTCCTTTTTTCTTTCTCCCTCTTGTTTTTTCCGCTGGATTGTCCGCCTTTTTTGCTGCTTCAATGCTAGCTTTAAGAGCCGTGACTAAATCCAGTACGTTATCTGGAGCAGGGGCTTTCTCAGGTACTTCTACTTCATGCCCCTGTATTTTTGATTCTATAAGGTCAAATAGGGCCTTTCTGTAGGTATTTTCGTACTTTTCAGGATTGAATTTTGCTGTCAGTGTATTTACCAATTGTTCTGACATCTTTATTTCGTTTTCATGGAGAGACACTTGCCGTAGTGGAGGAAGCTGCTCAGTTTTGCGTATTTCATCGGGGAAATACATCGTTTCCATTACCATGTAGTTGTCATCATATACCCTTATACACGCTAAATTTTGTCTGGACCTTATAGTAACTTTAGCAATCGCTACCGTATTGGTTTTCTTCATAGAATCTCTTAACAGCACATAAGGCTTTGTACCAATGTCTTCCGGCGCGATATAATACGTCTTATCAAAATAAATAGGATCAATCTGTTTTATATCGGTAAAGTCCAGTATATCAATGGTTTTAACTGTTTCTGAAGGAATCCGCTCCAGATCTTCGTCACTTAATATAACAAATTTTCCTGGTTCGTACTCATAGCCGCGTACAATCTCGTCATCATTAACAGGCCTATTGCAAACCGGACATACTTTTTCGTACTTAATAGGTGAATTACAATCCTTGTGCAGCTGCCTGAAATGGGTGGTATGGTCTTCGGTTGCAGCGTACAATTTAATCGGAATGCTTACGAGGCCAAAGCTTATAGCGCCTTTCCACAGGGAACGCATAAAATCACCTCATTAATATTATTCCCTGTAAAAAGACGTATATCCTCAAGAATAGCTGTTGACACATCCTGCCAACAGCTATTCTCCACCATAAATATACCGCTGTTTAAAAGCACCCCTCATAAATTGTAACAACTTCCTCTAAAGACAACCTATAAGGATCTACTTCAAACAACCCTCCCATGGTATCCATGGCGTTTTTCGCCAATGTTTCGGCCTCTTCTTTTTTTACGCCAAAATTGGAAAGTTTTAAATCCTGCATTCCTATATTCTTAATAAGTTTTTTAAGGCCTTTTATAAAGCATTGAGCCTGCTCTTCTTTTGTATTACCGTGTATCTCTTCTCCCATTGCCTCTGCCAGGTCTATAAACCTCTCGGGAGCTTTAGACGCCATGAAGCTGAAATACGACACTGAAAGCATTATAAGCCCCGCGCCGTGAGGCACTTCAGGATGATAGGCGCTCACCGCGTGCTCCATTGAGTGATGAGACATACACGATGATAAAGACTCAACTATACCGGCGGAAGTGCTCGCCCACGCCATAGCGGTTCGTGCCTCAATATCATTCCCCTGCGCTACAGCTTTAGGCAGATATTCTGTTATTAATTTGACAGATTGCAAAGCGTGAACATCGCTGGCGGGCTGATTTACCACAGCAAGGTACCCTTCTACAGCGTGGAAAAAGGCATCCATTCCCTGATATGCCGTAAATTCAGGAGAATTCGTAACCATTAATTCCGGATCCACTATAGAAAGGGTAGGAAATGTGTACTTACAGCCAAAACCGATCTTTTCATTAGTATCCACTTTGGTTATAACAGCCCAGGGATCGGCTTCTGTGCCAGTACCAGCCGTAGTAGGAATGGCCACAATAGGTAACGCACCATTTTCCACCTTCTTTCCCTTACCGCTACCGCCGGAAACATAATCCCAATAATCACCGGGGTTTTTTGCCATGACAGCAATAGCTTTGGACGAATCAATGCTACTGCCGCCTCCTAATCCCACTACAAAATCGCATCCATTTTCTCTTGCTACTTTTGCTCCCTCTCCTACATGATCGGCAATGGGATTAGGCAAAATCTTGTCAAATACTACTGATTCAACTCCATTTTCTTTGAGGTAACTTATGACCCTATCCAGATACCCATATTTTTTCATAGAATTCCCTTTACCTATGACAATTAGCGCTTTTTTACCAGGAAGAGGAAGCCTGGATAGTTCTTTTAATCTGCCGGGACCAAATACGATTTCTGTGGGCATATAATAATTAAAGTTGCCTTTCATTTTAACCCCTCCATCCGTAAATTAACTCTATAGTTAATCCATCTTTAACTAAAATTATGACATTGGGAATAAAAAAAATCAATATTGTTTATTATATGTCTTTATATATACATCATAATCTCTATCACTGAAGAGCACAAATCTGACTTCTTGTATATTACTACTTACAAGGTAATCTAATACTGTTCTGAGAGCAATTCGCGCAGCTCTTTCTATAGGGAAACCATAAGCCCCCGTGCTTATTGATGGAAAGACTATTGTCTTTATGTTGTATTCATCAGCTAATTTAAGGCTTTCTAAGTACGCACTTGCCAAAAGATTATCTTCATTGAAATTGCCACCTTTCCATATGGGACCCACAGCATGGATTACGTACTTTGCTTTTAAATTTCCACCACCTGTTATCACTGCATGGCCTGTGGGACACCCTCCTCGTTGCTCCCTTATAATTCTGCATTCTTCGTCAATACTAGGGCCACCTGCCCTGTGAATCGCGCCGTCAACGCCACCACCTCCAGCCAATGCTGAATTAGCAGCGTTGACGATAGCGTCGACCTCTTGATCCACTATATCACCTTTGATAAATGTAATCTTTTCTTTCATTTAATCCCCCCTCTGCCTGCAATGACTTATATTATTATTCAACACATAACAGCTACAATCCTTCTTTCTTGCAAAAATGAATATTATATTATTTTACAAAAATCTATACAAAATCGCTATAAGAGGATTCCCAAGTGCCTTCCAAGCCCTGAACATCTCCATGGCGATTTCCATTCTTGTCAACTGTAACTTTGAGGGTTATTAACCGATAGCGTCCTCTTTCGTAAGCAAATGTCTCTCCATCATCATCAAACAAATTAAAACTTCCTGGTGCTGTACCGTAGTGGCGAATTTCCAGCGGAACTTTTTCTCCCCTCCGGGGCGCATGAGGCAAAGCAGGCATCATCGGTATTATGCCACCATCCCTCACAAAAAGAGGAATTTTATCCAGACCGGCACTCACGCGAATGGTCTTACCTCCTTCAAAGCGTTCACCAGTTTCAAAATCGTACCAAACTCCTTGGGGCAGGAAAACATCGCGGTGTGTTTCTCCCGCAAAAAGAGGAGCTACCAGCAGCGAATCTCCCGCCATATACTGATCATCCAGACCATCAACATCCCATTTATTAAGATCACATTTTAGTTCTAACTGCATCGCTCTAAAAGGCGGAGTTCCATCAAAATAATAGCGCGCAAAAGCCGAATAAAAATAAGGCATAAGTCTCATCCTCAAATTGATATACTTTCGTATAATGTGCTCCACTTCGGGATATGACCACGGTTTAGTTCCGTCAGCCCATGCATTTAACATAGCCAAAGGCGAGAAACAGACAACCTGCATACGCCTTACCCACTCTTCAGCGCTTTTAGCACCGCGAACCTCTGGCGTCCAAAGTAGCCCGCAAAAGCTAGCATTGCACAGTGCGCGCACAAATTGCCTATGGTCATAGAGATCAGAATAAAGAACATATGGCATAGAAGACGCTCCCGCCATCGATGCCCTTACCAGGCCATACGTGCGGCGGTCTCTCTCTCGAAACATTTCCAGCATCGTCTGCTGGAGCATTAAGCCATATACCTGACGCATCTGTTCTCCATCATGCCCCGATGGAAAAATTGCATGAGCAGGAAACATCCACGAATGATTGGTAAGTTCACTACCATCGCATTCATCGATTTTATAACCTGATACACCTATATCCACATGCTCTTTTCTGTGCTGTTCTTTTACAATTTCTCTAACTTCCCGCAACGAATAATCTGGAACCAAACCGCCCCATACGCTATGAGATCCAGACAAACGCTCCAACGCGCTATATATTTTGGAATGCGGAGAAACATAAGGGCGTTCCCAAAGGTTGATCTTGAAACCTTCTTTATCCATAGTTTCGACAAACTTTTCAGGTTTAGGGAAACGCTCCTTTGACCACTCGTATGTAGCAGGGTAACTGCTGCTATGCCATCCTGGTTCTAATCCTATTACATCACACGGAAATTCTCTTTTCCTATATTCCATGGCCTCTTGTATAACCTGCTTAGCATCATAATAAGAGGGAACTCGATGCCAGAAGCCCAATCCCCACCTTGGCGGCAAGGCGCCGCCACCGCAAAACAAATTATATCGTTTAACGACATCTAACATACTCTTCCCAGCAAAGACAAATAATTCAACCCCTGTAGTTGGAATCACTATTTCTACAGAATCTGACTCCGGTGTCGCCTGCCACATAGGATCTGTATTGCGGTCTCTAGTCACTGAAACTGATTTATGATTCCTGCGAACACAAGAACCGCAGTAAATAGTGACAATCCTCGAAGTATTGACAAGCACGCCGTAACCGCGGCTGGAGACGTAAAAAGGTACAGGAACATGGGATTCGCCCGTATCCTGCCTTGGATCACTATTCACACGCAAATACCTGGTTTTCCCGCGGTGATTTATCCTCATGAACTGGAGCCCCAGCCCATATATTTTTTCGTCCTTGTCCAATGGCAGGCACAGTAGGGGTATCAGGTGTTGGAATGATATATGTATGGGTAGCACCATATTTTCGTGATAAGCGAAGTTTTTCTTCAAAAAGATCAGTAACTACTAGATTCCTTGGAGAAAATAACTTTATAACTTGAGTCAATATAAGACCACTTACTCCCTGTCCCATGATAAGGACATTTTTACTAGGATCAATGTTAGCAAGCTCTGCGGCATGCAAAACACCAGGTAATATCTCTATTAAAGACGTTTCTTTCAAAGGTATGTTATCGGGAATTTTCATCACTGAAAAAGGCTTGCATACTATGTATTGTGCAAAAGCTCCCCATACATATCTTAAAACTACTTTATCTCCTTCTTTTAAGCCAACAACATTCTGGCCTACTTTGTCTATCATCCCAGCAACTTCATGACCCAATCGCGCTGGAAGAGATAAAAATTCTGGTGCTCTAGTTCCGCGATAAGCTTCTATATCGCTGCCACATATCCCAACCCATTTTATTTTGACTCTCACCTCGCCATCGCCTGGTTCTGGTATACGAGCTTTACGCACCCTTATTTTATATGGTGATTCCAAAACCGCTACCATTTGACCATCTTCATAATCCGATATAAGTTCCAGAGGTGGCTGTACCATTCTCTCTACCATTTTAAACATCCCCCCTTTTCGTCATGTTGTTACAATAATATCATCAGATAACAGGCTTTCTTGCCCCGATGCATTTACGCTTTGAATCTTATAGTAATAAGTGCTATTCTCAACATCCATATCAATATAAATTGATGTCGTTAAAAAATAATCGTTTAATAATTTATACTCTTGTTCTCCCTCTTTTCTCCTCCATATCTTATAATAAACAAAGTCAGTTTCTTCATTGGGCTTCCATTTGAGAAATACTTGTTTGTTACCATTAAATCCTCTTTCCACAATAGCTTTTATGTTCGTCGGCACAGCTGGTGCATGCTGATTATAAGGTACAAGCTTTATAAGAGAAATCGAATGCATAGGCATAGCCAATTCAAATTCTATCTCGCTTTTCATCTCAATTTCTTTTATCGGTTCATAAAGTTCCAGGCCTTCCCTGCGGCGCAATTGTTTAATCTGTTCTACAGTTGGATGTCCTGGTTTACCCAAAGCCACCCAGGTGTTATATGAATTGCTATGATCTTTATCAATCCGATAGTGGATTTGTCTATATTTCCCTCTAAAAGGTATTCCAGTGATTTTCAGCTTAATTAATCTATCATTAACCTCATCGGTAATGCCATCTTCAAAATTCCAAACCATAATAGATAAGATATCATTGCGCATCGTTGGCAGCGCTCCAAACTTTCTGCCAAAACAATCATTGCCCGATGATACATTTAATCTTTTATCTCCTAAATGGCTCAACAAAACATAAGCATTGAAAATAGGTTTTTTTAACAAATCAGTTGAGCCATACCTTACTAATGGAGTTAGCTGTGAACGGTTACCGCTGAATAAAAACTTTTCCCACTGCAAGTGACAATTATCGCTATCAGCCACTGTCAGGTTTATCTCATACTGATCCTCCACAACGTCACAATAAGTATTAACCATTTTGCAGACAAAACCCGGGAAATAATGGGTGTTGCGGAAGTTAAACCAACTTTCCTCCTGTATACCCATATTGCCTTTCCAGGATTCGTCTGACTCATCATTTAAAAATTCGATTCCTTTTAGTTCTGGATATTGCTTTAATATCTCTATATAGCGTTTTAATGCGCCAAACATATATTCTATCGAGGGGCTATATAGTTCAGGCCGTCCACCTTTGCAATGCACCGAGACGAAATCTATACGGCTCCCATACCGCCCTGTGGCGTAATTCACCCCGTGAGTACAGTGTTCCAAAAATTTCTGAAACAATACAAAACTTGCTTCAGATTGTTTGGTAGCAGGTCCGCCAACTTTTATTCTATCATTTACCGAATGAACAGCATCTTCCATATAATCATATAGGGCAAAGAAAGATTCTAAATTTTCAAGCCATATCTTATGATTATCAGGCTCGTTCCATATTTCAAAATACCACGTTTCTATTTCTTCTCTGCCATAACGCTGCTGAACGTGTAATACAAATTCTCTTATCAATTTGTGCCATACTTTAAAATCCTTCGGCAAATAGTGTAATTCTTTGCTTTTTCTTAAAGGCAATGGTATATACACTGTTTCTACTATTGGCTTTATTCCATATTTTACTAATATATCATAAACCCTGTCAACTTTATCCCATTCAAATTGTATGTTGCCATCCTGGTCAATATGTACTATAGATCCATCAATACCGCCGTAATCTAATCCCTCGTTTACAAGATAATAATCCCCTCTACCGTGAGATGTCAGAATATTGTGCATTCGCATGTATAAACAGTGATTGTTATAAGAAGTTAAATATTCGTACATTTTACGCGACGGCTGAGTGTAGGTATAATCAACATTAGCGTACCCAAATGCTCTGTAAAAATGTCTAAATTCTCTTACTACCTTGTCTGCATTTACATTCACATCTACCTGTTCTATCATTTATAAATCCTCCTTATCTTGAGGATGTTTTTGTAAATCGTTGTTATTTTTCTATGTCTAATAGTATTATATGACAAAAGATTTATGATGTATTTGGACAATTTTTATATTTTTTAAACTGAAATTTAGTTCTCAAATAATAACTTAAAAAAGTAACAAAATAACTCCTTAAAACACTGTAAACATTTTCCACTTAGATCACACTCATGACGTACATACACAAATAGGGATAGGCTTTATAAATACCTATCCCCAAAAGGGCGATTTTATTAGCTCTTATATCTCATGTGCAACCTCATAGGCATCCCAAATAGCATACATTATGTTTTGAGGTTCCCGGGAGTCACCGATGAGATAAACATCTGGATAATCCTTGGAAACCGCTTCATACAACCTTTTGTCTGACTTATACCCAACTGCTAGAGCTATCGTATCAGCAGATATGCCTTTTCTCTCGCCCATTGTTTCAACTATGGCTTCATTGTTCTTAACTTCAACAAGCTTTGTATTCACCAGGATTTCAACCTTGTAAAACTTTAGAAGGTCTATTAACATAATTCTGTTGGCGTGCGCAACAGGTGCACCGCTTACCATTAAATCGTTTTGCATCTCTATCAGCGTAACTTTCTTGCCCTGTTTTGCAAGCCATAGCGCAAGCTCACAACCAACAAGCCCGCCGCCAACAACCAATATCCTGTCTTTTACTTCTTTTACCCCACCTAAAAGTTCTGTCGCTAGCACAACATTACTGCTATCAATTCCTTTAACATTTGGAACTATAGGTTCAGATCCTGTTGCGATAATTATTGCATCCGGTTTTTTGCAATCTATGAGCTCTCTTGTAACTTCGGTATTTAAATAAGTCTTTATATTGTGCTTTTTTATTTGATACTTATACCAACTCAGAAGCCTTGCATCGTCTTTTTTGAAGTCCGGAACCGAACCTTCGATAAGATGCCCACCAAGTCTTTCGCTTTTCTCATAAAGCTCAACATCATGTCCACGTAGTGCGAGCACCCTTGCCGCTTCCATTCCCGCAACTCCACCGCCGACAACCATAACACGCTTTTTTATATCAGCAGGCTTTATCTCATATTCTTTTTCTCTGCCAACAGTGGGATTTACCGCACAACAAAGCGGTCTTGGTTGAATGATCCTACCGATGCAACCAACCTGACAGCCAATGCACGGCCTTATGTCTTCAATGTCGCCTTTCAATACTTTTTTAGGCCAATACGGGTCGGTAAGCAAACCTCTTCCTATTGCTACCATATCGCTTATATCATCGTTTACAACCTTTGCGGCATATTCAACAACATCCAATTTTCCAGCTAGCATTATTGGAATTTTTACAACTTCCTTTAACCTTTTGGCATATGGAATGTTTAGACCATTGCTTTGATACATAGGTGGATGTGCCCAATACCATGCATCATATGATCCATTGTCCACATCTAATGCATCATACCCCGCTTCTTCTAATATCTTTGCCGCTTTAAGCCCCTCGTCAACATCTCTTCCTTTTTCCTCAAATACCTCATCAGCAAGCCCGCCTTGGTTGAGGCCTTTTATAAAGCTCTTTACACTAAATCTGACGGACACTGGATAGTCTTGTCCAACCAGTTTTTTTATTGCTCTTACTATTTCGGTTGCAAACGTCAACCGCCCTCGTAAATCACCGCCAAATCTGTCTTTGCGCTTGTTGAAAAGTGCAATTGCAAACTGATCAAGCAAATACCCTTCGTGAACAGCGTGAATTTCAACGCCATCAAATCCCGCCTCTTTTGCAATAAACGCCGCCTCCGCTGTCTTTTGGATTATCGTTTCTATTTCTTTTTCCGTAAGCTCCCTACATATTATATCTGGTTTCCAATAGTTCGGGACTGGCGATGGTGCAATAGGGTGGGTAAGCAAAAGTGACGGTGCTGCAACCCTTCCAAATCCCACTCCTAGTTGTAAAAAGATTTTTGTATTATAAGCATGAACTCTTTCAGTAAGCTCACCTGCTATTTGAATAAACCTGCCGGGGTTTATTGCAGGGGTTGGTGCTGTACCTGGAATAAATTTTTCTATTTCGTTTTCAACTTTTGAAACACCTGTGATTATTAAACCTACCCCGCCTTTTGCTCTTTCAATGAAGTAATCAAAAGCTTTTTTGTTAAAACATCCATCAGTGTCTGAATAGCCGAGATTTCCCATTGGCGCCATAACAATGCGGTTTTTAAGCTCAACTTTACCTATTTTAATAGGTTCGAAAAGCTTCTTATACATTTACTATCACCTTCCCTCTATCTATATTACTTCTATACAGATTATAAAATTCCTTCTTTACGCTTTTGCAGCGTGGGCACCAATTCCATATACGGCATTTCGACACTTCGGACATGTATGTTTAATGTTGCTCCTCTTTCATATTTGTATTCGTCACTGGTATTTTGTTTGGCTCATTTTTATTCTAGCATTTATATTGATATTGCCATAACAAATACAAAAATCTGAAAAAATGGTCCATATATTTTATCAAGCAATTCTTGGTTTACCTTTTTTCCCAAAATAGGTCCCTGTATCGCACCTAATACTTTCCTGCATACCATTACTATCGAGTACACCGACGCAATTGCTATTGTAACTGTCAGCATTAATCTGAACCTTCGCAAGCCGAGTAGTACACCTAACGCTTTTTACATTATTTCTACACAAACCGCGAAATTCCTTCCTAGTTCGTTTTACGGTATAGACATCAATATACTTTTGTTTAAGCCTTCAAATTTATTTTTGTTGCCAATATTCTTAACTAAAAGTGTATATACTGCAACAAAAATCATCAAAAAAATTGTAATAATCTTCAAATGTGAACACAGAAAATAAATTAAAACCATTATCAAAAATATAGATTAAGGAACTTTAATCTGAGCCTCCCTTTGTCAGTATCTACTTAGCTTCCATAAAATACATTTTCATTTTTCTGATAATTCTAACTGTGCATCTTGATCAATTCCTTTCCTCCTGTACGATGATGCTTGGACAACGTAATCATACAGGAATTCTCGATTAAAGTGGCCTATTTTTTCACCACTATTTGGTACAATTTTAGAGTAGCTTTAACACAATTGTATTAGATACCAACGTAAAACTAAGATATTTAAAAGGAGAGTGGCGAAGGTGCCTAAAGGAGTTTCGAAGGAGATATACAAATCGATACCCTACCCTATATTTACAACAGATTCTCTGGACAGATCCTATACCGCCAATGAAATCGAAAAATATAAAAATAAGACGGTTTTATTAATATTGAAGCCCCGGCAATTGAATATCCTGGGACAGGTATTCAGGCCGGTTATATGTGCAACGGTATCTGAAGTGTCAAATCAGTATGTGGAAGTT
The DNA here is from genome assembly GCF_000427425.1 of Caldanaerobius polysaccharolyticus DSM 13641. Classification (NCBI taxonomy): domain Bacteria; kingdom Bacillati; phylum Bacillota; class Clostridia; order Thermoanaerobacterales; family Thermoanaerobacteraceae; genus Caldanaerobius; species Caldanaerobius polysaccharolyticus. The sequence goes on along the minus strand of NZ_KE386494.1, from coordinate 27,535 downwards.
CGAGATGTTAACATCAAAATGTCCAATGCACCGGAATTTATATTTCCGACACCATTGATAATACCGTTGGTGCAGGTAGTGACATTCTTGCCTTTTGACAGAGAAACGCGATTTCCGCTTTACTAAAGGAGGCTGAGATAAATGACATATAATAAGACACTTGAAAGAAAGCTTAAAGGCAGAGTCGGAAACAGAGCCCTTGTTATGATGGAGCAATTCCCGTTTTTTATGGTGGAAAAATTGGTTAATGTCTCTGAGGTAGAATTGAAAGGTAAGGTATTCTGCATACAGTACTGGGATATTGCCGCAATCTATGCTGAAAAACAACCCGGAGAAATACCAGAAACCTTTTCATAGAGGGGGAATTTCATGCTGAGACGGTTTGATGTGGCTGCCATTCAGATTCCAATTGTATTTAATAAATTCGGTGATTTTGATCAAAATGGCCTTATGTACGTTCTGGCCGAAAATGAACAACTGGTGCGCCGGTTGGTTGAAGAAAATCCCGGCAAACCCGTGGATTTGGTTCAGCCTTTGGTAATAAGGGTCAACCAGGGTGATACCGTAGAAATTCACTTCACGAATAAACTCGATTTCCCCGCATCGATTAATGTAAAAGGTTTATCCTATTCGGTACTAGATTCTGACGGGGCTTTTGTAGGGGATAACCCGAATACGGTAGCCGCTCCGGGTGAAACCAAGGTTTACCGATGGGAGGCAAATATCCAGGGGGCATTTCTCTTCAACGATCTTGGGAACCCCTTGAGTTCGGAAAGGGGCAGCAATGTACACGGGTTGTTCGGAGCCATTGTCGTGGAACCACCCGGCAGCACCTGGACGGATCCTCAAACGGGTCAGCCTTTGAAAAGCGGGGTTTTTGCTGATATCCATAACCCTTACTTGCCCGATTACCGGGAATTTGTAACCATATTTCATGACGAGTCTCCGGTCAAAAACCGCTTTGGAGAAACGCCAGTTAACCCGGAGACCGGAGCTCCAAGCGCCACTCATTCCATTAACTACCGCTCTGAACCGATGCGAAACAGGATGAAATTGATCATGGACGGGGAAGTATGCCCGGACTGCATAGGTGAAGAAATTCATCACGATTCCTGGGTTTTCGGAGACCCTGCAACTCCCATTCCAAGAGCGTATCGCGGAGATCCTGTGAGGTGGCATGTCCTCAACGGTGGAGAAAAGGAAAGTTTGTGTCAAGAGTTTGTAGGTAAATTTTCTAATAACTTTACCTCACCGCTTTTCATAAGCCTTGTTGTTGAAAATATAAATATCATTCCATATTTGGTAATTTGTTGATTACACACAAAAAACAATAGCTCCTCATACCGATCGTCCTCTTTTAAAAAGCTCTGATACCCTGGATCGGTATCTCTCTCAACCTCTTACTTCCTTTTCTTACCCTGAAATTTCTGTACAAACTATCTTTAAATGATCGCTGCAACGCTTAACATGGCTTAATTCTTTTAATACATATTTTACCCATGGTCGACTGGCAAAGGGCCCTTTTAATGCTGGTAGTGATACCCTAAGCCATTCCTCTATGTCTTCAACTTCTTCCCTCTCGTCCGACTTTGTCTGCACCATCTCTTTGAACTTTCTCTGTTCCATAGGCCAACGCAAAATATACTTCTCTAACTCTCCATTGGCTTTCTCCGCCAGTATTCGAGCTATCCTGTCTCCACTGGATATACTCCACCTGGCTCCCAGTCGTTTCATCCTCCGCGCTACATTGTGCTGTATCTGTCCTTCGATGGCTCCTAGTCGTTCCCCCTCCCTTAACGCAGCTATTCCTTCCCAGTTCTCTGTAAGATAATCTAAAAGGGTAGTGACTTTCTTCCTTCGATTCCCTTTAGTTTTCCTTATCTCTTCTTTTAGCGTCTCTTGGGTCTTTTGAAGGTCGCCTAGGCAAATAGCTTCACATACTTTGTTGAAAGTTTCTTCGTCATACCATAACGCCTCTGTTAGATGCTTGCTAAGGTGATATGGGTCCAGCTTGTACTCAGCTCCAGGGAAATATTCTAATCCCTCTTTTGGCCAATCGGCTCCATCTCCTCCTATGTATACTTTTTCTACTCGGTTTAGGTCCCATTTGCTCCCGACTTTTGCGTATGTTTCTTCCCACATGACCTGGCTATCAGCTAGCCCACTCACCACACCAAGGCATGCCGTTCATGACCGATTTTTTCTTTGCTTTCATAGGCTACCAGATGTTTGATTTCTCCTCTCTTATTGTCCGCTCTTTGCAGACGAATCACTACGCCGTCGCTTTCGATGCAAAGGGTTGATGTAATTTCTTGTCCTTCAGGTAATTTACCCTTTTCAAATATTGCTGCTCTCTTTTCTTCATTATCTTGTTTTAAAGTTTCTCCCAAATCCTTAACGACTTTCCAGATTGTCACTGTACTGATATTGGGGAATAGTTGGCTTAAAGTTTCGGCAACACGCCTGAAGGATATCTCGGTACTCAGTTTCACGGCTATCTCTCTTAACCTTGGAGTTATTTTTGCTCGTATTGGCCAGCCCAATAGATCATCCAACAAAAACCTGGTCTCACCTGTCTTTTTGTTTCTGTAAAGGCGTCTTCTATATGTAAATTCGCCAAAGCTGCTTATGGCATCTTTTTTTCTAAACCCTATTACTTCCCAGGTTTCAAGATCGCGTTGGTTCATCAAGCGTGCGTCCATTTGTTCCAGGACCCATACGAAAATCTGGTTACAAACTTTTTGGCAGAGTCCATATACTCCTTTTTCGAGTTCGTAAAAATCCTTGCTTTCATTGATTATTTTTATTAATCCGTTATAAAAAAGAAGGACTGCACCCACTACGTGTCGAATATTTAACATAAGACCTCACACTCCTTTATGTGTTATTGGTTTTTTTATGCGGTGAGGTCTTTTTTCTACATTCTAATGTCTTTTCCTTTTTAAATTACCTGCTTAAATTCTACAGTGATATAAGAGATTCTTAAATCTTACGGGCTGTACCACTTAAGATTTTTAATTTGTCGTTTTCATAACCTACAATATAAGTACACATATACTGACTTATCCGCTCGGTATTTTGGTCTGTAAGTTCCAGGGCTTCTATTATTACCGTAACTTCTGCGTGATTACTGTCCTTGTCATGGGATACAATGTTTAAAATTCTAACGGATTCTGTTCTAAGATAGCCAGTCCTAAAAGCTTGATATGATGTACTATTTTGCCAATCGCTACCCAAAAGGGAATACGCAGTAACATAATCCTGCTCATCAATGAACTGATAAAAAGACTGAACCAAAGCTTCAGCCTTTTCTCTAATAGGCTGACTATCCTGATTATCCTCCTGTTGATCTGCAGTATAATCGGCATATTGGTCATTTTGAGGCTTTGATGGGTTTTTCGACCAGTTCTCCACGAGAGGCAACACCTGATTTATAGGTATGGAGAAGCCTATCACCCCTTCAACAGTACCGGCAGAATTTACACCTAAAACCTCTCCTGTATTCTGATCCAATAATGGGCCTCCGCTACTGCCAGGCGATATGGGAGCTGATATCTGATATACCCCTTTGTACTCGTAGGGTGGTATAGTAAAATCCCTGTTGACGCCACTTATTATCCCCGTAGTAGCTGTATTCTGTAACCCCAAAGGACTTCCCATGGCGATGACAGGATCGCCGATTTCACCTTTTCTCGATGATATTTTCACGGGAGTTTTGCCGGCAAGCTCAGGTACCCTTATCAACGCTACATCTACGTCTTTGCTCCTGCCTATAACCGTGCCGTTATATACCTGGCCATCATAGGTCTTTACTTTTACCGTGGAAGCACCTTCCACCACATGGGCGTTGGTTATGATATCGCCGCTGGTGTCATATAAAAAACCAGAGCCTGTAACCACATTACTCCCACGATTGACTTCAATGTACATAACCTTTTTTTGATTATCCGATATGATAGATTTGATATCAGCTGTTTTATTTGCATTTTCCGTTTGCGAATTTTTCAAGGTATTCAAAGAGCCCAATTTAGAGGTGCCTGTGATTACTTGTTGATGCATTTCCTTGCTTAAAAAATAAAAAACAATAAGTCCAGCCGCTATTATCAAAATCGTAACAACTAAGGAAACAAACAAAGATTTTTCAGAATCTCTTGCAGCCTGTCCCATTCTCACTGACTCCTTTTTAATCAAGATACCAGTTTATCTGAGTTATTTTTATATGATCAGCGTTTGAAATCCCATAGTGCACATTAGAAAAACTTCCCTTCTGCGTAGGCAGCAAATAAATTGGGTATACATATGTACTTCCGTCCTCGATGGCATTTCCGTCAGCATCATATATGTTATATAAAATCTCCACTTCGTATATAGGTTTTGTGGCTATGTTTTTGACTTCTCCTTCTATCACAAAATCCCCGTAATCGTCGGTGTAAGTTTGGATATTTAATACGCTAACTGCATTGGTCCTGTTCATAGCTTCTTCTTTTGCCGCTGCAATCATGGCCTGTTCCATCCTCCTGGCTTCCGCATTTTCAAAAGCGGTTTTCTGGTCTATTATGGTTTTTTTAAATGAAACAAGTTTGGCATTGGAGCTGTCATATTGCATGGCTTTTTCTATTACGTTCAACGCGTCGTTGTACTGCTTGTTTTTTAACATCTCACTGGCTTTTGAATAGGCAATATCGGCGATTTTCTGGCGTATCAATTTATCGATATTTTTCGCTTCAGGGCTGTTTAAAGAAGATAATCTCGATAACAGAGTAGCCAGATCGTCAATGGTGTTCTTGCTTTTAGCGATATCGTAAATCTGCTTTAGTTCAACCTGTGTTTTGTACTTTTCGCTGAGGTTGCGCAGCATGTCAAAGTACGCTCCACGCCCATTAGCAAGATCTTGCTCAACTGTGGAAATGGAGTTTAAAGCCATATCAAATTTTTTTGCGTCAGCGTACTTCCCCGCATCCTCTAATTTTGCCTTTATATTTTTACCCAAGTTTATCAAAGCCAGGTCCTGCTGTAGCACCTTGTGATTAGGGCGCAGGGCCAACCCCTGGTTGACAAGATCTAAGGCAATATCGAAATTTCCTTGCAAAGCCAGGTCTTCTGCTCTTGTTCGCATTGCTTCCACTTCTCTGTTGATCCTTATTTCGTAAAAAAGATAAACGGTTAATGATACGGCAATCATTATGGCAAAACTAAAAGGGATAAGCCAGTATTTATTACCAGCGGTTTTGCTTTCTGAAGATATCTTGTCCAATGCAGTTCCACAATGAGGACAAAAGCGAAGACTATCTTCTAATTTATAGCCACAATTCTTGCAATACATAAAAGTCCTCCCTATTACAGCTTTAGCATATTTTTTTCATACAAAAAATAACCACCATAAAATTAAGGTGGAATACATATTACTTCAAATACTCATCCAAATCTTCTATCTTATTAATCTCAAATATGTGATCAACTATTTCCGTTAAGGTATATTCATTGGCATTCTCTATCTTCTTTTTGTAATCCGAGGAAATGTCACCAAACTTTCTTGTTAAAAGCCTTATTAAGGTTTTGCCTATGCCCTTCTCAATACCTTTTTCAATACCTTTTTCAATACCTTTTTCAATACCTTTTTCAATGCCTTTTTTTTCTCTTTCTTTTAATTCTTCTTCTGTATATATTTTGAGATTGGCCTCTTTTAATGTCTTTATTATATACTCCTGGGTCTCTTCATTAACTCTATCGCTGTACATTTTATACACCTCCACAGCTTTCTTCATATTTACCCTAAAAGCCGCTTCCAATAACCTTATCTTCTCATCCTTATCTTTTACGTCATTTATGCTTTTTAGCAATTCTTCGAATGCTTCTCCAAAATATATGTTCTCGCTTAATAATATTACAGGATAATTCTCTTTTACATTCTTCAGCTCTTTTAATACCACTAACTGTATTGATATCCATTCGCCTTTTACATAATATATACCATCATCAGCTTTTTCTATATTTCTGCCGTATTCTTTCAAAAATTTAGTTAATTTTCGTGGATAGGAATTACTTACAAAATTTAATGTCACTTCTTCTATTTTTATGTCATTAACTTTTTTATTGGCTTTCTCATAATCATTCATCGTGGACTTGTAAATATATGCATAACCCAAACCTTTAAAATAATCGTCTATTGATACATAATCTTCTGGTGATTTATATTCTATGATGTTATACTTTTTAAAGATCCTCGCTATTTGTTTGTCAATACCATAGTCGTCATTCTTCTTGACTATTATCACATCTATCCGCAGTGGTTCTTTTGATAGGTACTGTTCTTGTATTATATCAATTTTATCTTTTTCATTTTTAAAAATCTCTCTGATAGCTGCATAAAAATCACTATGCCAATCATTGGTTATCTCATCCATAATAATCTCCTTCAATTCTCTTTGATCTTATTATACCATAATCTGTGTTGATGATAATGCACACTTACCTCTATTAAACTGTTAAGTATTGGTTTTTATGATGAGGCCATATAGTATAACTTGGAATACGTAACGGTTAAACACAGACTTTATAGATATTCTGTATGGTCCCAGAGAGCATCATTATAGACATGGTAAAACAGGAGTTTAAAACAAATTTTATTAACTTAATTGTTCAAACTTTTTATCATTCATTTTCTTTTGCTCTCTTATTTCCTCCAATACTTCTATTACGATGCTATAATAAGCCATAACTTTAGCTTTTTTCTTTATTCTGTATTGTACCATAATAACGTAAAAGAATACACCTAATGAAATAACGATTATAAAAATAGTTGTATTAATTTTTATAGAATATACCAACGAAAGCAAGGAAATTAATACAGCAAGTGCTGAAATACAAGCAATTGCAATATTTTCTACATTCATAGATTCTAAGGCAATTCTATTTAAATTATATTTTTCATATTCTTCTTCGATTTTTTCTTTTTCCATATTCTCATATTCTTTTCTTAACTTATTTTTAATATCTATATATCCCATCTCCTCTTTGTGATCCTTGTTTATTCTGGAAGTGATATACCCAAGTAATTCCTCATTAGTTATTATATCAAAAAATTTCACCATATCACCTCTTGTTTAATATGGTTTTGTAATCAATATTCTTCTATTCTTGATGATATCGCTGTCATCTTTACGGAATTTGTCTTTAAAATAATCGTCCGTTGATTTTTAAAAAGACAAACCTATAATTGGAATAGCATTTGTAATACCAAATCATCCAAATTTTTTGCCCCATGGTATTATTTAATTAATAATTTAATTTGCCAATTCAGCAACTCTCGCTAATTATATCTGTTTATTGACATAAAGGCTTATAGGTAATGTTACATTTACTCTCTCTTTCAGACTATTCCCTAAAAAAAAAACGCCAATGTCTTCATAACTAAGTGATGATGCACAGTCATAATAGCCTTCTAAATATAATGGTAAACAATGCTTTCTAATCTAGCGTAATCAACTTCTCTGTTTCCAGCTCATTAATTTTATTTAAAATATCCTGTTGACTAAAATATGGTTTGATTTCATGTATTAACTTTGATATATCCTCTTTTGTGAACTTAATATTATTTTCTTTATAATCATTTACAACGTAATGTATAGTTGTGATTAACTCCAGGGATTTTGCATGTAATTTTCCAAACTCTTTTACTATATTACTTATAGTAGCTCCATACTTATCAATAAACGATTTTGCTTTTTCACTTATATCCTCCATCACTAATTCTTTACCTGGTAATATATTATATCCACCGTTATTCCACATAACTTTTGCAGCATCCAAAAATGATAAATAATCTAGATCATCTAATATCTCTTTCGCAAAAGGGCCATAAGTATATAAACTGAAATCATAGCCCATAGGTACATTATATCTTTCCTGTAACAGATACACCAACTTAACTAATGCTGTTTTACCTAATATGTACCCCGATTTATTCATTTCTCTAATTATATGCACAATAGAAGCGTATCTTACAAATTCATTATTTTCCATCAATAAAACCCTCCCGCCGCAAAATACCTATCGCTTTATCTCTATCACTAGATCTAACATATATGCGCTTTTGTTTTACCGTTTTGATATTTTTTACTACATTAGATAATTCAGACAAAGGTATGATTTCTTTTTTACCACTTTCATATTCTTTTAATATTCTTATGTCATCATTATCTAAATTATAGAATGATCTCTCTGGTTCGTCAATAAAACTGTTATCAATTGTTTGTGTCAAGAGTTTGTAGGTAAATTTTCTAATAACTCTACCTCACCGCTTTTCATAAACCTTTTTGTTGAAAATATAAATATCATTCCATATTTGGTAATTTGTTGATTACACACAAACAACAATAGCTCCTCATACCGGTCGTCCTCTTCAAAAAACTCTGATACCTTGGACCGGTATCTCTCTCAACCTATTACATTCCTCTCTTCCCCTCAAATCTCAGTACAAACTATCTTTAAATGATCGCCGCAACACTTACATGGCTTAATTCTTTTAATACATACTTTACCCATGGTCGACTGGCACAGGGTCCTTTTAATGCAGGCAGAGATACGCTAAGCCATTCCTCTATGTCTTCAACTCCTTTTCTCTCATCCGACCTTATTTGCGCCATCTCTTTGAGCTTTCTCTGTTCCATTGGCCAACGTAAAATATATTTCTCTAACTCTCCATTGGCTCTCTCGGCTAATATCCGAGCTATCCTGTCTCCACCAGATGTGCTCCACCTGGCTCCCAACCGTTTCATCCGTCGCGCTACGTTGTGTTGTATCTGCCCTTCGATGGTTCCTAGCCGTTCCTCCTCCCTTAACGCAGCTATTCCTTCCCAATTCTCTGTGAGATAATCTAAAAGTGCAGCAAGCTTCTTTCTACGACTCCCTTTCGTCTTCTTTATCTCTTCTTTTAGCGTCTCTTGGGTCTTCTCAAAGTCGCTTTGGTAAAGAGCTTCACATACTTTGTTGAAAATTCCTTCGTCATACCACAAGGCCTCTGTTAGATGCTTGCTAAGGTGATATGGGTCCAGCCGATACTCTGCTCTTGGAAAATATTCTAATCCCTCTTTTGGCCAATCGGCTCCATCTCCTCCTATGTATACTTTTTCTACGCGATTTAAATCCCATTTGCTCCCGGCTTTTGCATAGGTTTCTTCCCACATGGTCTGGCTATCCGCTAACCCACTCACTACAATTTTGTTTTTTAAAACTTTCCGTTCGTGACCTATTTTTTCTTTACCTTCATAAGCTACAATGTGTTTTATTTCTCCTCTCTTATTGTCCGCTCTTTGCAGTCGAATCACTACACCATCGCTTTCGATACAAAGGGTTGATGTAATTTTTTGCCCTTCAGGCAATTTACCTTTTTCAAATATTGCTGTCCTCTTTTCTTCACTTTCTTGTTTTAAAGTTTCTCCTAAATCCTTAACGATCTTCCAGATCGTCATTGTACTGATATTGGGGAATAGTTGGCTTAAAGTTTCGGCAACGCGCCTGAAAGACATCTCAGTTTCACGACTATCTCTCTTAACCTTGGAGTTATTTTTGCCCGTATTGGCCAGCCCAATAGATCATCCAGCAAAAACCTGGTCTCACCTGTCTTTTTGTTTCTGTAAAGGCGTCTTCTATATGTAAATTCGCCAAAAGTGCTTATAGCATCTTTTTTTCTGAATCCCACTACTTCCCAGGTTTCACGGTCGCGTTCATTCATCAAACGTGTATCCATTTGCTCCAATGCCCATACGAAAATCTGGTTACAAACTTTTTGGCAAAGTTCATATACTCCTTTTTCGAGTTCATAAAAATCTTTGCTTTCACTGATTATTTTTATTAATCCGTTACAAAAAAGAAGGACTGCACCTACTATGTGTCGAATATTTAACATAAGACCTCACACTCCTTTGTATTTTTATTTTTTTTGCGGTGAGGTCTTTTTCTACATTTGAGTGCCTTTTTCCTTTTTAAATTACCTACTTAAATTTTACACTGCCGTTATCAATTTCATTCCTTATCTTTTCACAAATAACGTGAAACTTTTCTAAATCACTTATATTAGGTACTTCGTTGGTATGATACACACACCTATAATGGTCTCTGTTTAATATGGCACCACAATCATATATATCAGCATTTTCTTTTATCAGGTTACCGACTTTCCAATCGTCCCACATTAAATAATCATATATATTTTCTTTACCATCAGGTCGTTTCATCCTTCCATCCTTATATCCTGATCTCACCAATATTTCTTTAACAGCATTTTTAATATGATAATCATACGCCCTTCTAGTATGATGAAAATAAACCTGTGTAAACATATAATATCTGGCTAGTATCAGAGATTCCGCTACGTGTAGTCCACCTTCTTTAAAACTCAAAATTGGCATGTCGTCTGTATTAATCAATACAATCGTTTTTAGCAATCTATCAAGATCAAATACCCCATATCGTACACCGATATGATAAGAGTCTCTTAAAAGATAATCAATTCTGTCAGCATCTACCTGACCACTTATTATGTCTGTCCAAAATAAGTACCGTTTTAAAACCTTATAATCTTTAACTATAAAAGCAGCAACATCTTCTGCTTTTAGGCCGTAATTGTTATTAAACTTGTGGTCTTCTATCAATTCTTTAAACACAGTCTTAACTATTTCACTACTATAATCCTCATGTTTATAAAGCTTACCATTATCTTTATATGGCATTATACTCTCGCCAGCATGAGAAAAAGGCGGGTGGCCTACATCATGTAAAAGAGCTGCCAACCTTATGATTGTCCTTACTTTGTTTAAACCATCTTCTTTATATCCGTATTCTGAATCCAGCATCTCCCTACATTGATCAACAATATTGTCAAAAATCTTTGTAGCTACATGCATAACACCCAAAGAATGTTCAAATCTTGTATGTACAGCACCCGGATACACCATATCAGTTAACGCTAACTGACGTATCCTTCTCAATCTTTGAAAAACAGGATGATTTATTATGTCTCTCTCCCATTCATTTATTTCTATAAAGCCATAAATTGGATCCCTTATTTCCCATCGCTTTTCCCCAAATTTACCACTCCCTTTATTATTTTCATTTTCTCTCTTTTACAGCTTGATATGTATTCTAGGCTGTTGATAAAGGCCACTTTCACTTTGTTCTATAGCCTGATTTCTCGAATACAATAGCGATTTAAAAAATCGAGTACACCTTCAATATCAACATAATGTGCCTCATGCATTTTAACCTGTAATTCTTTAGGAAGAAACGGGCTATATTTTGAGGCGAATTGGTCCTTCTTACTATCGCAACGTTTATTACTCAAGAATAATAAAAAACCATGCACTTTTATCTTTCTTATCTTGCCTTATTTCACTTATTGTATAATTTTGCTTCCTATACTCCTCTGCAACTTTTTCTGCATCTTTTTTCTTTCCCACAATTCTTACATACATTTTACCAGTCGAAGTTTTTCCTGTCGTGACTTGGTATTTCCCTTCATTTTTTTCCTTTTCTTCGCTATATTTTTTCCTCCACTCTTCATGATCTAGTGGTTTAGCATTTTTTACAGCTTCAATAATTAAATTAATATCCTGCTCAGATATATTTTCTCCTTTTACTTTTCTAATCTCTCTAACAGCCTCCATTCCTCCAATAACAACAGGCATGCTACAATCTTTAGCTTTTATCCATTTTGCACGCTTAAATACAACAATGGGATATATATGTTCTTTAACCTTCTCATATAAATTAGATAAATTTTCTTCTAACCATTTTTTAAATAACTTAACATGCCTTTCATTTTGTTTAGTAGGGCTTTGAACTTCAATCCACTTATTCCCCTGTTTCATACGCCATTTATCTTTTGTACCTAAAAAAACCCCATCCCATGATTTTGTCTCCAATACAAAAATTCCATTTGTATTTAACACAAGGTGATCGACTTGTATAAACTCATCAGGTTCTACCTCTAAAACAAGGTCATTTACAATAACTGCATCGCCTGGAAGCCATAAATGTAATGCCCAACCAACCGAATTTTCTCCGCTACTTCCCTGTTCTTTTTCAGAAATGCGTCTCCATGTATATGCAACATCTGCAATAGGTTCCAAAAACCACCCCAGAAAACCTTCACTAATCTTGTCTAAATGTTTTTGTTTTTCTCTTTCTTCTTTTTCTTTGATTTTCCGATAAAAAAGCCTTTTTATTTCCTTATCTTGTTCTACAAAACGGGCTAACATTTTTCTTCCCCCCTACTTTTTCCTTTTGGCCATGATTAAATGTTTATATGTACTGCAATATTTCCTTGTCTATGGTATATTTAAACACCTATCCTTCTCCTCTTTCACTAAGGCCAAACATAATAAAACATGAAAAACTCTGTCAGCAGCCATTTGATTAAAAGTTTCTATAGGACTTATACCATGACATACATTATTTCGTAAGTTCCATCCCCGAGGATCAGAGAGCAAGACTCTCAGATAAAGACACATATCTTCTCCCAGGACACTGATTATATTTTTATCAGTCAACAAATCATCTAAATTCTTATAATGAAATCCTCCTGAACGAGATGGTTTTAATATAGGTGTCCCTATCTTCTCTGCTAAATTTCTAATTGAAGCTTCAATTTGCGGTATCAAAATATGCAAAGCAACAAGGAAATCATCAGCTAAATAAGCTTTTATTCCCTTAACAAGAAAGTCTTTTCTTATCTTCTCAAAAATAGGAGATGCAAGTAAATAGCTAACGATAGATTCTGTATTCAAACTAAATTTATTTATTAAAATTTTTATTGTATCCCTTAAGAAAAAAGCAGAAAAACTCATGTTTTGGGAGATCTGATATATTATATTTCCATCCAGATCTTCTTCCAAAGGACCAACACTAGCAATCACACGCCCTCTATGGTCCTGTATTTTACGAGCAAAAAGAAAAGAAAGTGGAGTACTTTGAGAAAGGTCTTTTAATTGTTTTACAATATCATTTTTCCTGGAGATGTAATATAGAGCAATTCTCCCTAAAACCGTTTCTATATCTCCTTCGGTCAGTTTATTAAGAAACTCGTCAAGCTCTTTTTTAGGAATCTCTATTGACGTTTCTATCTTCTTGAGTTCAAAAGTTCTCTTCTCCCCCAATCCTATAATTTTAACTGATAGTTTATCAGCTTCACTTTTTAATCCGTGCTGTAAATAAAGATGATACAAACCCTCTAACCATGCAAGGCCAACAAGAACTGAAACCTGTTCTGCTTTCTTCTCAATCATATTGCCAAGACTAAGCAGAATGTTTTTTACTTTCTCTGCCTCCCCTCGTATAATATGATTTGTAATCAACCAAAAAGGTCGACCTTTAACAAGATTAATAAAGAACCTTGATATTTAAATATTATTTCATTAAATTTCACCATGATTAAATCTATCAAGTGCCACTTGATACCTATGCATACATCGCATAGCTACTATCTATGTTTGGGAAGATGGGTTGTCAAGCTCGAACGCAGTGAGTTCATTTTAGGCTTGACTACACATCGACCAAACATATAATCCTCACTGCGATGTATGCTCGATTGCTGCATTTTGTATTGTACTACACGTATTCCCTCTTTCTTCTTCAGGTTGTCTCTGTTAAACTATCTCTAGGATTTGGTTCAGGGTCGCTCTGGATCTCCCCTGAAGACCCTTCTTTAGGGTACTTCTCGAAAAAGACTGCACCCCTGGGATTACTCGTTTAGTTCTAACTCGCTTGCTGTCCATGTCTTACTCTTCCGTATATCTCAGCATCCATACGGTGTATCCTATGGGTATTGACATAGTTCTGATACCGCGAGGCTGTTTCTCGGTAATCTGTCAGGGATCAACCTGGTACTGGTCTCAAATTTTTTGTGAAAGGAGGAATTTACGTGCCCAGTACTTTATTCGTCGGTATCGACATCAGCAGTCAATCTAATTCTGTTTTCTTTATTGATCAAGATGGCAATAACCTCATTAAGAAGCCTTTTTCGGTTTCTAATGATACCCCAGGTGCTGATTCTATCATCTCTGAGGTGATCTCCCATGCTAAAGCTATTGATGCTTCCTGTGTCAAAATTGGCATGGAAGCTACTTCTCATTATGCATGGCACCTCCATCTTCACCTGGCTTTTTCTTCTGACCTGGCACCTTTTAACCCTAAATTCTTTGTCATGAATTCATCTGTCGTCAGTGGCTTTAAAAAGGCTTACACTCATTTGCCTAAAACTGACGATTTTGATGCCAGAGTCATTGCTGATTGTGTCAGATTCGGTAGGGTAAACCCTACTCCCATGCCTGACTTTAAATATGCAGCCCTACAGCGCCTTACTCGCTTTAGATACCACTTGGTACAGAATATCCAGTGAAAAGAGCAGAGCTTTAAACCTGCTTTATCTCAAGTTCTCTTCATACAAGGAAGACTGTCCTTTTAGCGACGTCTTTGGCTCAGCATCTACTTCTGTTTTTGATTCTTTTACTCCTGATGAGATCGCTGTTATGCCTATGGAGGAACTTGTTGATTTTGTCTTGAGTCATGGCAACAATAGATTGAGCAATCCTGAAGAAATTGCTAAAACACTTAAATCCGCTGCTAACAGGGCATATCGTCTTTGACAGATAAGTAAAAATGGCTATTGCCGCTAGTGCTGGCCTTATAAGTAGCAATATGATTATAATAAAATGATTTGTATATGCTACAACCATTCTAAAAAATATGAAAAGCCGATTAAACCTTCTTTCATACTTAATCTCCCTTCCTTCTTCCTTCCCAATCACAACGGTTGCAGGTTTTCACTTGCTGCGGTCTAAACACTCTTGAACCCCTTTTTTTCAGCCAGCCCTATTATAAAACGTAAACACATGCAGCTCAAGTAACTCAATCCTCAAGTAGGAGCGAAATTGCCACTACAGAATGAGGTTGAATAACCACACCAATTGTTATACCGTTATTATCGGCAATCCAGCCAACAGGTTCCTTTATCAACTCTGACGCTTCCATTAGTTTCTGAATCTGTTCCTGGTCAAGGTAAGTGGGACTTCCCATCTCTATCCATACTCTCCTCGGATTCGCGTGCATTTCGTCAATCCGTTCAACAAAGGCCAACCGTACTCCCCTTATCCCTTTAATGGTAAAACTGATTGTTTCTACCTGTATCGGAGACAACGGAACTTGATGATTGGATATCAGGATTGTTATACCTTCCTGGCTACGAGAGGCAATGCAATCTACCGTGGGACTTCCTTCATCAATAACTGTTTCCAATCTATCGCCCTTTAGCTTCGACAGTAACTGGAATGCTCGATAGGAAGGCTTGGGAATCCCATGAATATTCAGCAGACCAAAACCACCATGGAATGGAACCGAACTTAAGCCACACTCTTCAAAAATATCAGAAAAAGTCCAAAAGGAATAACACCCCAACGGCAAATCCATATTGTCAATAATTGTTTTTACAATAAACGCTGCATTATAAGGAATATCATGATAAGGGTCACGTGGACTGGGAGAATTGTTCCATTCTGTATAATACACCGGCAGCGGATAAGCTTCCTCTATCGCTTTTTTGGCCCTGACAGTCAATTCCCCGCGCCCTGCACGAGCCATCCGTTCCTCCATGTCAGACCCCAAACCAAACGCTAAATCGGTAGGATAATGGTGTGTTGATATGAAATCAAGAGGGACTCCGTTCTTACTGCAAAATTCCTTCAGTTCCGGTATCCACGCATCAATTGCCGTAGCCGGCCCCCCGACTTTCAGTTCACTGTCCACTTTCTTTATTGCCCGAGCTGCGCTTTGATAAAGCCTGAAGTATTCCTCCATCGTTCCAGCCCAAAACATATCTAGATTCGGCTCGTTCCACACTTCAAAAAACCATTCTCTTACTTCCTCAACACCATACCGCCTAACCAGATGGTCAGCCAGCGCACCAATCAGATCTGCCCATTCGTCATAGGATTTTGGCGGGGTAATGTTTCCCTTATAATGAAATACCGTTTTGGTGCCAGAAGCCAACGCACTTGGCATAAAGCTCAATTCAATAAAAGGTTTCATGCCAATATCCAATAAGAAATCAAATATGGAATCTATATTGAAGAACGAATACTCCAGAGAACCATCACTCTTTCTCAAACAAACACTCATGTCATCATTCAATAAACCGTGAAAACGCACATACTCAAAACCCAATTCTTCCCGGCATTTCTTTAACTGCTTGCGCCAATCCTCTCTCAATGCCGTAGCAGCATGACAACTTCCAACACAATTTGTCCAGTATTTATTTATCTTCCCCTGTTTCTTATCAGCAAATAAAGTTACCTTCATATTTCATCATCCTTTCTTTCAAATTACAGACTCAAATAAATATTATGAATCTAAACCATAAAATTCTCTTAAATCAAATCCCAAATAATTCTTTGTCATATCATTGACTGGAATAATTTCAAGCATACATAGATGATTACATGGAATAGATACTTCTATTTCATATATTCCGTTATTTTGATACAATTTTTTGTCAGTTTGTAAAGGTTCAGCAGAAGCGCGTAAAATTTCCCGTTGTCCTTTATTAAGAGTACGTGGTTTACCCATATTACTCCATGTTTGCAAAGGATTGGCATGAGAACCACCAACTTCTCGTTTTATTAATAAGACTTGTGGTGCAATACTTGGCAAAAGTAGGCGATATTTTTTTTCTTGTGCAGGTAATTTTTCACGCACATCATGCCAATGCCAGCCAATAATCACATACTTATCACTATCTTTAGTAACTATGATATTTTCATCACGATACAATAATTCTTTGCCAGCTTTTGAAAAAAACTCAAATGTATAAAAAGTAGGTTTTTTAATAGAGTTCAATGCTATTAGACCAAAACCTCCATGAAAAACAGATGGTGGTACATCCATTTCCTCAAAAACATCACTAAATGTCCAATATGAATAGGAATCTGCATACTCTCCCGCTTCGCTAAGTATACGCGCAATATATGCAGCATTAAAAGTTGTGTCATGCACTGGGCATCGTGGAACATATGAACTATTAAATTCCGTAATATGTAGCGGTAAATGTGCAATCTCAGGATAATCAGACATAATTTCTCGAGTTTCTTTTAGCTCTCTAATCATATTTGTTGGTTCTTCTAGAGTATGATAAATAAATTCAGAACATGGCTGCATTATTGGCCGATTTGCAGTGTAACAATGGCGAGTAACAAAATCCAATGGTAACTTATTTTTAATACAATGTTCAAAAAATGATCTCAGCCAATATTCAGTGTTTACACCACAAATTGCGGGACCTCCTACTTGAATTCTTTGATCCACTTCTTTAACTGCTTTAGCAGAATATTCATATAATTTAAAATATTCCGCCATTGTCCCAGCCCAAAATCCTATATTTGGTTCATTCCATACCTCAATAGGCCAGGTAATAACTTCTTCCCGACCATACCGTTCAATTAAATGATTTAAAGTTACACTTATTAATTTTGCCCATTTTTCGTAAGAAGAAGGTGGAGTGACGTTTGCTTTCCAATAAAATACCGTTCTATCACCTGACTTTAATTTTTCAGGCATAAATCCTAATTCTAGAAAAGGTCTAATACCACTTTCTAAAAATCCATCAATTATCCGATCTAAATAGGTAAAATTATAAAAAGGAATAGTTTGGTTATCGTTTGAATATTCCCTATATATACCTACATCGTCACAAAATAATCCATGACAACGGATATAACGAAAATGTATCTTTTCTTGTACAATTTTTAGATGATCCATATACTCTTTTTGCAGAGCCAGTCCCATTCTTCCACTTCCTACACAAACATTCGAATTATTTTTAAATAAACTTCCCTTTTGAGGTACTTTTACTTCTATTACCATTCAACATTTCCTCCTTCTCATAAATGTAGCACCGCAAATAACAATAGTGTATCATTTATATCCCCTCAACATTCTCTATCATACCTCTCTGGGGTCTTGCCCTTAAACTCCTTCATATCGCCTTGGGGAAAATGCTAGAGGATGCATCTTCATCCTATACAAGATCTATGCCTTAATGAATGGACAATTGATCACATAACAGTGCCTCTAAACAATAGATAAATTACTGTTTTATTCCTGGCTTTTACTTGTTACCTTCCTCATCACAAACAACCATATGCAACTGATCTCACACGCAAATGGTGATACTCTTCCATATTAGGAATCATCTGATGCATGTAAACTAGAGAAAAACCTTCACTTGGATCAATCGAAACATAAGTACCCAAGGCACCTGTCCAACCAAACTCTCCAACAGAACTATTTGAGTTTCCTTCAGCTGGATTCATTAGAGTCCTCACTCCCAAACCGTATCCATATCCAGCCAAATAAACATTATTATGATTAAAGTCCTTTAGTTGTTGTTCATTTAATTGATTAGTTCTCATCAAATCGATAGTCTTTCTACCAATTATTCTCTGTCCTTTATAACATCCTCCATTAGCAAGCATTTGGGAAAATTTTAAATAATCTCTCACCGTAGAATAAAGACCTGCTCCTCCAGCTTCATAAATAGCATCTGGTTGATGAAATTCGTCTAACATTCCTTGAACTCTTTCTAATGTTCCATTCTCATTTTTCCTATAACAACAAACCATCCTTTCTTCAATATCTCCATAAAAACGATATCCTGTGCTATCCATTCCCAAAGGTCCAAATATTTCTTCGTATAAAAATTTCCCTACCGGTTTTCCAGATATTTCTTGTATCAATGCAGCAATTATATCATGGCCATATCCATATAGCCAACGAGTTCCAGGTTCAAATGCAACTGGTACTGATCCCATTGCCCTCACTTCTGTTACAATATCATATTTCCCATATTTTTCTTTTAATTCTGCTTTCACCTTTCTTATTTCATTTGCCGTAGGGGAATCTCCAAAATGGTATGGCAAACCTACTGCCATAGTAAAAGCATGTTTAATTAACATAGTATTCTTTGCTTTTTCAACATATACATTCCCTTTTGAATCTTTAACAAAAACTTTCGTTTCCTTATATTCTGGAAAATATTCATATATTGGATCACTTAATAAAAATTTACCTCTTTCGTAAAGTATCATGGCAGCGGTACAAATTATCACTTTAGTCATAGAAAAAATGCGAAAAACGCTCTCCTCATTTATAGGTTTCCTTTTTTCTAAATCTGCATAACCAAAATATCCTTCATACAAAATTTCACCATTTTTGGCTATAGCACACCCACAACCAGGTAATCCTTTTGTTACAAAACCCTCTAATAATGCTGATAAATCGCTAAAATTTGCCACATTATCAATCCTTCCTTCCCTTATATTAATTACTCTAAAATAAGTATTTATTATTTGATTTATAAATATTTTAAAATTCATAAAAAAGAAAAGTACACAACACGTATAAACAGCACTTTCCTCCAGGCAAATGAAAAATACTTCATTTGCCTGGTTTAAATAAATTTATTGCAACCATAAACTTTTTGATTCTTTCATCAATTTCTCTGAACTTATCCCTTCTTCTTTCTACGACCATTACTACTCTTCTCTCGGTCGCCATAGGGATTTTAGCCTCGAATCCATGCTTTCTGCCCTTGTTATTCAAAAAATCCTTTCTATCCCTACTACTCAGTTGCTTGTTCATATCCTTAATCTCTCTAAGGAATTGAGAGAACTTTGCGGTTTTTCCAGAGTCCCTTCCATTTCTCAATTCTCTAGATTTAAATCTCTCTTCTTTCATGACCTTGAATCTTTCTTCTATAATCTCGTTAATATTACTGAACTTATTTCTCGTGCTATCAGTCCTACCCTCTCTAATGTCTTAGTCGTTGATACTACCGGCTTCGAACCTTATGTCAAGGAAAATAATCCTAAATTCTTCGATTCTCTATATCGCAATGCTAAAAAGCTTTCTAAATCTATCCCCGATTTTAATCCTCATTCCTACGCCTGTAGTAAAATGCCTAAGTCCGCTTCCTCTAACCCTGATGCTAAATTCTCTTATATCAACGGCCATTATTGCTATTCTATTAAAGCTGCTGTCGTTACTAATGGCTTAGGCATTGTCCAACATATCCGCTTTTACGATGATGATTCTCTTGACGCTCACAATGCTCCTTCCGTCGCTGAATCTAAAGATTTGTATGATTCTAAAACTTTAATACCGGTTCTTGATAGTTTTTTCAATCTACACCCTCATTTTTCCTATAGATACTTCTTAGGTGATACTGCTTTCGATGCTTTTGATAATTATAAATATCTTTTTAAGGTAGAGCTCCTAGAATCAAATGGTTGTGCCCTAAGGCTAGAAAAACTAAGGTAAATGGTAAAACTGTCTATATCCTGGAATGTGATCATCCTTGTACATCTTCTAAATGCGGTAGAATTTTTCATACTTTCCTGGATACCGATTATAGAACCAACACCATTATTCCTCGCAATTCTAAAAAATGGTTTAAGCTCTATAAAAAGCGGACTGTCATTGAAAAAACTATCGCTAACTTGAAAGAATCCATGTCTGTAAATAATTTTAAGCTTAGAAACACTGAAACTATTAAAGCAGACATTTTACTCGCGTGTATAACACAACACATAGGGTTAATTATTACAGCTAAGCTCGGAGCTGTGGACCATCCTTTATCTTTAAAACAACTTTTAGCTTAATATATTGATTTAACATGCCTAACATTTTTTAGCAATTGGATAGGTTTATTAAGTTTTGTCTTTTTTAAATTTACCTCTGATTTCCTCCATATTTTGTCTCTTGTAAATGCTTTATTTGTTACTGAATTCCTAATATTGGTGTTTTTTTTACTTTGATATTCGCTTCATTTTGCATTTACCTACCTTTATTGATCCCTTTATTGATATAATTTTAATTTAAATTAACTAAAATTGAGGCGCGTTCATTTGCGAAGTTTCGTACGAAAAATATGAATATTGGCTGTAAAACACTCATATTACAATCGAAATAGAGTAAAACTTAGAATAAAATTATTGTTTGACATTGTATTGCTTAGCTTGTATAATATCATTGGTTTTAGTTTATCTAATTTTATTACACGTATGGCGGTGCAAAATTACTTTACAAAATATTTTTATATATCAATAATCACCTCCTAACGACTTATTGCTTAAATACCATTTATTAGTTAATTCTTTGTTACGCTTTGTTAATTAATAATTTCCTCCTTTCTTCTTGTTTTAAATGTCTTTTTAAAAAAACTTTAATAAGTTGCTAGTATTAATCTAACTCTTTATAAAAACATTTTCAAAGTCCAAATTTGACCGAATTCAACGAATATTTGCTGTTTTTCTTTTTTTTCTGAATATTGCTCACGTTTTCTCACTCTTTCTCTATTTTTTGCCTATATATGTTTAAAATGCCTTTGTTCCCATATCAACGCTATCATGTTTTTATGATTTACGTATCTCTTATCACTCCCTTGTAAGATATAGTTGTAACAATTCAGTAATAAAATACTGAATGAGTTACCTATATTTAACTTTCCATTTCTCCTTCTCCCCTCCCTCTGTATTGGGTATGTATTTTCTTCGCATAGTCACAGTAATTTTTGGAGGATTAGGATGCCCCATCGCTATCTGCCCTGATACAGCTCTTACTTTGAGCGTAATATTATAAGTCTTTCCGTTTTCCATTTTGCCTAATAAATCATACGCCGGCCCCTCATACGTTTGAGTTCTTCCTGTTACCTTCAGACTATAATTTCCTATCGCTTGCTCACTGGTTATTTCCAACGTAGGATTGCCATGTTTTGTCCAACCGTCTATATTACCGCTTTCAAAATCACCGTTAACTACCAGATTAACGCTTAAATTACCAGATGCATCTGGCAATTTTGCAGCCACCACCTTATTAACCGGCATAAAGGCTGTGATAAGCAACATGAAACTAACCAGCAATGACAACATTTTTCTCTTTTTCATTGACACTCCTCCTCCATTATCTTTCACTTCTCGCGATATCTCCGTTTTTCAAGCTTCTATTGTGTCAACAGGGTAATCTATTTCTTCCAGCCTAACGTTTAAGTCAATTTCATTTGCTTCTTTTATGGCATTGTCCCAGTATTCATCTATATCCGGAGGACCATGGATTTTTGCCCATATACTTTTTAAGCTCTTCTAAAGGCAAATCATAAAACATGTACAATACCTCCAATTTGTTTTCCATTTAGTTTTAGTTCGAGATTTTCTATGACAAGCTCTGTTCTTTGCTTTAGACCTTGGGACACCCGGGAAGTATATATCATCCAATATTAAAAGTTTATCATACTAAAAAAAGCGGGTTTAGGCTTTTGTTCTTCATCAAATAACAACGGCCAATCTTTCCTGTTTTTAACTGGGAAGTTATCCTTCCATGTGTGTTTATCGCTAATTCCCCAAAAAGTAACCGAGGTAATTACATCTTTATAAGATCTGAATATTTCAAAAAGCTTTTTATAGACCCGAGCCTGGATGTCAAGCATTTCTCTAGTAGGCGCCACTATATCGCGTCTATCGTCATTAAATGCGAACATCGATACATCTAGCTCTGTTATCTGGACCTTAATTCCCAACGACGCATATAACTCTATTGCCCTTTTTAAATTATCAAACAACTCACTATCGTGTATATCC
>NZ_KE386494.1:0-4756 GCF_000427425.1 Caldanaerobius polysaccharolyticus DSM 13641 | reverse complement strand
CAACCATTATATTCCATGCACTGACAATCCCAGGTAAAATGTATACCAAAAATTATCCATCAAGTGTAAGTCTCTAATAAGCAAATAATAAGGTATTAAGCCACTACTAAAATACATCGAATAAATAAATATCCTAGACACTATCCCTCTTAAAACAAAATCTTTTCTACTAATAGCATAAGCAACTATAACACTGCATAGGACATTTAGTGCTGAACCTATAATAGCTCTCAACGCAGATATCATGGTGGCATTGTATATCTGTGGGTCTGTTAATATGGATTTATAATTGAACGTTGTAAATTTCCTGGGAAAAATGTAGATTCCACCCCTTACTGAATCTATGGCATCGTTAAAGGATACCGCTAACACGTTTAAAAACGGGTATAATGTCACAATTATCACTATTGTAAGGACGATGTAATTGATCATATCAAAAATTATATCCTCAACCCTGCCGCTTATCTTCCTTGTCTTTATAGCCATTTATAAAACCTCCTGATATCTCAATCTAGAGGCTAACAAGCCTCAAAAGGCGCTTTCACCGCTGACGGCTTTTGAAATTCTGTTAGCAAAGGTAACCAATACAAGGGAAACCACTGAATTGAATATGCCGGCAGCAGTGGCAAAAGAGAACCTTCCCATAGGTATACCGTAATTGTACACGTACAGCTCCAGTGTCTGCGAATAGTCTATTACCATTGGATTTGAAAGCAAAAATACTTGTTCAAACCCTGCATTTAATATCCATCCAGCATTTAATATCAAAAGTATTTTTATAGTAGGAACTATAGATGGTAGCGTTATTGAAAAAATTCTCCTCAATCTCCCCGCACCATCTATACTTGCAGCTTCATATAATTCAGGATCTATTGCAGTCATAGCTGCTAAATATATAATAGAATTCCATCCTACTTCTTTCCACATATCTGAAAGCGCCATTATAGGCCAAAAAAGACGTGGAACACCTATAAAATTAATTGCTTGTTTTATAATATGAAATTTTAATAGAAATTGATTTATAACTCCTTCTGGTGAAAGCAAATTAAGAACTATACTGGCTGCTACAACCCAAGAAACGAAATGTGGTAAATACGAAATAGTCTGTACTATCCTCTTAAATTTTATATTTCTCACCTCATTTATCAAAACTGCCAATGTTATTGAAGACACAAAACCCAAAATGTATTTTAATATACTTATTCCCAGTGTATTTCTTATTGATTGGTAAAATGCCTGATCTTCAAATAACATCTTAAAATTTTCTAACCCTACCCAAGGTGAATTATTTATTCCCACTGCAGGATTAAAATTTTTAAAAGCTATTATCCAACCCCATAATGGAATATAACTAAATATTAACAATAAGATTAAAAAAGGTATTACAATTAGTACTAATTCCCTTTGTTCCTTTAACTTCTTAAAAAAGCTCTTTCTGTTAATCTGTCCTTTAGATAAAACTTTAGATTCAATATTAAAATCCGTCATAATCAATCCTCCACATATATTTTAAGCGTAATGAAGTACATCATTAAATGTACTTCATTACGTTCAATATGATACAATTGACCTACCTATAGATAAATTTAAATCTATTTAGTTCCCCAGTGCTGAATTCTCCAATCTATCTGCTTTTGTATATAAGAAACTTCAAGATCATATTTTGCCTTCTTCATTTCAGATACATATTCTTTCCATATATTCTCAAATTGGTCTGGTTTTGCTGGTATCATCTTTGCTAAATACTTTCTTGTGAGGTCAGATGCCTTTTGATTTGCTATTTTAATCTGTTGTTCGCTGTCAGGTATACTTATATCGTATACAAAACCGTAGGGTGTCTCTATTGGTGGCGACATCATTTCTGATAAATTCGTCAAATGATAAGCATTTAAAACTTCTTTTTCATATGGCTTGTATGAACTCGCGATATATTCTGGAGTGTCTTGCGGAAAAACAAAATTACCATCTGCAAATTTAGATCCAGCATTTGGATGTGGAAAATACCAATATAACCCTATCCCTTCTTTTTGAGTATAACTAGTGTCTTTGAATTGAGCCAATTGATCTTGAGTCATATACATCTTGCCATCTTTTAATGTATAATCTTTACCTTCGATGCCCCAATTTGCTAATTTTAATGCCTCATCACTGGCCATAGCATCTAAAAATTTAAATGCCGCAACTGGATCTTTACAGCTTTTTGTTATAGAAATACCCGCACTATTACCTGTCATATTCATACTATTATATGTTTCTTTTTTCACTCCAGGAAATGTAACAGGTAAAGCAAATGGTACTCTATCGTACAGTTTCTGCTGCTCAAGCGAGTTAATAGCATCTTGTATCTGCCAACGCTGGTCGTAAAATCCTAAAACTCTTCCCGATGCAATCAATGCTTTATAAGAATCATAATTTCTAGTAAACATTTGCCTATCAACTATACCCTTATTCCATTCTTCATTTAGCTTTTTATAATAATCATGTGCCCATTGACTAATTGCAAAAGGATGCGCTTTATTATTATCATCCACCCAAACATCGCCAGTATTCGCATTACCTGCTAAATAACTTGGAGGGCCTGTCAACGTAAATATTCTCCAATTATCAGTAAGAGCAGTAAATCCTATAACCGGTTGACCATTATACGTAGGATGCTTTTTTAAATAATCTTCAATTATATTAAAATATTGATCTAACGTTAATTTTTTAGGCCACCCCTCTTCTCGTAAAACTTCCAAAGGTAAATAAAATCCAGAATAAGGATATAAATATGTGGTCTTTCTTGCAGGAGTTAAATAATAGATATGTCCATCTTTAGCTCTCATCTTATTAAGGTCTTGTTGAGAATACCATCTCTTTATGTTAGTCCCGTACTTTTCAATATAATCGTCTAGCGGGACTAAAAGGTTAGCATTTCTAAACAATTCAAACGTCGTATTACTTGTTGCAATCAAATCAGGCAAATCCCTACTATTAATCATAAGCGTCGCTTTTGTTTGTTCATCTGAACCAACAAGAAAACTTACTTTCAAATGTACACCTGTTAATTCTTCGAGTTTTTTCCATACAGGTGTTTTTGTAAAGTCAATCGGGCTAGCAGTAGACGTGTTAAAGAAAAGTGTAAATGTCTTTGTTTCTTTTTTACTACTATTACTGCTTGTCTTGCTTTTACTTGCTGTCTTACTAGAACTACTGCAACCTGATAAAAGCATTCCTATAGCCAAAAACACTGTTAGTAACAAAGTGATTAATTTTTTACCTTTCATAGTTTTCCCTCCTCACAATTTAAAAATTAAATATTTTATTTTAGATGTTCAGTCAGCGTCATCACCTCACTTTTTTGACCTACTTATCTGAAATGTAAATAGATTCATTTTAAATCTACTTACATCAATTAGCAAATCATTAAAATTCTATTTTAAATCATCCATCTTTTTAAACAAACTTTATTAAGCTGTCACTACCATAATATCTCTCTGTAAAAACATTTTCAAAGCCCAAATTTAGTCAAATTAGCCGAATATTCGCTGTTTTTTTTTTTTTCAGAATTTTACTCGTGATTTCTCATTTTTTCTCCATTTTTCTCCTATATGTGCTTCAAGTGACCTCATTTCCGACGTTGAAGCTTATGGAAGAACCGAAAGAAGACAAATTATAGTAACGTTTATTAAACAGGCTCTTTTAAATAAAAAAAGGAATAAAATTATTCTGCTGGTGTTTATGAATATTCCTTTTTTCTACTAACAATGAATCACATACCTCTATTTATAAACCCCACATTAATCAAAAATCCTGTATTATAGAACTGGAAAACCAACTATGATACAGATGCTTGGTTTAAGAAATTTTAGGACATTCGCGAATTTCAAAAACAGTGGATATATACTCGTATGTTCCATAGGAATTAAAAAGAAAAGCAATAGAAAAAGTACAGAATATTATTTTAGGTACCACTCGGACACTAAATAAAAATTCCGGCACATAACTTAAGTGCCGGAATTTTCTATAATAAGTGTGGAGATATCGGGAATCGAACCCGAACCACTACAATGCGAATGTAGCGTTCTCCCTTTAAACTATATCCCCACGCGCAGCTACTATTTTATCACATACTTCAAATTTTGTCTAGTACTAATTTTAGTTCATTTAATTCGGTTAATTGTAAAATTAAATGCGACACCAAAAAATAGTTGAACCATAGCATGAAACCCGATATGATGTTGGTTGGCAAAAAACTAACACATATGGAGGGTTTCAGCTATGGTTCTTACTCAAGAGTATACCACATCACCTCCTTCTATTATCTTTCATTTTCTCACGATATCTTCGTTTTTCTTCGATTTTCTCATTGCAATAATAGCGCCTCATGGTTGGTGTTGTTATTTTTTACTTATATTACCTTTATAACTATGACTTTAATAAACTTATGTAAGTTAATTCCATATTATGGCAGGATAGCTCCACTTCTCTCATGGGGTTTACCCTCCCATGTCTCACAGGATCTTTGTCCTTAATTCCTTCGTTCTACCTTCCATGAGGTGGATGTCAGTTATGCTCGTACACAGGGTCTCTGCCCTTATGGAGAAATCTTACCTGACAACTCCCGCTCTTGTTCTCAATGTTAAATTCTACTTAGTTCATAATCGCCTTACGAAACCCAATTTCACTATTATCCTTTGCACCGCTTAATTGTCCTAACCATCGCAGAACGCGAGGCTGTCAAGGGTCGGCTTGCGAAGTGAGCAAAGCAAAACCG
>NZ_KE386493.1:8710-201814 GCF_000427425.1 Caldanaerobius polysaccharolyticus DSM 13641 | reverse complement strand
CATGGTAACAATAGATTGAGCAATCCTGAAGAAATTGCTAAAACACTTAAATCCGCTGCTAATAGGGCATATCGTCTTAATCCCGACATGTGCGATACTGTTAGCATGACTCTGACCATGACTCTTGAAAATATTAGATTTCTTGAATCTCAGCTTAAAAACTGGATAAAGAAATCTCTAAACAGCTTAATGCTTTTCGCCAAACTCTGACTACTATTCCAGGCATCGGCGATGTATTAGCCGCAGGCCTTGTGGCTGAGATTGGTGATGTTAAGCGGTTTAAAAATGAATGCGCTGTAGCCAAATTTGCAGGCCTCGTGTGGAATAAATATCAATCTGGCAACTTTAGTGCTGAAGACACCTCTTTAGCTAAGTGCGGCAACCAATATTTGAGGTACTATCTTGTAGAAGCAGCCAATTGCGTAAGGATACACGCAAAAGAGTATGCTGATTTTTACTGCAAGAAGTACAATGAGGTTACCAAACACCAGCATAAGAGAGCCCTCGTCTTAACGGCACGTAAGCTTGTGAGACTGGTCTTTGCCTTGCTGAGCAAAGGCCAAATCTACCAACCGGGAGGTAATGGATAGATTTAGCAAATACATTTAACTGAATATCAGCTAAGTTTCCTTCCATTATTATCCAATATATGGTGGGCTTATTAAGTGTTGCCTTTTTTAGAGTTTTTGAGGTCTTTATTTTTCAAGGTTCCAAAAAATACTACTTGACATTACACCGCTTGTCTTCATCTTTTTTAACATAGACGTAATTATCGCTATACTCTGCAAACTCCTTATTAAAAAACACCAAATCAAAATTAGCATTTCCTACCTGGTTTTCATTATAAACAAATATAGTCCTACAAGAACAATCATAATTTTTCGCTTCCAATCCAAAAGGCCCTAACTTCTGAGATACGTATTCCAATAAGCTACCTTTGTTGTTATAAGATAGAAAATTAAAACATAATTCCAAAAAAACATTAGCATCCTCATCTTTTATAACTTTTCCAATTACAAATCTATCAACTAAAATTTTTAAATGTGCTTTTGTCAAATTGTGTTTTTCATCAATTATAATTTTTATAAATAAATTAAAAAACTTTTCATTCTTCAATAAAAAATCACCAAGCTTCCTGATTATATGATCCGCTTGGTAATTTATTTTCCTTTTTTCGATTTTGTATCCCATAATAGTTCATACATAACAATAAATTCAGCATATATTTCTAATACACTTATGTTTTCTTCAATACCAGTTATTTTAAAGATTGCTTTACAATCAAAGCCTTTTTCCCTTATTCCCTCTACTTGAAAATTATAATCAAAATTCACATTTACTCCCTTTTGAAATTTAGTGCTATCACTCGATCTTTTACACTTTAACTCAGATAGATATATGTTAAGCAGCTCTACATTTTTTATGATTTCTTTGTATTTATCTTCCATCTCAACACCCCTTTTATGCAGCAAAATTACACTCATCACTGCATTCCTGTATTTCCAGTGTATCTTTTAGTATATAAGCATTTAAATAATCCTCAAATTGCTTTTCATATAAATTTTTTATAAACATAATTAAATCTTCAGGTATATCTTCATACCAAGCTAACAAGTCGTTATAAAAAACAATATCTTTTCTACATTTCTGAAAAACTGCATATTCCTCTTTATAACTTAAAAGTATTTTCTTTAATCTTTGCAGTGAATCATAGTTCAGCAAATTTAAATAATCATAGTTACTTATATAGCCACTCTTATTTTTCAATAATTTCTCTACTCGGTGGTATTCATCATACAAGCATTCATAATTGTTTTCCTTTATCGTTTTTATATCATTCCTTAAATTATCCAATAGCCAATTAAAAAACTCTTTAATATCATCAACAATACCACGTTGTTCATATTCCAACAAAAAACTACGAAGAGTTGATTTCAAACTTGTTCCACTAATATATTTTTTACCAAAATAATCAATAGCCTTATTTTCATCAAAGCCAATATTAACATCAAAAATAAACCTAATGTCACTACCAAATCCTTTATCAAACATGTTATCACCCTCTTTTATAACAAAGCCATGTTGTTCCTTTATTACCATATTATCATACTTCCCTTTCTAAGTCTATAGCACTTTATAATAATTATTTCCATATATTGTATTCATATACTTTTAAAATTATGAAAGGGAAGTGTTCATCAACTAATTTTTCCCTCATAAATACTCCGCTTTTTTTTAAGCTCCTTTAATACCCTCTTTCACATCCTTATCCTTTGAACATATCAACAAAGCATCTTCCGTGTCCACGATTATGACATCTTCTATACCCAACGTAGCGATGAGCTTCTCACTGCCTGTGATGATGCACTTCTTTGTATCTACGCTCACCACATTGCCTTTTATGACATTGGCCGTTTTCGTCCTTTTCGTAAAGCCTTTCTATAGACGTCCAGCTTCCGACGTCGTCCCAGCCAAAATCGTCAGGTACTACATAGGCATTTTGAGACTTCTCCATCACGCCATAATCTATCGATATGCTCTCAAGCTTTCAGTATTCGTTGTATAAAAGCCTCAAAGCCATATATTCTCTGCAAAGTGTTTCTTGAATATCCCGAGTGCTCATGCCATTGACGTATAACGTTTCATATCAACACAACAGAAACTCAGGAGTTTTAATGGACAATAAAGAAGTTATTCTATCTCCCCTTAATAATTCCTCTTACATATAGTATCAAGTACATGTGCCAATTTTTTTCTGCTATCTTTGGACACTTCAAGCCCGGGAACAGCTTTTCTCTGCTCAATTTTCGGCCCATCAGACTGACTCCAGTCAACAAAATTCAAAATTCGCAGTTCCCTACCCTCCGGAGGAATAAGAAAATCAAGGAGACGGTTTGTCAGATCCTCGTGGTGGCTGACAATAAAGACCTGACGTCTGGCAGAAACTTCTCTGGGTGCATAAGCAATCTGCCTGATTAGTGCAGCAGTTCGCGGCAGCTGAGCCATATCGAAGACAGTAGTTACGTCATCTAAGGCTATAATGTTATGTCCGATATATTTATTAAGAGAATAGTTAAGACCAAGTAGTAGAGCAAGGCCTAACTGAGCTTTTTGACCAATTGAAAAGGCCTTGAGTGGTCGACCATCTGCCGCATAAACCTGCAACGTATCACCAGATTTTGCGCCTTTGCCTCGTTTAATTTCCAAGCAAACAGGGCAGATACCTTCTACAATACGAAAACGTTCCAAAATCTCGTTTATATTTTTTTCTAGTTCCTTAAGAACATTCTTCGGCGGAAGAAGTGCCGCGTTTAACACCGAATTTTTTCCTGTTTCCTTCTTCAATGCTTCTGAAACTATGTCTATATACTTCTTTACCCTGATATAACTTTCTTTTTGCTGTAAAGCAGATATTCGGCGTTCGTCGAGTTCCTCTACCTGGATCCATTGCGATATTGCCTCTTGAACGCGATCTATCGCGGAATGAAGTTAGCTCGGTTGAACTGTAAAAGATGACATTCTTTCTTTTAAGATAGAAGAAGGTATAGGTGTATCGCTATTTTTAAAGTCCTTTAATTCGGAATTTAATCCGGTTTGCTCCAACAAATAAAAGATTTTTTTTGATTTCTCTAAAAGCATACTCTGATTTTGCATTTCCTTCTGCTTGTCAAAAACCCTTTGTTGAAGTTCAAAGCGTTTTTGACCGATACGCGACTGCCATTCCTCAAGCCGATCAATTAGCCTGTCAAGATCATCTATCCCAATCTTTCGGAGCCATTCGATAATAGATAAAGGCGGACTAATATCCGGACTGACTTCGGGCACTTCAAGCCACATTTTACCTTGATCTCGCAGAGCCGTCAAAACTTCCACCAGATTCGGTCCTTTTGGGTTATCAAAGTGCCGTTCCAGTTTTTCAAACAATGTTAGTTGCATCTCCAGCTTACGGACTTCCTTCGATAACCCGCTTATTTCCTTTTCCTTTTCAGGCCAATTACTAGGTGGAAACACCTGAGCATCGTTAGGTATATCATCTAGAAGCAACTTGAGCTTCTCTCTAGATCCAGCCATTTGATTTATTACTTTATACCGTAATTGAGACATAGCTTCTTCTATAAAATGTAAGACTACAGAAGGCTTTTCATCTGTACCAAGCTGCTTTCCATTAGGCATAAGCAAATCCAAACATTCCGCACCCCAACTTCTCAACTCATTCTGCCATCCTGCTCGCAGATTCTCTGAATTTATCAAAAATAACCAATTCCTATCCCTTTCAGGAAGTGTAATCTGCATTTCCGTCCGTGCTGCTTTTACCATTTCATTCCATGCGTCTCTGAAAGCAACCACCGCCTTTTTTCTCTTTTCATTGATATCACCTTCACTGGGAAAATCCTTTTGAGCAAAACTTTTCAATATATTGTCAGAATCAGCCTTCCATTGTTTCAGCGCTTGTCTCACCGCATCCTGGGCTTTCTGTACATTTTCAGGTTTTGGGCTGAGAAATTCTAAAAGTCCAACCTGAGCATCCTCCTCTTCAAAAAGTTTGCTCAAGAGGTCCTGGTAAAAAAAACTGCAACGTGCAGCCAATTCCTTTGAAATACCGCCGATCCATGAGTTTTCCAAAGGTACAATCTCAGGTTGTTTTTTCGAATTTTCCCCGACAGTCACCTTCACAGTATCGCTTTCGTTTTCAGCATATTTAACAACTGCCTCAATATAAGTTTCACCATGATTTTCCCCATTGCACGAAGATAATGGTAACCTTTCTGAATAATAATGACGATTCAATAAAAGGCAAAGCGCATCGACAAAACTCGTTTTGCCGAAACCATTGGGGCCCGTCAGCAACACAATATCAGCGTCGGTATTTAATTCAATCGGGGTGTCATTTACAAACCCCCTAAACCTGCAAAGTTTTATCGACTTTACACGCGATACATGTTTATCGTTCACTGCCCTTTCTCCCCTCCATGAGCTTATATATGTCTTCCATCCTCCCATTTAACCAATTTTGAATAGGCTTATCGGTTCCTTCATCCAAAGTTTGGGCTATAGCGGCCAGTAGGCTTGCGTGTTCCTCCGAAATTCGCCTAGACCGCATCTCGCTTTGAAAACTATTAATGATAGCTTTAATATCTCGAGGTTTCAGTTCTATCTGTGGCCAGGCTGTAGAGGCTGTTCCTAATATCTTCCGAATAATATCCTCGACATCTTTATTTTTATCCTTATCTTCGCTTAAAACAACAATGGAAAAGTCTCCTCGATGCCAATCCTGATCGGCAGCCCACTGATTCAGCTTATTTTTGATTTCAGCATCGACCCCTTCTGGAACATGAATCAAACACAATACCGGGACTACCAGCTCCAATTCTTCGGCATAACTGGATAAAAAACGCAGGAGGCGACCGAGACACTCTTTGGTTCTGTTAGTTTCAGAAACTCCACGTTCCCAAGAAAGGTGTACAGCCAGAGCTACCTCTGATATATAAATACCCTTTACAATAAGACCAAGATCTTTACAACCTGTATAGTCCATTAGCGATTCTATATCTAAATCGAGCTTCCATTCATTTAATTGGAAAGATTTATCCACCATGTTCCTCACCTCCTTAAACTATAATGATTCCGTCCTGAGACGCACACGGCGACGTCCCTCATCAGTTAATAGAAAAGTCTTCCTAAGATTATCGTGAAATGTCTTCTTGGCCTCTCGAACATTATGGGCATGTCCTAACAACTGTAAAAATGAGATCTGGCGAACCGTAACTACCTTTATATCATCATTCTTCTTATTAACCAACCATATTCTGCGAGTACTTGCCTGCCAATCACCGACCACTATCTGTATAGCTGTGCTAATTTTCTTGTCTTCACTCCACAATATTCTTTGAGGTAAGTAGCTTGCTGCATCTCTATGGATAATGTAGAGCCTAATATTTGCACCACTAAATATATGGGACGTATCAATATATAGCCCCAAGGGGCCATCCTTATCGCCGATCATGTTATTCAGTAGCTGCCAGGTAATATCACTA
Source organism: Caldanaerobius polysaccharolyticus DSM 13641 (assembly GCF_000427425.1). Classification (NCBI taxonomy): domain Bacteria; kingdom Bacillati; phylum Bacillota; class Clostridia; order Thermoanaerobacterales; family Thermoanaerobacteraceae; genus Caldanaerobius; species Caldanaerobius polysaccharolyticus. The sequence goes on along the minus strand of NZ_KE386493.1, from coordinate 195,779 downwards.
TTAGGTTCATATGAATCATTTAATAATAATAAATAGATTAACATTAACACAATCATTATTAACACTGAATTTTCAATAAGATTGCTGTACAAGCCCTCCTTTACCTCAGGTTGAATTCCACGTACCCGTTCTACCCATCTCATCAGAGGAATAACTCTTCTTTCACCTTCTTTTAAGTCAAGCATTTCTGGAAAACGTCCGAAACTGAACCCCGAGTTATTTTCGGGAGCTAACCAATCGAGAACTTCGACCATAAGTGCGCTAGCACAGGGTAATGACAACGAGAGAAAGGACGCAGCAGCACCATCGCGCCTGCATTCTTTCCTCAAAAGTCGCCAAAAAGCTGCCTGGAAAACGCGCTTCCAGAATATATCGGCTTCCAGTACCTGTGTACCTGAACTATCCTTTGAATCAAAAAACTCAATATCTGAACCGAGAAAGGAATTTGCATTGAGGTCTTTCGGGCTGATCGATGCATTAGAGTAGTGAGCAAAGGCGTGCAATATTTGTGTTTGACTGAAGGTAAGCTCATTTTCATAAGCAGCTATAAAAGGTGCATTCGGCTTGGTCCAAACTTCGTCATTACTATTTGTACCTGACTGGGTACTATCCTGCTCTTGCAAAGCAAACTCCTCACAGACCTGCATAACTGTAAAGCGTACCTGCGGTTCATCACTGCCAAAACCGGAGAAAAGAAGGGTGCGCGAACGCATTCGATCGCGGAAAAGATCCCTTGCCCAGCTGCGATGTCGCCAGTGCTGCAGATCTCTTTCGGTCAAAAGAATACTTTTACATTTACATTGTCCATTCTGAGCATGATCTTGCTTCGAAGGCAGCTTTCCGGCACATCCGTTTATTTTATAAACCTTAAGACACCGCCGTGGTTTTGGCCCACTTGTAAATTTTCTTCCTGCCTTGTCACGATATTCTGAGAGTGTATCTATCACCAAAGCCGGAGAATCATCTCCCGTCAAGGGATATTTCAATCCAAAAGTATTACAATAAGCTTGTTCCATACACGTATCGTAATTGGTGGTAATTACTTCGTCTATAAGTCCTTCCCTCGCAAGAAATGCAATGTAATAGTGAGCATCGGTAGGCTCTACATTTGCAAATTCAGGGATCTTTAAAATGTCGTAGATTAGCTCAAATCTCCTACATGTCTCGATCTGATGATTTTCTGAGCAGGACCACTCCCAAAGCTCACAGACTTTATCAAAGGATATATTGTGTTTGTCCCTACTCTCCTCATTACACACTTCTTTTTTAACTACACATGATTTACAACATTTTTGACTTGCGCATTTTTCTTTCAAAGCTTCAAAAACGCGATTTTGCATTTTATTCGTTTTCGTGAGGCCAGTGATTCCTCCACGATGTTTAGCTTCGTAAGAAACACCCGCACCGATAAACGGCACAACCATTCCCTCGAGCAATCTTGTGAGCAATCGGTCAAATGTAGTTTTGGGTTCTCTTTTCGCGACCATCTTATCACACATCGGGACTATATATCCCGATACCTCCTCCCTGCCATTTTGTCCAAACTTCTCATTAGCGACTATTAAATTGTACGTTTTACTTATTTAGCCCAATGGTGACACTCTATGACTTAATTTCTCTAGTCGCAGATCAAAATCATGGCAACAATAGACTGAACAATCCCCAAGAAATTGCTAAAACACTTGTATGATACTGTCAACATGACTTTGACCATGACTCTTGAAAACATCAGATTTCTTGAATCTCAGCTTATTTATCTTATCATTTTATCCTGTAAATAACAACACAAACATTAAAAATATTTCGACATATCTCGACAAAATAAAAACAGGAACAATCCTGTTTTTTACTAAAACAAACTCTTTATAACTATCGTAAACAATACTAAGCCGTTGCTATACTAAATATTTTTCAAAATCATTAACTATCGCTTCTATATCCTCATAATTTTTATAAGTATAACAAGCAGCTTTTATTTTATCACCAACTGCCGTTTGCATTTTATCCCGAAGGAAACGCCAAAGAGATAAATGGGATCCATAATCCGCTTCGCTACTTTGATGAAACACATGAAAAAGGACAATAGGCTTTTTTATAATATCTAGATTTTTTTCTAAACAATACCAATATTTAACTAGGTTCGTAACACCACCAGCGCTTTCTGCTTCAATCACAATGTGATAAGTTTCAGTATTAACCCTTAGGTCACCAAACTGAAAGTAGGTGTTACCATCAATAATTATCCGGTTGTCTTTTCCTTGTCCTTTAAATACATTATAACCATATTTATGTGCTACCTCCACAAACCTTTTAAGGATTTCACTTTCAATATTCATTCTTTTTCTTTGCATGATACTACAATCCCTTCTATACCCAATGTGGCGATAAGCTCATCGCTGTTTTTGGTTTCCTAGTTTATATATTTAATATTTATATTTTCATCGTATTTTAAGTGAGCTGATAAGGACTTCTCTATTTTTATACTATTTTGTATATCTACTTTTCACTTCAAGTTATTTTTGATTAAAAATTCTTAAAATCCTCTCTGCTCTAAAATTTTTATAAAGTTATCAATGGCATTTAAACGTCCCCTAATTTTCAACTCTATATTGATATTATTGCATATATCTTCTATTATGCTCCTTATGTATTCATCTCTTACATAAACCCTTTTGGGTTTTCCAGTTTGTAAAATATAGTCAATAATCATTCTCAAAATTTCAGATATCTCATCATCTTTTGGAGAAAGTAACTTTTGATCAAGCACAATTCCCGTTCTAGAGTCAGCCAAAACACATATTCTAATAGATAGTGGCCTTTCATATTTTTTATCTTTTATGCTCCCTTGCACATAAGCTATATCTAATTCCAATATGCTATTTATAGTTTGCTGTTTATTAAGCCTAGAAATTGACACCTCGTCTTTTAAAAACACTTTTTTATAGGCAGGAGGTACTGAGAAAAGCGGCGCTTCACAATTAAGCCATTGCTTCGTTTCCTCATCATATCTACGAAGCAATGTCATGCCTTTTCCAAAGTTCACTTTAATTTTACCTTCTATATATGCCTGAAGAGCCATGTATAAATTTTTCAAAATTTCTGTTTCTTTTAATACTTCATCTTCATCTAAAATATATGGCGAATAACCTTTTTTAAATGAGCGAAAGTAAATCCAGTTATTTTTCCCTCTAAATTTTAACCCCAAATCTTTGATAATCTGTAGTTCTTCCTTAAACAATTCTTCCCTGTCACCAAAAAAACAGATAATAACATTATCCTCTTGAAACCTTATTACCTGCTCAGGTGGAATATCATCTCTTTGAATCATTGCCATAAGCCTATTAAACGCTTCAAAGCCATAATAACTTGCAATACAAAAACACTCTCCGCTCTTTCCCATTACACTACAATAAACAGGTTCACTCATAGCAGGGTGAAGTATAGTTATTAAATCCATATCCCACAAATGCTCCCATGGCCTTAATTCTTTAACTTCAGAAGCTACTTTATAAAGTTCTCGCCACTCATCTAAAGTTGCTTTTTTACCCATTGTTCAAAATTCCTTTCACTTATTTTTAAATTTTTACTTATATTTTTATTCTACATCTAAGACATACTATTTTCAAAGTTTAATTTATATCTTCTCATATACTCCTGATGAGATCGCTGTTATGCCTATGGAGGATCTTGTTGATTTTGTCTTGAGTCATTTTGAGCAATCCCCAAGAAATTGCTAAAACACTTAAATCCGCTGCTAACAGGGCATATCGGCTTAATCCCGACATGTGCGATACTGTTAGTATGACTTTGACTATGACTCTTGAAAATAACAGCTTAATGCTTTTCGCCAAACTCTGACTACTATTCCAGGCATCGGCGATGTATTAGCCGCAGGCCTTGTGGCTGAGATTGGTGATGTTAAGCGGTTTAAAAATGAATGCGCTGTAGCCAAATTTGCAGGCCTTGTGTGGAATAAATATCAATCTGGCAACTTTAGTGCTGAAGACACCTCTTTAGCTAAGAAGTTTTCTTTCATTATTATCCAATACATGGTGGGTTGTCCTTTTGGGAATTTATGAGGTCTTTATTTTTCAAGGTTTCAAGAAATACTACTTGACATACATCGCTTGTTTTCCCACTGTAGTTTGTAAAAGGCACGATAATCAATTAATAAATAAAAAATAACCACCATAAAATTAAGGTGGAATACACATTACTTCAAATACTCATCCAAATCTTCTATTTTATTGATCTCAAATATGTGATCAACTATTTCAGTTAAGGTACGTTCATTGGCATTTTCTATCTTCTTTTTGTAATCAGAAGAAATGTCTCCAAACTTTCTTGTTAAAAGCCTTATTAAGGTTTTGCCTATGCCCTTCTCAATGCCCTTTTCAATACCTTTTTCTTCTCTTTCTTTTAATTCCTCTTCTGTATATATTTTGAGATTAGCCTCTTTTAATGTCTTTATTATATACTCCTGGGTCTCTTCATTCACTCTATCGCTGTACATTTTAAACACCTCCACAGCTTTCTTTATATTTACCCTAAAAGCCGCTTCCAATAACCTTATCTTCTCATCCTTATCTTTTACGTCATTTATGCTTTTTAGTAATTCTTCGAATGCTTCTCCAAAATATACATTATCGCTCAATAATATTACAGGATAATTCTCTTTTACATTCTTCAGCTCTTTTAATACCACTAACTGTATTGATATCCATTCGCCTTTTACATAGTATATACCATCCTCAGCTTTTTCTATATTTCTATCGTACTCTTTCAGAAATTTAGTTAATCTCCGCGGATAAGAATTACTTACAAAACTTAATGTCACTTCTTCTATTCTTATGTCATTAACCTTTTTATTGGTCTTCTCATAACCATTCATCGTGGATTTGTAAATATATGCGTAACCTAATCCTTTAAAATAATCGTCTATCGATATATAATCTTCTGGGGATTTATATTCTATGATGTTATACTTTTTAAAGATCCTCGCTATTTGTTTATTGATTCCATAGTCGTCATTCTTCTTGACTATTATCACATCTATCCGCAGCGGTTCCTTTGACAGGTACTGTTCTTGTATTATATCAATTTTATCTTTTTCATTTTTAAAAATCTCTCTGATAGCTGCATAAAAATCACTATGCCAATCATTGGTTATCTCATCCATAATAATCTCCTTCAATTCTCTTCGATTTTATTATACCATAATCTGTGTTTATGATGAGGTAAACTTACTTTCCAATAGTTCCGTCCCAATTTATTTCTCCAACAAATGAATCAATTACGGTTCCAGGTGAAAAATAATATTCAGGTTGTGAAACTACATAGCCCGGTTTAATTGAGCTATTAGACTCTTTTTTTGGATCAAAATAACCTCTTCCACTTAAAAGCTCTACGTCACCTTTAAATTTTATATTTTCATCGTATTTTAAGTGAGCCGGTAAGGATTTCTCTATTTCTATCTTTACATTTTCTTCTGATTCTTCTGATTTTAATTGAAAATTGCACTTATTTATTGATTCAAGTAAAACGTGGCCAAAACCATACTTTGATTCACCGCCAAGGATCAACTCTTCGATTATATTAAAATCACCAATAAAAATTCCCGGGTTAACATCAGAATCATTACTTTTAATATAATTGCCTTCAATCTTAGCGTCTTTTTTTATCCAGATACATCCTATAATTTTCGTATCTTTTGAATTCCCATTTCCATCCTTAAACTTATTGTTTATGAATTCAATTTCATGTAAGCTTTCATTTTTAGCCGTTCCAGAAGAAAAATCTATTGCTGTCAAAATTCTACTACCTATAAACTTGTGTTCAAACTCATATAGAGATATTTTATTTTTATATCCAAATTTCAAACCATCGTCGGTGTACTCTGGGATATATACATTTTCTTCATCGTAAATATAGAAATATGAAAATCTAAAATTATCCATAATTTGTTTTCCGATCTTTTTATATATTTCTGAATCAGGATCTTTATATAAATGCTCCGTAATTCTTTTTGTAACAGCACCCCAAAAATTTCTACCAGGCACATAATACCTTGTAGGCGAAACTACAGAACCTTTAAAAGGTATATAACCAATGTGAAGAGGACTTTTTAATCTATACACAACATCAAGTCTTTCCCATCTGTTTTTGTTCATATCACTCACCAACTTTTGCATGGTATAAAGCATAAGTTAAAGTATGCGCGATAATTTTTTTGAGAAAAAGAAGCTTGTCAAGATTTTCAGCAACAACTTTTAATTTTTCACAAAACTTATAGAAATCATCATTAAGGAACGAATCTTCATCGCTATCCAGAAGGTATTTTTTTATCTCTCGTTTGTTTAATAATTCAACTAATTTTTCTTTTATATCTTTTCCTTTGTCTTCAAGCCATAAAAACATCGCATAAACGCCGTCTTCCTGTAATATTCCAAGGGCTTTCCGTATATTGTTTTGAGCATCCTTCCCTTTTGGCATATTCTGACCAACTTCAATACAAACATAGTCGAGATTAAGCATCGGCCTTTTCCCCCTTGCTCTTTGAATCTACTTCTGATATTTTTAACTCGATTCTGCCAAAACCCCTCGTTCCCATTCCTCCTATACCAAGAAGTTTAAAGTATGGAGAAACGTGATCTATTATACTTATTATCTCTTCTAAATTTTTAACATCTTTTTTAACATTTTTACGTTTATCTATCCCAATCTCAAAACCTAAAACCGTGCCCCTTGGTATTGCCTCATAGGTAAAAAGCGCTCCCTCCTCTGCAGTACCTGTTTCGGGATCAATCCTCACGGAAGTTCTGATCTCAAGATTATCATTTACTATATGTGAAAACAATTTATCCGAAACCACAACTACCTTCTTAACCCAGTTATCTACATCAGGTAAAGTTACATCGCTCCCTATTAAATCCTTTCTAACCTCCAATAAAATCCATCCAAGATTTAAAAGACCATCAGATTCAATCCCTTTTATGGCGCAGGCACTATCCTTAACATTATCATCTTTAATATTATTCAGTATGATTTTTATTTCTTCATTATCTTCAAACCAGTATTCAAGCAGTTCTCTTGTGGTGATCCATACAGTTCCCTGGGATGATGAAACAGGAAAGAATATTATCTGGCCATCGTAAAACCTAATCATTCCTTGTTTTTGCTCATCGCCAAAGTAGGATTTTACTTCCTCTTCTGCATTATCCCTACTATTTTTGCAACTCTTATCAGTTTCCATTAAATATATTATATAAAATTCCTTTGTAACCCCTGCCATAGAAGTACCCGGTATTTTGGGTACATCTGTAGCAGGATCTCTAACAATTGTATTATCTACTCTTCCTAGCCTGTATCCCCCTTCGCCGATATGTACAGGATCAAGGGTCCTTGCATAAACCTTTTTAATCTCTACAAAATTACTCATGTTAACGAACCTCCCTTACCTTTATAACATGCTTAAACAAACATATTGTATCAAGCAAAAATTTATTGCAAGCGGACTCCACAAGAAAATATTTTGTTTTACCTTCTAAACCACTCCATTTATCTCCAAAAGCATCCGCTAATGTGGCTTTTGCAAACTCTTTAAACACTTTATCTTTATCCTTTATCTCTCTCCATTCTTTTAATTTTCTTATAAGCATTTCTTCGATAAAATTTATCTGTGAATTTGAAAGATTATTTTTAAGTATTTCCCATAGTTCAATCATCTCTGATATCTGATAAAAATAATACGGCCTTGATGCATATAGTTTATATTCTGAATTTCCTCTCTTGCCACGCTCATAATATATCCTGTACCTGTCAGACGTTCCCACAAGAAAGTCAAAATCAAAATAACCGGGATACAGAAAATAGCTTTTTGCTTTAGAAAGCCTGTCCAAATCATCAAGTGTATATTTTTCATTTTCACTTAATCGTTTTATAGGGTAAAAGCTATAATACTTATCATTCCTTATACCTATGGTGTTCCACCAGGGTTTCATTTCCTTTGCCTCTTTAAATTCTTTTCCTTCCAACATCCTCCTTTCTGAATCCAGAAGAACATAAAGTGGAAATTTTCTATTCGCAGCAAGCAATTTAATATTTAAAGGTAATTTCCCGAGAACTTTTTCAAATCTCTCATTAAACAGTTTTGTTACTAACTCAATTATTTTTATTGAATCCTCTGCAGGTACTATCAAGCGAAGAGAAAGTGGTGTTTTAGTTATTTCTATAAATGGATAATAACTTTCAGATTGCAAACTATTGCTATCAGCCTTTATAACTTCATTTTCATTTGATAATAAAATTTCATCTACATCTTCCTCATCAGCTAAATAATAGAAGCCTTCCTCTAGTGCCTGCCGTACTGCCAGCTCCCCCTCTTTATCGTTAAACTTAAATTTTTCAAGGGATTCTATCGTATAAAATTCGCCGTTACCCATGTGAAATACAAGTATACTCTCGGGCTTTAAATTCTTTATTTTAATTACATAGGGAGTCCTCACCTTTATATTTTTTCCTACCTTTTTCTTCAGTTTCTCATAATCTACTTTAAATCTGATTCTTTTCCAGCCATAATAATATATCCTCTCTTTAATGTCCCTGATAACAATCTCAGAAAACTCCTCGGTTTCTCTCCATATCCTGTACAAACGCGCAGGAGACGGATTTTGCGTAAATAAATAAGCTGCTAGATTTTCTTTATTAAATTGAAGAGGTTCCATTCTTTGCTTTATATTTTGAATATGATCATTAATATTTTCTTTTTCAATATTTATGTCTTGAAAAAAGGTATTTAATATTTTAGCAGCAATTTCTCCATCGCAACTCTTTTCTAAGAAAACATTTAAGAATTTATAAACAGTTTTTATATCAGCATTAAGAGTAAAACTGTACTCTTTTATTTTTTGTACTAAATTGTATCTATTTTCCACTTTTTCATTTATTCTCTCCTGAATTTTACTTTGATCTTTTGCTTGTTTCATGCTACTAATCACATTATCAATTTTTTCAATTTGCTTTTTTAGTAAATCTTTAAATCCTGCTAATATCTTTACCAAATCTTCTTTTACTATTATTTCCAATCTATTCTTTTCTTTTTTGCACTTATCCAATCCTCAAATGTTTGGGAATAAATTGTACCTATCATTGTGCCGTCAAGCCATTTATCAAGACCAAAATTTATAGACACCAAAGCTATGCGATTATTTACATCCGCTACTTCATCTACCCATATTGTACTTTGCCTGTCCGATATCCATGTTGACAACCTATCTCTTTTTCTATCTTCGCAAATAGCACACATTTCTTTATCTATATCTTTAGATCTTAATCTGCAAACAGGACAAATATCTTTATTATCCTCCTGTAAATTAGAAAGGCATGGGTTTCCAATGTATTCTTTATTTGACTTCTCCTCGATATATAAAACAGGCGTTCGTCGGGGAATTTTTCTCTTTCTTTCCGCAAAATCTAACTCCTTGGCAATAATTATCAAACCCCGTGATTCACTACTTAGTTTAAAAACAGGCCAAAGCTCACTTTCACTTCCTTGGGTTATGATTTTCAATGCTTCACTTGAAAGCTCCTTAGCGATTTCAGCCGCTTTATTATTTTCTAGACTCGGAAATGTGAAATATATCCCGTTTATGTCCTCATACATAGCGTTGCCTATAGGATATTTAATCTCACATAAATCCTTGAGTTCTTCTTTTATATCTTCAATAATTTTTCTTCTCGCTAAAATATCGCCAATTTTTTTCCCTTTATTAATAAATTCAAGGCCGTTCCATGATATACCAAATATTCTCCACTTTAAATTTTTTTCATTTAAATCATTTTCACTTGAATCTTCTTTAAATGCCAGTGCAGCCAAAACAGATTTAAACAAAGATGCCGTAGAATAAGAATGGTCCCATAAAGTAACGTCATTTGCGGGGATCCTCGTTTCTCCAAGAGCGTGTAAAAATACCGGTCTTAGATTGTTAATTAATGATCTTCTAAAACCTTTTATATCCAATTTTCCACATATGTAATTTTCAAATTGAGTTATAAGATTGTTTTGTAAAACTTCCAGCCTACTCTTGAGAACTTGCAAATCTATTTTTTCTTTAGGATAGCCAAATGGAGAAACAATAAGTGTATTTTCAACTGATTGCTTCACTCTCACAATTCCTTTATCGTCAGCGCTATCAATTTTATCGCAACTTTGTAAATACTTAACAATATTGTCATTTGTATTCAGATTATGGTGCTCTGTAATAACGTTATAGACACTTGAATTTTTACCATTTACCTGAAACTCAAAATACTTAGACTTAATTTTATCTACTAATTCTGGTTCTAAAAATCCATCAATATTTCCATGATAAAATTTTTGTTCTCCTCTTAAGGATTGGCTTTGAATAAAATTAGGATGGCATTTGCCAATATCGTGAAGTAAAGCACCTATTTCACCTTTTAAAATAGAATCTCTATTTTTCTTCAAAGGATCAAGGACATCGCTCATTATTTGGACCTCCTGTCTCTCCAAACAAAGATATGATTTCGCTATTTAACTCATCTAAATTCTCAATTTTTTTAGTTCTAAATCCACCACCAAATTTTAATAAAATTTCTCCTTCTTTGATTTCTTTTTCTATTACGCCAAAACCGGACGTTTTCTTTGCTGAAAAACCATATGTATAAAACATTAATTTCAATGCCTCTCCCAGAAACGTTAAATCCTTTTTAACCTCTTTATCTATCTCAGATTCTCCTCGTATAATATGATTTGTAATCAACCAAAAAGGTCGACCTTTAACAAGATTAATAAAGAACCTTGATATTTAAATATTGTTTCATTAAATTTCACTATGATTAAATCTATCAAGTGCCACTTGATACTTATGCATACATCGCATAGCCACTATCTATGTTTGGGAAGATGGGTTGTCAAGCTCGAACGCAGTGAGTTCATTTTAGGCTTGACTACACATCGACCAAACATATAATCCTCTCTGCGATGTATGCTCGATTGCTGCATTTTGTATTGTACTACACGTATTCCCTCTTTCTTCTTCAGGTTGTCTCTGTTAAACTATCTCTAGGATTTGGTTTCAGGGTCGCTCTGGATCTCTCCCGAAGACCCTTCTTTAGGGTACTTCTCGTCAAAGACTGCACCCCTGGGATTACTCGTTTGGTTCTTACTCGCTTGCTGTCCATGTCTTACTCTTCCGTATGTCTCAGCAGCCATACGGTGTATCCTATGAGTATTGACATAGCTCTGGTATCGCGAGGCTGTTTCTCGGTAATCTGTCAGGGATTAACCTGGTACTGGTCTCAAATTTTTAATGAAAGGAGGAATTTACGTGCCCAGTACTTTATTCGTCGGTATCGACGTCAGCAGTCAATCTAATTCTGTTTTCTTTATTGATCAAGATGGCAATAACCTCATTAAGAAGCCTTTTTCGGTTTCTAATGATATCCCAGGTGCTGATTCTATCATCTCTGAGGTGATCTCCCATGCTAAAGCTATTGATGCTTCCTGTGTCAAAATTGGTATGGAAGCTACTTCTCATTATGCATGGCACCTCCATCTTCACCTGGCTTCTTCTCCTGACCTGGCACCTTTTAACCCTAAATTCTTTGTCATGAATCCAGCTGTCGTCAGTGGTTTTAAAAAGGCTTATACCCATTTGCCTAAAACTGACGATTTTGATGCCAGAGTCATTGCTGATTGTGTCAGATTAGGTAGGGTAAACCCTACTCCCATGCCTGACTTTAAATATGTTGCACTACAGCGCCTTACTCGCTTTAGATACCATTTGGTACAGACTATATCCAGTGAAAAGAGCAGAGCTTTGAACCTGCTTTATCTCAAGTTCTCTTCATACAAGGAAGACTGTCCTTTTAGCGACGTCTTTGGCTCAGCATCTACTTCTGTTTTTGATTCTTTTACTCCTGATGAGATCGCTGTTATGCCTATGGAGGATCTTGTTGATTTTGTCTTGAGTCATGGCAACAATAGATTGAGCAATCCCGAGGAAATTGCTAAAACACTTAAATCCGCTGCTAACAGGGCATATCGACTTAATCCTGATATGTGCGATACTGTTAGCATGACTTTGACCATGACTCTTGAAAATATCAGATTTCTTGAATCTCAACTTAAAAAACTGGATAAAGAAATCTCTAAACAGCTTAATGCTTTTCGCCAAACTCTGACTACTATTCCAGGCATCGGCGATGTATTAGCCGCAGGCCTTGTGGCTGAGATTGGCGATGTTAAGCGGTTTAAAAGCGAATGCGCTGTAGCCAAATTTGCAGGCCTCGTGTGGAATAAATACCAATCTGGCAACTTTAGTGCTGAAGACACCTCTTTAGCTAAGTGCGGCAACCAATATTTGAGGTACTATCTTGTAGAAGCAGCCAATTGCGTAAGGATACACGCAAAAGAGTATGCTGATTTTTACTGCAAGAAGTACAATGAGGTTACCAAGCATCAGCATAAGAGAGCCCTCGTCTTAACGGCACGTAAGCTTGTAAGACTGGTCTTTGCCTTGCTGAGCAAAGGCCAAATCTACCAACCGGGAGGTAATGGATAGATTTAGCAAATACATTTAACTGAATATCAGCTAAGTTTCCTTCCATTATTATCCAATATATGGTGGGCTTATTAAGTGTTGCCTTTTTTAGAGTTTTTGAGGTCTTTATTTTTCAAGGTTCCAAAAAATACTACTTGACATTACACCGCTTGTCTTTGTTAGGATATGGGAAATAAAGAAGATAAAAGTATCCATCTTTTTCAGGTTTCATTACCTCGAGAGGTATCGGCCCTTTGCTAGTAGGTGTCCTCGTATCTCTTTTTAACGGTGTAATAATATCTTTTTCTGCTTCATCTTCAAAAAATGTTGTAAAAAAATAAAGCCTGCCTTTCAGCATTTCTTGCTTTTTTCTTGGCTCAGATCCAAAAAGGCGTTCAATAATACTTTTCTTTTCAGCGTCATCACTCCATTTCACTTTTTCTGCTGCAAATCTTAAATGTCCCTTCCATGTCGAAGGCCTAACAATAGGAAGCCCTGTAAACATGTCTCTGACAATTGGGTTTTCCAACACTTTTGTTCCTTTATCATTACTCTTTTTCTCCACCCATTCTGGCAAATAAAACTCCTCTTCATCTTTACTCGTGTACGGTTTTTTCAGTGTAAAGAGAATTTTTATAAGCACAGAGTACTGAGGAAAGCAGCAAAAATCATCAACAGAAGGATAAAAATCTTTTATCTCGTCTTTACTTTTCTTGATTTTATTTCTCACTTCTTTTTTCAACTTACCAAGCAGAACCTTACATGATTCTTTTTCTTCTTTATCCCATCGATCAAGATAATAATCATAGATCAATTATCCCTCACCCCCAAACATTAATTCAGGATCTCGATACCACTTTTTTCTTCTATTATCTTTACATTTAAATTGTTATCTTGACTACTATGGCTGTTATCAGAAAATAAATATTCACCTAATCCATTTACCAATTTATTTTTTATCTTTTCTCTATTTCCTGTTAGCCATCCGAATACCCTTACCTGAACCGTTTTATCATCAATCCTGTATCCATGGGACACAAAAACTTTCGAACCTCGACCTAATTCCCCAAATATCTCGTGTCTCTTACCTTCATCACCCTCAGTCCTTCTTAAAGCATCTCTAATATGGTATGCTATAGGTATAAAGTGGTAATCATTCCACAGTTGGTTCCATCCGTCATCCCTTTTATCTTCCAAATCTCCATAGCTCTTATTTTGTCTCCAAAAAGCTTTATTTTTTATCAACTCTGATATATCTTTATTAAAAGTTATATTTATTTTATAAACAAAAAAGTCTTCTAATAAATTCGCTACTCCAGTTTTGTTCTTTTCTCCTATAATTTCAACAGAATCCCTTTGTGATAATCCATTTTCAACAATCTGTATAACTCCATTACCTTGGGAAGTATGTGCGCCTAATGCCCCGTATTCTGATATAACTTTCAAAGTCTTATTTAGCAAAGCCCACTCATTATCGGTTATTTCTCTCAGAGGAATAAATTTAAAAACAATTGGTTTATCAGATATAAAACCCGAAACCTTTCTGCTAAGGTGTGTTCCTCCTCTTCGTGTGCCGATTTTCACATTTGGTTCTAAAGGCAACAGCTGACCTCCACTAAACTCCACTTCTAGCCTGAACTTTCTCGCCCATCCAGTACATCCAAACAATTTACACACGTCACAATGTTTTTCGTCTTTGCATTTTACCTCAGATTCTGTATCAGTCGGATCGCAAGCTTTTCCGCCCAGACCTTTCACAACTATTTCGTACCACCACCTAAGACTTCCAATAAGTCCTGTTTCTCTTAAAATCGTATTTTTCCCATTTTCATCGCCAGTCCATAAGGGTGTCAGGGTTTTAATCTTAATTGTAACAACACCCATAAATGCTTCCTCCTCAATACTTTCTAATAATTCACCTTTTTACCTGTGCTTTTTTCATAAGCTTTTATTACCTTATCAGGTATGATACCTAAAAAATAATCTTCTATGAGACTCCAAAATTCTTCATTACTAAAGCCACCTTGAAAAAGATAAGTTAACATCTCTACTGACATTTTATGTCTTTCACTTATAAGTTCTAGTAATTTATTTTTATAGCTCCACGGCTTGTTTATTATTTCTCTCATGGTTTTAGTTTGGTTCACATAAATATAAATCTGACTGTTTCTTCCACCCAATGCTTTAAAGACCAATACACCAAACGTCTCTAATACTCCTAAAATGAGTATTTTTTCTTTAAAATCTATATCTCCTTCTTCATCTATCAAATACAACGTCCCATCTTTCGTATTGTCACATATATTATTAAAACCATTTTCAATCCATCTAAAAAATCCAGACGATCCATTCATAAACTTATATTTATAATCGCCGGATTTCAAAGGTTTAACAGCTAAAACTTTTCCATGAATATTCCTATTATAGTCCCTTTGATATACAGACATAGCCGAAATTATTGTTTCTATTATGCTCCTTGCTTTATACTCATTTACATAAATCAAGCTCATTAACTCTTTTACTAACCCATCTTTTCCATCTATATCATAAAACTTTTCTTCTCTTATAGATTTATTTATTATCGTTTTTATCGCATTCATACACTCATCATATCGCTGTAAATAATTATTTTGAAATTTGATGTTAACACTAAGCGCAGGTTTCATATCTTCTTTATATCCAAACATTAATTCATTATCTTTCGTATAAAGCAAATATTTAAATTTAGGAAACGAATATTTTACATTGAAATCTTGTTCCCAAATTTTCTTCAAATTTACAGAACAAATGTGTAAAGAATGATCTAGTTCTTCTACTATCTCGCCATATTCGCTCACAATATTTTTTTGTGTCACCGGATCTATTTTAAAGTATCCAATTTCAAAAATAGGTATAGGCCTTGTATAAAATGGTGAAAATCCAAATCGTCTTTCAAAATCCTTCTGTATTAATAACATGGCTGTCTTGACCTTGTTTATGCCATCGTCTTCATTAAAGAAAGGTGTTTCAAAAATATGTGAGAAACTTTCTGCATCCACCAGCATTCCATTTCTCCTCTTCGTAAATTTCCCTTCATTTTTTATGTTCTCCTGGTATAGCTCATGAACTTTTCGAATTACTTCTATTAATTGATATTCTTTTACTATAGATAATCCATGTAATCTATTAATATGTTTAAAGTCATTTTTCATAAACCTGTAATATGCCTCACCATTAAGGTCTGGTCTTCTGGCAGCCCTACCTATTTCTTGTATATAATCACATACATTCCCTGTAGGTGCAAAATGCGCTACAATTTCAATATCATTTATATCTATGCCCATGCCAAACGCTTTAGTTGCTAGCATAATGAGTGTTTCAGAATTTTTAAATTTTTGATAATTCTCCTCTTTTTCGTATGCACTCAAATTGCCATGATATTTTGAAATGTATTTAATAATATTCTTCATTGTACAGTAATCCCAAAATCTCTCAATTAACGCTATAGTGGGAAAATATATTAGCATTTTTTTATTAAACATCAACGCGTAATCTATCTTGTCAAATAATTGATCAAATTTGTTTAACTCGTATTCTGTTCTCCCGGTAATTGTTTCTACCCTTTTAACGTTAATTTTAATATCGTCTCTCTTTACAAAGCCAAGATATGTTATTGGATCTACCATTTTAAGACTTTGTACCGTCTCTTCATACATATTTTCAATACCACCATAGATAGCGGTAGCCGTAAATGTCGCTATCACAAACCCCATGCCTTTTTTCTTGATCTGAGCTTTTTTAATCTTATTTAAATGATCCCCTAAATACCAATAATCCGGTCTAAATTGCTTCCCCCATGTTGTGACAATATGGGCTTCATCAACAACCAACAGTCCTAAAGTCCTATCTCCTATAATTTGTTCTAAATCACTTTTGCTAAGCAACGATTCCGGCGATATATATAGAATATGGCATTTTTTATCCGCAATATCATTGATTATTTTTTGTCTTTGAATAGGAGAAATATCTGAATTTATAGTACGTGCATAACTGTAATTAAGATTTTCCAAGTTATTAACCTGGTCCTTCATTAATCCAATTAACGGGGATATGACAATGGTGAAAAGTTCATATTCATTTGTAAGATAAATCGCAGGAATTTGGAACATAACTGACTTTCCTGCTCCTGTGGGCGCTGTCACAAAGACATCTCTATAATTTTCTTGATGATAACACTTTTCAACTTGTTCTACTATCTTAGCGATAATCTCACCCTGAGATACTTCTTCAATTGCTTTTTCTTTATTGTTCAGTCGACTGATATCATACACTTTTATTTTTCTAAAACTATCATACCCCCAGTAAGTTTTCAAGATGTCTAAAAATTCCTTCCTTATATTGGTTTCACTTCTATCTTCCTTAACTATACCGATTTTTATTTCTATGCTATCTTTAAAGATGTACTTTAATATTTTAATTTTTTCTATTAATACCTTACTCAAGGCAGTGTTTTTTTCTAATATGTAAATTTTATCAGGCATGTTATTCATTACATCATCTATCATCGAAATATAATCTTCTTCATCAATTATTTTGTAACACAGACTAGATGGTTCAACTATTTCTCTTTCAATGTTTTCAGAAATATTTTCAAACATCTGAATCTTAAATTCTTTCTCATGGGATACTATATTATTGTATACTACATAATACCTACCATTAATACACTTGAAATTTGCATATACCGATGTTAAATCAGTTACGTCATTGATTTCATTATCCAACATCTTTTCTTCATCGTAATGAACAAGCAATGATTTTTTCATATCGTCAGACATTTTAACTTCCAATGGATAATAATTGATAAATAAATTGTTTTCTAAAATTACTATCTTGTTGTATTGGGCTAACACAAAATCATACAGTAACATATATTCATCATAGGTAATTACCTTACGACCACTTTGTACTATCTCAGAAAAATAACCAAATTTATTCTCCAGTATTTTACCAATATCAATAACAAAATCTTCATCGTAAATACCTATATTCACGCCCTTTAATACTACAATAGTTTTAACATCCCTATATAGATAGCTCTGAATCCTTTTCCTTATATGACTATTTATATCTATCAATGATATCATCCCCATAAAAAGTCTTTCAATTTTGCCGATATTTCCGGCTTCCCCAATTTTTTAATAGCTTTAGCCTCTAATTGCCTTATTCTCTCCCTGGTAAGACCATATTTCAAGCCTATTTGTTCTAAAGTTCTCTCTATACCATCCTTTAATCCGAATCTCAATCCAAGAATATCTTTTTCCCTTTCCGTCAATGTGTCCAAAACACAATCAATAGTTTCCTTTAATATTTTATTTTCAACTTCTTCTTCAACTGAAAGATTATTTTCATCGATAATAAGTTCTCCTAATTCAGTATCTTTTTCCTCTCCAACAAAACTGTTAAGCGATGCAGTAGATAAGATATTTTCCACTATAAAAATAATTTCTTCAAACTTATCTTTATCTATCCCATCTTTTTTCACTAGCTCTAATATTTGATCTTTCGAATAATCTGGATATAGATATAAAATTCCCATTATTTTATTTACTTTTTCAAAATAATGGACAGGAATCCTAATAATGAATCCATACTCTATTATATTTCTCAATATATATTGATCTATCCACCACGTAGCATAAGTTACAAATTTGACCTCTTTTTTAAAATCAAAACGCTCTGCAGCCTTCATCAACCCCATAAATCCACACTGAACTAAATCTTCTTCGTCAAGCCTATGGTTATATTTTTTAAAATATTTAAATGCCCTACTCCTTACGAGATTAGCATTTCTAATAATAAGAGCTTCTAATGCTAATCTATTTCCCTGCTGATATATCGCACATAATTGCTCATTAGTAAGATTTTTTATTTTCTTTGCATACAAATTACCCTTATACACTTCAACGTTCTTTTGATCAATTTCCCCTTCGCTTTCATAATCTATTTCAATGTTTTCTTCTATCAAAATATTAATTACTTCATATTGTTGCCGTAAAGTAAGCTTGGAAAATAACTTATTAAAGTTCTCTTCTGTAAGCATCCCTTTATTATTTAAGAACGGCCTAACTTTATTTATTATATATTCCTTGTTCATTTTAATTACCCCAGCTTCAATTATTTAAATATTTCGACATATTTCGTCAAAAAAAATATATTATAAATACTCCGCTTTTTTCTTTTTAAGCTCCTTCAATACCTCCTTTACATCCTGGGCTTTATCCTTTGAACATATCAACAAAGCATCTTCTGTATCAACGATTATGACATCTTCTATACCCAATGTAGCGATGAGCTTCTCACTGCCTGTTATGATACACTTCTTTGTATCTACGCTCACCACATTGCCTTTTATGACGTTGCCGTTTTCGTCTTTTTCGTAAAGCCTCTCTATGGATGTCCAGCTTCCCACGTCGTCCCAGCCAAAATCGCCAGGCACCACGTAAACATTTTGAGCCTTCTCCATCACGCCATAATCTATGGATATGCTCTCAAGCTTTGAATACTCTTCGTACAATACCTGTTCTATTTTACCTGTATCAAAATATTCCAGCTAAATTATGATTTCGCAAGTGCCGGATACCAGATACCAAATCGCCCAATTGCAAAATCTGCACTTTTGGAAATCTTGCTCCCTGGAGCAAAACATACACCTATTAAATCAACGTATTGCCCTGCGTATCTATATTGTTTAGCATTTGATCGCCATTCACGTACCACTAAAGGTTCAATTATTCCTTCGATTCTTTCCATATTAATAGCTTTTGTATGCGCCAATAGTCGCGCATAGGACTGTGGCGAATCAGCGACATGAAGATGAATCAGTGGCCGATCTTGAAAATTCTTAAACTTAATAGCTCCATTAAATAACTCAATTTCCGATGTTTGAATTTTTGTCATATCCGCTAACTCCAGTTTCCCAAAGCCGTAACCGCGCTCTCCTCCCAATTGTATATACTCACAAGCTTTTTTCCATTCCAATTCAGTATCCTTTTTTTCAAATATATAACCCATAAGATAAATCGGTTCGCCAGTATCCTGGGTATTCGGAGAAATAAATTCTATTTCATGCAATGCCTCATTTGCAGCAGCTTGCTGGGAATAATCTAAGGCAGTGCTAACATAACTACCCAGTAAACGTCGTCGAAAATCATCTTCGTTTTCCCACGGCCAAAGTATCTGATAGTCACTGTTTCGCCTTATTGCCGGATAAAAATAAGTAAATGCAATATTTTCATCTAAGTCTCTACCAATACATTGATACTCCTCGGAACTAACAACAGGGCCTTTACCTAAAAATTTCATCCGAGTAAGGCGCGCGGTTAAAGCTCCCCACATCACCCTACCCGTCACATAATGGCGAGTGCGCTGTAGATTTCCTACTTTATTAAAACCAATATGCAAAGGAGAACGCACGCGAAAAATCACACGATAGACTTCCCATTTCATTCGTGTTCACCCGCTTGGTTGTTATCACTACCTTGGCCATTGTGAGCTTTAGCAATATATCGTGCATAAATTAGCATTTGCTCCAACAACTCTTTTGCTAACAACTGCCTCTCAAGCTCTTTTGTCACCTTATCGCTAATAAATTTTAAAACTGCCGTCGGCTCTAATGAAGAGGGCCTACCCAAACCAAAAGGTAGTTCCTCTAATAAGTTGAGCATTTCCTCGACAACCTTAATGCCGTTTCCTTTTTCCTTTGCCAGTAAATAGAGAATACAGGCATATACTCCATTTTCCTGAAGCACACCTAGAGCTTTTGTCACTGTGTTTTCAATCTCACTAGGATTTGTACGACTAATAATTTTTTGCGCATGTTGAGCTGCTAACCAATCAAGATTGCACTCAGTATAATTAATCATCTTACTCCCTCCCAATGA
Source organism: Caldanaerobius polysaccharolyticus DSM 13641 (assembly GCF_000427425.1). Taxonomy (NCBI): domain Bacteria; kingdom Bacillati; phylum Bacillota; class Clostridia; order Thermoanaerobacterales; family Thermoanaerobacteraceae; genus Caldanaerobius; species Caldanaerobius polysaccharolyticus. Next base: position 175,294 of record NZ_KE386493.1, on the reverse strand, counting down.
AGAGTTACTCTTCCACTGGCTCACCAACCATAGATACACGTCCAAATCCACGAGTACCCATGCCACCAACACCTAACAATTTCATCATCTGTAACCCCGCTTTAACTACATCTAAAGGTCCTTTCCATGTACCCCCAGGCAGGGAATTATTTTTTGCAGTTTGTTTCACAGGAAATGGCCAGTCTTTTGAATCAGTTGAACCAGCTCTATAATCGTCTAAAACTATATCCATTGTTAAAAAAGTGGAACGTGGAATAGCTTCATATGTAAAAAGAGCTTTCTCCTCCGCTGCACCAGTTTCAGGGTTAATGCTCACCGAGGTGCGAACCTCAAGATTGCTGTTTACAATATGGCTGAAAAGATAATCTGATACTACAACTATTCGATCTTTGATATTTGTCCAATATTTATCTTTTTCCCAATTTGGGGGTGCGGTCACACTTATGCTACCCTCGACCCCTACCATTAACCAGCCAAGATTAATAGGTTCAGTCCTGCTCCAGGTTAAAAAAACTCTATCTGGATGTTCCGCATTTGATATATTATTAATAGTAAATCCAGCTTCTTCTAAACGCATTTTAGTGCTCACCCAAACAGGCCCCACCGTTGAATACACTGGAAAAAGAACTACTTGAGCATCAAACACGTTTACCACGCCAGAGTAAGCTTTTACTTCTCCCTGTTCTGTCTTTTTGATATAGCCAAAAGTGTAGCAAATAGGGTCTTTATCAGGCTTTTCTACATTGTCCTGGCTTTGTCCTGCTGCAGCCGGGTTTTCATATAAATAAGCAGCATAAGAGCGAATAGCCCCATGAATGCTTGTACCAGGTATTTTGGGAATTCTCGTTCCCGGTTCTCGAACGATGCTGAGATCAACGCGACCCAAACGATAACCGCCTGTACCAATATGAACAGGATCCAAAGTTACAAGAAGATAATGCTGTTTCTTAAATTCACTCATCAGTTTCCCTCCTTAATATTCTCTCAAAATTTCCATATGTAGTTCAAACCAATCAGCCAGTTCGCCGCGCACTGCAGCTTCAATAAGTTCCTTTTGTTCCTTGGATGGAACATCATTCCATTGAAAGCTTTTAGGCCAATACGCTCCAGCCAACATATCAGCAACAAATTGTCGGAACACATTATCCGATAAAGATCGTTCAGGTTGATATCCATACCAAGCTTCTCGGGTATTTTCAATAGCACGAATCAACTGGCGAAGTTGAGAAATGGATAACTTTTTAATTAAATCCCAAAGTCTCTCCAATCGATCGAAATCGTCTAGAAAATACGGTCGGCTTAATCTTCCACAGCGCTTACCTAAAATATCGTAAGCAATATCAAAACGCCTAGCATTGGTATCTAACCACTCAAAATCAAAGGTCGCTGGAGTAAAATAAATTTTGTCTCCCTTTTGCAAGTCCTTTGCATGCACCAACCAGCATTTCTCTGAATTTATATAACTTGGACAAGGTCCTTCAAAAACCCTTTTACGACCGACTTTTAAGGGATCTGTATTTCCACTTGCATCTTCTTTCCAGAAAACGTAAGGGTACCATACATCCTTCGTTTCACCATCACCCATCATCAAAGGTACATACCAGATAAAAGAACGTCCATTCTGCTCTAACTCAACAGCTAAAGCACAATTAAACTGTTTACTTTCTTTTTCCAAATCAATTTTCTTAGATGGCAATTCTCCTTTGAAAACCGATTTTACAGTCCAAGTTTCGCAACTTGTAAAAGGTTTTTGTTTTAACATTTGCCTTCCAGCATCCAAAATGGCTCGCAGCGGTGTACGTCGGTGAGCGAAAACTACTCCTAGATACAATGGCAGTCGATTGCGCACCTTACCCATTTCTCGTTCATACTTAATTTTTATCTCTCTCACAACTTCTAGAGCTCTCTCAGCAGGTACTAGTGCCATAAATATTTGGGGGTCAGTAAAAATCGGTATAGCCGTAGAATAAGCAACTTCTTGATGATCAGTATCTACAATACGATTACCAGCAAGAAAATTGTGCAGGCTTTCTCTTTTTGAACCTTCCGGATTTGTCAGGACTGGTTCATGCATGTTTTTGACAAATTTCTCTTGTATAAAGTCTTCTACAAAAATAGCCGCTGACGCCGGATCTTTATAAATATCTTTTTCTTCCTTCTTTCCATTTTCAGATAACCGTTTGGCAACATAGCAAAGATTTTCTATACTAATAAGATAACCGCCATCTGTTCTTCCTTGTACATTTTTTTTGGGAATCCAAACAACACTCATGGTTGTCTTGCCTAAATCGAGCTCATACGCATGATAAGCCCCCAGATCTGGCTGTCGTTCAAGATAGAGGCGAATACGGCGACGATCATCTCTCAAATCGTCTAAAACTTTTTCTTTTATTTCACTCCAGAATTCATCAGTTGTACGCCATACTCGTTGAATTCGAGCAAAAGTTGGAGGTTTAGCTAAATATTTATCACTTTTTTCATTGTTTTTACCAATCGCTAGTGATCGTATTAAAGTACCGTTTAACCAGTTGTCCAGGGCAAATTTACCTACAACGAGCGCCACTCGTCCGTTATTGTCAGCAACTTCGTCAATCCAAATGGTTTCTTTAAATTTTCCTTTCGTCGCCCATTCTTCCGACCTACGCCCCCGCTGAGCCAAGCAAATTCCACACATGTTACGTTCTCTTGCTTTTTCCGCCGTAACATAGGAAGGTAAACCATCCTCCATATAACCAACAGGTCGAAGGCCACAAACATAGCAGCGCTCTTGATTCTGGTAATTTGACCAATATTGCTGTACTACATCTGGATCGTATACATTGGTCAATTGAGCATCTTTTAATATGTTGCCCAAAAGAAGTTTCTTGCCTCGCTTCGGTTTTCCAATGCTTACAACAGGGCGTAAATGCGATATCCCAAGAAGGTTATTTTCTTGTTTTTTTATTTCTTTAATTATTTGAGCCTCAATGAACTGGTGAATTTCACCTTCATCTTCACCAAGCAATCCAGGGATTACAAATACCAAACCATGTTCATCACGATAAACAACAGAACCTATAGGAATGTCTATCTCAAAAGCAAACCGGATAGCTTTCCAAAAGCTTTGTAAGATGTTTTGTCTTGCCAATAGATCAGACAACTGATTAACCTCAAAAAGAAAGTCAAACGCATTAAGGCGAATTGAAACTAAACGCCATCGCATGTCGAAAGGAGTAGGAATTTTACCATTTAAAATTGCTTGCACCACAGACGTTTTAAAAAGTGCGGCAATCGCCTGGGAATAATCCCAAAGTGTAATTTCGTTTACGGGTCTTCGAGTTTCACCTAGAGCATTTTGAAGGCATTTTAATTCACTTAAGAAATCATCCCATTTTTGTAGAGGATTATCCCAAATTGAAAAGGTGGTATCAATTATTTTTTTTCTTTCTTGAGGCCAATCTTTCCAATTAAGGTTTTCGTTTCTTTCATATCCAAACGCCGTACTTATCATTAGTTTATCGACAGATATTTTTACTTTATCTTCTTTATTTCCATCTTCTTCATCTTTTTTGTCATTTTCGTCTTCTTTGTTTTTTCTATTTCCCTCAGCTGAGCCTTCAAAATCTATTTTGACATAACATTCATTTAAGTCAAATCCTTTTTTTTCTTGACCCGATATTTCGCCGTGAGCAAGTATAAGCAATAATGGAAAGTCCATTGAAAAACCCCGTTGAAGGATAATACCTTGTTTCGGCTTCCTGTGGTAGTCAGGATCATCATCAGACCCTGGTTTATAGTTGTTTTTCCATTGCTTGTCAAACCAATCATCCCAAAACAATGTAAGCAACGACCCCAAAGGCCAATTACCCAATATATTGGAAGCAAATTTTAAGTTTTCAATCCTTTGTTCATAATTTTTCCAAATTTTTCTTTCATCATCCAGTAACTCTTGCACTATTTTTTTAACTTCGTTAGTTTTCTGCTGTAGCCGCTGTCCTATTTTGTCCTTATTAGGATAATTCCCTCTCAACTTGCTTTGAAGTTCCTTAATTTCATTTTCTATCTCATATACTTTTCTGCGTTTCTCAATGTCTTGAAAATAAAGAGGCCCTTTAGTATCGTCCCATGAAAAACCACTTTGTAGTATCGAAGGCTTAGCAAACTTTTTAAATAAATATCGTCCAGAGAATCTGGTATACCTTTCAAATGAAGCCGGTACAGGTATAATATATAAATCAACTTCTTCTGAATGTTCTCTAGTCCTTTGAACAAGAAAGTTAGGGTCCAGCTTGCCTATATTGTGTAACCACCCAGCGATTTCCGCCCGTAAAACATCATCTCGATACCTTACTAATATATCAAACTCACTCATGCTGTCCCTCCTTTCGTAAAGTTTCCGCAATTTCTTTCACTATAACTTGAAGCTGCACTAAACTATCGAAAGTTTCACAAAGTTCATTTTGCCATGGCAACTTGATAGCTAACATACCTGGACTTTCAAGGATCTCCTCTATCACCCCATAACCGTTTGTCGTCTTTGCACCAAAGCCAAAAGTGGTTAACATAGCATATATACCTTGTGCCAAAATTTCCAGGTCTTTTGCAACTTCTTGAAAATGTTCAGCATCATTTAGTAAACAAAAACTCAAAGGCGTATAAATTAACGAAAATATACCCTTCCCTCCAGCAGGGACACATTCAAAGTAAATTGGCTGAGAACCCGCACCACTTTTTCTATCATGGGGATTTATTACCTCTATCCCAATCTCATTAAAGAAAGTAGGGTAAAAATATAGGCGTCCCTGGAAACCTTCAATATCGCTAGCTTGGTACCTGTTTTTTCGAAGAATTGTATTGAATTCGTTTTGAACCCTTTGTATTTCATTGTTAAAAAGCTTAAACCACTCTTCCTGTTGTTTTTTATCTGTATTTTCGGGCGAAGGTCCAATTCGTTTGAGCGCAAGCATTTTGTTTAAGTAATCTTCTGTACCATCTTTCTCATTGCCAAAAAGGCGATAAAGCTGAAGTCGTTTTTTCATGAAAGCATCTTCATCACCCACTCGATGTAGCTCTTCCACAATTTTTCGCATCATAGCCGATCGCAGTGCACCTTTCCACTGGCTGGGTGCCACATAAGGTGATTTAAAGACCCACTCCTTTTTTACTGGGTTGTCGATAATGTAAAAATAATTGTCATCTCTGCTGATATAGGGCTTGCGAAGAACAAATGGAACACTTAATATGAAACTCAAATACGGTAAAAATGTTAATGAACGCTCATCAGGTATAAAATGAAAAGCATCCGGAAACAAACTACCTGATAAATCTTGTTGCCACACACTGCGCATATCATTAAGTACCGTTGAAAATATTCTGGATTCTTTGTTATTGTCTATACTATCTGCAAATTCTTTTTTTGCCAAAAACCACATATAACTAAGATGAATAGATTTATTGCTTTGTTTCATTTTCTCTATCATATCATATTTAGCTTGTCTCTGTGATTCTTCGTATCTTTGCTTTTTCGCTGCTTGCCCATAATCCCTAGAAGCTTGCTCCAATTCGTCTAGAACCGTTTTGAGATTTTCCATACAAAAAGCATGATACTCATAACTCACTTATATCGTCCCCCAATCCCAATAAGCCTCGTATAAAATACAAAGAATCGTTATTTAAGGGTGTTAAAGTATCACGGCTGGAATTCATTTCGCGCCATTCTAATAAATTATAATGCTTATATAAATAGTTATATATAGCGTCTAAAACCTTATTTCTATCCCACTCATTGTTGTACACACTAGCTTCCTCTGGTACCCATCCCCATATGCGTAATATGCCGTCATTGTAAGGCATTGACATCTTAATCTTTGCACCAATGCGATCACCTTCCACCGTACCCATAATAAAGTGTCGTACATCTTCATCATTAGCGAATAATCTGCGCAAATCATATTTTATAAGAAAAGGTGTTTTGAATGTAGCATTAGGTACTCGGACACGAGCGAGAAAAATGTTCTTTAAAGAAGGTACCCCCGAATACTGGCAATTGCCTTTGACTGTCCTAAGCCAGTTGTATAAAGGCGCGGTATCGATTTTATACGCGTCATCTATTTTTACCACACCGAAGCCTAACTGAGGTCTGGCTCCAATTGCTGTCCATTCACTCATAAAGCGAATCAACCCTGTAATAATATATGGATCAAAATCAGGGTACAGGCTTTTTATCTGAATTCTAAAATTGCCAATTCTCGGCTTTTGATCCTCTACAGCGCTTTTTGACCACAGCCACCACGTAGGAATCTTTTTCTTTCCATTATTACTTGTATAAGCTCTCTCGTAAAGCTTAATTTTTCGCACAAGATTATTGTTATCAACAGAAATAACATCATCTTCAATAATTTCTAATCTAAACCTTCTTCCCCATTTAGTCGCTCCAAATACTTGACAAACATCGCACAAGCCAGCATCCCGCAACCTCTGGTGCAAAGTTACAGCAGTGGAATCGTAATAGTCTTTGTCACTAAAACTACATTTATCACGTTCAGTTAGATTGCAAACTTTTCCACCTACACCACGAACAAAAACCTCAAACCACCAACGCATACTGCCAATAATTCCAGCTTCCTGAATATGGTCCATCTCACCAGGATGAACTCCACCGGTCCATAAAGGAGTAAGAGTAGTTAACTTTAATTCCATAGCAAATTTCTCCCTTTTTAAAATTCTCTAATGGAAAAGTTACATACAAAGAAACTTTACTAAACAACATTTAATTTCTAGTATATTTCCAAATTAAATATTGCATAAGAACACTTGTAAAATATATTCGATCTGGGTACTTATCATCAGAATAAGATTGGATTCGTTTCTGTATAAATTCATCTATTTCGCTAAGAGTTAAATTTAACCAAAGACCATCAACCAATTTCTCTGTCACCGCTAACTTAGCTACAATCCACGGATGAAACTCTGCATATTTTTCACTTTCAAGTTTTTTAATCATACAACAAACTTTTCTTTTAGGGAAGATCCCAAAACGATAAAGTGCACTTTCAAGCCTTTTAGAAGAAAAAGCTTTTTCTAATTCGCTTTTACGTGTCCTCCCTGACTTCACCTCAATGATAAAAGCTAAGTTCCATTTATCAATATCTATACCCCAATCAAAAAATTTCTCTTTATCCCAATCTTGGTTTTGTCCACCAATTTTTTCATAAACACCAGAAAATCTAATTGCCAACAAGTCAGAATCTGCAGTACCTCTTTGCTCCTCTTCTTCTAAATTATGTAAAACAAAGTTTTGCAATAAGAAAAATCCATTAAATCGAAGATACCAGTATGTCAATTCTTCGGCAAAGTTGTTCATCTACCTCATCCCTAAATTAAAACTCACATATTATTCATCTGTCGTTTACAAAATATTCCGACATATTTCGTCAAAAAAATATTTCATAAATACTCAGCTTTTCTCTTTTTAAGCTCCTTCAATACCTCCTTTACATCCTGGGCTTTATCCTTTGAACATATCAACAAAGCATCTTCCGTATCAACGATTATGACATCTTCTATACCCAATGTAGCAATGAGCTTCTCACTGCCTGTTATGATACACTTCTTTGTATCTACGCTCACCACATTGCCTCTTATGACGTTGCCGTTTTCGTCTTTTTCGTAAAGCCTCTCTATAGATGTCCAGCTTCCGACATCGTCCCAGCCAAAATCGCCAGGCACCACATAGACATTTTGAGCCTTCTCCATCACGCCATAATCTATGGATATGCTCTCAAGCTTTGAATACTCTTCGTATAATACCTGTTCTATTTTATCCGTATCAAAATATTCCCTTATGGTGTTCAGTGCCTTATTTAATTCCGGCATGTATCTGTATATGGCATTCAATATAGCCGATGTTTTCCATATGAACATACCGCTATTCCAGAGGTAATTTCCGCTTTCCACGTATCTTACCGCTGTGTCGTAATCAGGCTTTTCTACAAATTGCTCTACCTTATGAACCGGATTTTTATTTATTATCTCTTTGGTCAGCTTTCTAAACTTTATATATCCGTAACCCGTTTCAGGATGTGATGGCTTTATGCCTATCGTAACCAGGTTGTCCCCTGCTTTCGCCTTCTCTATAGCCGATTTTAGCACACTTATGTACGTTTCTTCGTCTTTTATCACGTGATCAGAAGGAACAACCACCATGATAGAATCTTCACCAAGTCTTTGGGTGTGAAGGGCTGCAAGGCCTATACACGCGGCTGTGTTTTTACCCATAGGTTCTATAAGTATGTTGCCCGTGGGCAAATCCGGTATCTGATCGCTTATGATCTCGGCGTAGTCAATGTTTGTCACCACAAATATATTCTTGATGGGCATAACCTTTTTAAGCCTGTCCACCGTCTGCTGTATCATCGTCCTGTCGCCGTACAGCTTTAAAAACTGCTTGGGCATCTTTATCCTGCTTTTGGGCCAAAACCTCTCGCCTTTGCCCCCTGCCATGATAACACCTGTTATCATACGCATCACCCTCTTTTGAATTGATTATTGTAAAGTTTGTAATATCAATTGCCAACTTTACAAATTTTTCTTCTATTACAATTATAGCATAAAATTCACTTAAGTGTCATAATAATGACGATGTATTTACTATATCAACTTTTCCCACCATTCTTTATTCTTTAAATACCATTGTATAGTCTTTCTCATGCCATCTTCAAAACTGTAAATAGGCTTCCAGCCCAGCTCTTTCTGAATCTTCGAGGAATCTATAGCATACCTCCTGTCGTGTCCAGGCCTGTCTTTTACGTACCTTATCAATGATTCAGGTTTGCCTAGTTCTTTTAATATAAGCTTTACTATTTCGATATTCCTTTTCTCATTGTTGCCGCCTATATTGTAAACCTCACCTATTTTTCCATCATGCAGCACCATATCTATGGCCCTGCAATGATATTCTACGTACAGCCAATCCCTTATATTTAACCCGTCTCCGTATACCGGCAATTCCCTATCGTGCAGTGCATTAATAATCGCTATGTTTTTTTAACATGTATTTAATAAAGTTGCTACCTATAAAACCCGCTCCACCTGTCACTAATACCTTCATTTCATCACCTTTCGCATATGTATTGTTCAATTATCCAACTCTTAAAACCTAGTCACCGCAATGTAAACTTCCAGATATTTTGCCATTATCATTTATCCAGTTTAGTAACCCCTACTTCTCGATAGACGTTATAATTCAACGATTCCAAAAGCTGATTTAATGTCATATCATCCTTTACGCCTGATGAAGCCTCCTTCATCAAAGCTGTTTTTATCGTCAGCAGTATTATCTTTATATCCAACCATATAGAGTAATTGGTTATGTACATAAGGTCAAATCTCAACTTATCATCAAAGTCTGTGGTATATTTACCCAGTACCTGGGCCAGTCCTGTTATGCCCGCTTTAACGTTATGCCTGTAAGTATAAGTCGGATATTGCTTCTCAAATTGGGCAACAAAAAATGGTCTTTCCGGTCGGGGACCCACAAAACTCATCTCGCCCTTTAAAACATTAAAAAGCTGGGGCAGTTCATCCAACCGCGCTGCTCTCAAGATTTTACCAACCTTTGTTATGCGAGGATCGTCATCTGTAGCCAGTACCGGGCCCGTCATTTTTTCCGCATCTTTATACATGGTCCTGAATTTGTATATATTAAAATTTAGCTTCAAATTTTCATCTACCTTAGAAATTTTTCTACAGGGCGAATGATAACTAAACTTAGGCAAAAATGCAGCTATATAGCCTATATGAACCAAAAACAGGTCCTATAAAAATCACAAATTGCTTAGCTTTCATATTTACCGATGTACATGCATTGCACCCTCTTCCCTGCTCCACGGCACTTTTTCAACGCTTCCTTCCCATAAACCATGATCAATTGACTTGAGTCTGTTTACATAATCACCATCGTACCCTAATAAACGTAATATTGTTAATTCTAAATACCATAACCCTAATTCATGGGCTTTCCACCTATCTTCAAAAGATAAAGCTTTGACTTTTTCTTTTTTTACCGGATGAACAATACTATTTCTGATCTCCGTAAACAAATGCGGCCCATCTTCATATCCGGGACTAATACTAAAGGGGATCTTAAATGGTATTTCAAAATCATGCAATAATAAGCGAATTTTATCCGATTCATATAACTTATCATATTTATCCTTTGATATTATAAGTTCTTCTTGAGTAAATCTTACCCATGATATTAATTCCAGAGCAGTGCTAACCCATATAAACGTTTCTTCCATTAAATCAGCTTCTAAGCTTTCTATATACCATTCTAATGCCATTATTAAAGATTCTTCCCATAGAGGATTTTTTAGTTTATCCATAAATAATGGAAATATTTTTTCCAGCATCTCTGGATGTTGTCTTGAAAACCAAGTAATTTTTCCTCTTTTCCAATTTGAAACCCTACAATCCTGGATTTTTTTCCATACACATGATCCATCTCTGAAACCCAACATAACATCCAAACCTACATATCTGCCCCTAGCAAATGAAAGTAACCAGAACAACGCATAAAACAAAAAATCAACATCCTGTGGCTTGAATAGCTGTTTATCAGTACGTTCAATCACCCCTACATGGGTTACCTCATACAAACCTGTATTTTTTAGCCAATCAAATATGGATTTATAATCTGTTTTTTTATCAATAGTTATTTTCCACATATCATAATTTAAGACTATTCTGCCCAATGTATCATCAAAATTCAATATATAAAAATATAATCTATCAATTTCTCGTTCAGGCTTTTCAATGGTATTTGTAATTATACCACTTAGCGATAAACCACTATCGGATGAAAATTTGAAGTTTGTTATTAAAATTTTAGCAGGATTGAAATCTGGTAAATACAAGTATAACTCTTGTGAATCCAAACCTAGATCTAATTCACCTTTCACGACATTTCCTTTAAAATGCATTTTAGGCTTAGGTAATAATGATAAATAAACACTTCCATTATTTAATGTATATAATGTAGTTTTATCCTTGTCTTTTATCTCTAAATCGCCATTATAAATTGCTAGCTTCTTTCCTTTTAGTGACGGTAAATTCTCACCCACATATCCATTAATTTCTTTTAATAGATCATAATTCATAATTTTTATAATCCCCCAAAATCTATTTCAAATACCTACTATATATCTTATCTATTCCCTTAATATCCAAAACATAATCCTTTTCACTTTTAACGGCATCCTTAATAAGATCTCCTATTGAATCTTATATCTATGATGGCTATAACTGATATATCTCTTTGTTATTTTAATTTTCTCTAGCATGGTAATCAGTTATAAATTAAGATAGAACTAATTGCCTAATTGTTCTTCGCGCGGAAGAGATGACTCCAGATTTTTAAATATTTCGACATATTTCGTCAAAAAAATAAGTACTGTGATAGATAACCGGCTTGTATTATATAATATCAAACCCATAATCCTCACGTATTTTTTCTAAAAAGTCAAATGCAGAATCTATTTCCTCATCAGTATATTTTCTCTCTGACTTTACTATTTTTACCTTGTTATTAATTTCCTTCCGAGAATACCCCTCTTGTTTGAAGTATATAACTGTGGCCACTAGTTCTAAAAACCTAGCATTTTGGCCATTAAGAATATTAATTAAATTACTATAATCTTTTAGGTTATCCCTTATAACATCATTTTTAATTTTTAATCTATAAGTATACTTAGGAAATAGCCCACTATCATCTTTTTTTTCTTCAATTATATTCATTAGTTTGAGCTCTTCAAGTTCAACTGTTAAAGTATCTGAATACGGACCATAATAATGAAAATAAAAGTCCTCCATAAAATTTGCTCCTAAACTTTTTAATATGTATACTATTTTTTGCAATTTTTTACGTCCATCTATCTCTCCGGCAATACGCAATAGTTCAATAATATTGGAATAATCATTTAATATACCGTTCACTCCAATCCCTCCAAATATTTATCTAGATACTTTATTATATCATCACATATATTGATACCTTCATAATTATTTCTTGGAAAATATAAATAGTACTTAATTCCCTGGTTCCCAGATATAGCTCTTATCGAGTCAGAAAATCTAGTAATAGATTTGATTTTACCTTTGTTGTTAATTAAAATCGGTGGTTTTTCCCCTTCTTCACCTTCGACATAATAATCATATGTCACATTACTAGGTCTATCAAGAACGAGATAATATTCATCATCCATTCCTTGACTATTCAGTTTTTCCTTTATTTCATCTAAGCTTATAGGTACACTTTGTTTTAATTCATAGGCTTTATATAAATCCCTATACAAATATTTGCAGCATAAATCACTTAATATCTTATCAGTTGAATCCTTCCACAGTAGAACCGCATATAAAATTACACTGTCATTTAAACGTATATAGTCTTTTACGTCTATATTCTCATTCTTAAATATAGGAGTCAATACATCTATTTTTATATCCAAGGAATTCTGTTCATATAAGTATTTCGCTCTCTTCAAAATATTTTGAAGCAACAATTCATATCCTCTAGTAGTTTTGTGATAGTATACTTGCCAATACATATAATGCCTGGCATATACATATTGCTCCACAGCATATAATCCTTTATAATCCACAACTATATTATCATTGTTTACCAACAAAGACTTTATAAGCATATCTACATCAAATAGCCCATATTTTACACCTACATAATAGCTATCTCTTAGTAAATAATCCATTCTATCTACATCGAGTTGACTTGATAACAAATAACTCAGATACTTATGTTCATACTCTTTCTTAATCACGTTAGCAACTTTTTGGGGAAAGGTTTCATCAATACCTCTTAAAATCCTATTTACCTCAGTATCGCCAAGAATAATGTTAATTGTCCATTGTTCATGTTTTGTGCCTATTATTTTTTCAAATACATGGGAAAATGGTCCATGTCCGATATCATGTAATAAGGCTGCAGCTAATCCTATCTTCCTCATTTCGTCATCTATATTAATTACATTTTTTAATTGAGATAGTGCTCTGTCCATTAAATACATAGTACCTATAGAATGTGAAAATCTGGTATGGTTTGCGCCATAATATGTAACTTCCGATGTACCAAGTTGCCTAATTTGTCGTAATCTCTGAAATTCTTTACTGTTTATCAAATCTAAAATCCACTTATCATCTATTATTATGAAATTATAGATTGGATCTCTAAAATATTTTTTCATAATAAACATTCCTCACAACCAGATTAATATTATTCATATTCTTTATATTCTTAATCTCGTCTCTGGAATATAACCTTTTTTGTCTTCCGTGTATATCTATATTTAAAATGGTTATAATATATATTAATTTTACAGAATTAGGAGCGATAACATGCAGGACAATAAATTTTTTGTTGGTTTGATCAACGGCCTATTATTAAGTGGTTTGCTTTGGCTTGTAATACTTGCTTTAATACATTAAGTTTATACAAACTAAATCTTTCCATAATTTTCATACATTATTTGTTAAATTGTCAACTATATCTTCCGTTGCTGCGATCTCTTCCCTAACTTCAACATGCAACGGGTTATATTCAGGTACAAGTTTTTTTATAAAAGCTTTAACCTCATCTATACTCATATCATCTATCGTAGCCCTATATTTCTCTAATAAAAGCATCAACCCATCGTAATCATCAAAAATTGGTTTTTCAATAAAAATTTTATCGTGCTTTGTGGAAGCATACTTATCTTCCGATAAAAGCAGTTCTTCAAATAACTTTTCTCCCGGCCTTAAGCCTGTTATTACTATGGGAATATCCACATCGGGTTCAAAACCTGACAAGCGTATTAAATCCCTGGCTAGATCTATTATTTTGACCGGTTCACCCATATCCAGCACAAATATCTCTCCACCTTTGGCAAGAGCACCCGCCTGGATTACCAGTTGTACAGCCTCGGGTATTGTCATAAAGTACCTTTTAACTTCTTCATGAGTTACAGTCACCGGCCCACCTTCGGCTATCTGCTTTTTAAACAAGGGTATTACACTGCCATTACTGCCCAATACGTTGCCAAATCTCACCGCCACAAATTCTGTATTGCTTTTCTTGTCAAAGGACTGAATTATCATTTCACATATTCTCTTTGTCGCTCCCATGATGCTCGTAGGATTTACAGCCTTGTCTGTGGATATCATCACAAACTTCTTCACATTATGTAAATCAGCGTATTTTACAAGATTAAGCGTACCGTAGACATTGTTTTTTATCGCTTCTTGAGGGTTATCTTCCATAAGAGGGACGTGTTTATGAGCAGCAGCATGAAAAACTATATCAGGTCTGTACTTTTTAAAGATATTGCTAATCCTTCTTTCATCTCTGATGCTCGCTATAATACAGCTCATATTAAGGTCTGGATATTTTCTTTTTAATTCCTGTTGTACGTCGTACATATTATTTTCATATATATCTAAAATAATCAAATGTGATGGTGAAAACCTCGCTACCTGTCTGCAAAGTTCGGATCCAATAGAGCCTCCCCCACCTGTAATCATTACTTTTTTACCTTTGATGTAACTACTCATCTCATCTAAATTTACCTTAACTGGTTCTCGCCTCAATAAATCGTTTATGTCCACATCCCTTATATTATTCACCGATACAGTTCCGTCTACCAGTTCATATATCCCAGGTAATGTTTTAACTTTTATATGTATTTCGCTACACTTTTCAATAACTTTTTTTAATAAAGATTTCGGAGCAGAAGGAATAGCAAATATAACCTCGCTAATTTCCTTTTCATTAACAATATCCTGTATGTCATCAATTTTGCCCATAACGGGTACCCCATCAATGCTTCTATACAATTTAGATTTATCGTCATCAAGTATTGCTATCGGTTTCAAACCGATTTCAGGGTGGTTTTTTAACTCCCTTATGAGCATTCGACCTGCACTTCCAGCACCAATAATCAAGACTTTCTTGTGTGCAACATTTTTTAGCGCATTATTGTTATAATTCATGTAATTTCCATATAAAATACGACTACTAGTTATCAATATAATACTTAAAAACCAATATAACGGATAAATAGAGCGAGGCAAATGTATCTCCAGCAAAAATAATGCCAATGATGACATGCCGCTGCTTATAGTCGTAACTACCATCAAATCCATGATATCCCTTAAATTTGCATATCTCCATATCTTATTATATTGCTTAAAAAATATAAATGTAATAATACTAATGAGAGTAACCAAATAAAAGGACTTTTTATATAGGATGAAATATTGGTATGGAATATTGTAATCAAATCGTAAATAAAAAGAGAAAAAGTACGCTATATTCAATAATAACGTATCTATTATTAACAGTGAAACTTTTCTCTTATTTTTCCACATATAAACATCTCCCTATTATCTACCAAAGAGATTTATAGCCTCTCTTAACTTCTCCACCACATAATCTATCTGCTCATCTGTTATTTTATTAAAAAACGGAAGTGCAATTGTTGAGTTTGCCACTGATTCCGTTACTGGGAAATCTCCTTCTTTATAGCCCGTCATTTCTTTTATATACGGCTGCAAGTGAACAGGAGTAAAATAAGGTCTACAACCTATTCCATTATTTATCAAATGTTGCATCACCTTATTTCTATCTATATTTTTGTCTAATCTTATAACATAAATAAACCAGCTCATTTTATTAACTTGTGGAGCTATGTAAGGGATTTTAACTCCATCTAGATTTTTTAACCTTTCGTTATATTTTTCGGCCACTCTGGCTCTTTTTTCAATTATTTCCTCTATCCTATCCATTTGAACAATACCCAGCGCAGCATTTAATTCACTAAAACGGTAATTAAATCCAAGCCTTTCATGTTCAAGCCATAAACCTGTAATCGGTCTACCTTGACTCCTCATACTTCTGCTTAATTGTGCAATATCTTCATCATCAGTAACAATCACACCGCCTTCGGCTGTTGTTATTTGTTTATTAGGATAAAAAGCAAAAGCACCTGCATCACATAATGTCCCAGCCTTAATCCCATTGTACTCCGATCCCAGTGCTTCACACGAATCTTCGATAACCTTTAAATTGTATTTTTTTGCTATCTCATTTATCTTCACCATATCCATCGGTTGGCCAAAAACATCAACAGCCATTATCGCCTTTGTTCTTTCTGTAATTTTTTCTTCGATTTTATCAATATCCATATTAAGCGTATCAGGATCTATATCAACAAATACAGGCTTTGCCCTTTCATACAAAAAGCAGTTTACTGTAGCCACAAAAGTAAATGGCGTTGTTATAACTTCATCCCCATCTTTAATACCTAACGACCTCACTATCAAGTGCAATGCGCTTGTGCCACTATTAACTGCAATTGCATACTTTTTACCTACATACTTGGCTACTTTCTCCTCGAATTCTACAATTTTAGGTCCTATGCTTAGTATATCAGATTTCAAAACCTCAACTACTGCATCTATCTCCCTCTGCGTGATATCTGGCCTCGCTAAAGGTACATTCATTTATTTAGCCCCCTCGTGAAATTTAATTGGCTTAGCCGGTACTCCTACGGCAGTACAATAAGATGGTATATTATCGACCACCACTGCACCTGCTCCAATAATCGTACCTTTACCAATTTCTTTATTTTGTATTATCGTGGCATTTGAACCTATTAAACAACCTTCATTTATCTTAACATTTCCTGCCACATTTACATCCCACAATAATGATACATAATCATCAATATAAGCTTCATGTCCAATTCCACACTTTGGACTTATAATCACATGATTACCTATTTTGATATTGGTTGTTAATATACATCCGGGATATATTATAACATCTTTTCCAATTAGATTAGTTTTTGATATATAAACCGATGGATGTATTATATTTGCATATTCCACATTATAATTTTCTAATTTAGATATAATACTTTTTTTAATTTTATAATCAGCAATAGCACATACAACAAATATCTTGTCGACATTATTACTTAAATAGTCAATCCCACCCAATATTTTTATTCCATTAATGTATTTACCATGTAACTCTTCATTATCGTCTATAAATCCAATTAAATCCCATGTTGGTTTAATATTATTTATTTCCTCAATAAGCAACGCGACTTCTTTACCTACTCCACCTGCACCTATAATAGCTATTTGCTTTAATATCTCAATCATCCCCCACAGTTATTGTTAATACTTCCAGTAAACTTAGGCATCGTGGCATATCCTTCCGCTGATATGCCTTCTCTTGTTATAACTTTTTTTATCGTAATAAACAAAATCTTAAAATCGAGTAACAAGTTCCAGTGATCAACATACCATACATCCAATTTAAATTTCTCTTCCCATGATAAATTATTTCGTCCATTAATCTGTGCCCAGCCAGTTATACCCGGTCTAACATCATGGCGCCTCATCTGCTCTTCTGTATAATAATTTAAGTACTCCATAAGCAATGGCCTTGGACCAACAAGACTCATATCTCCTTTTAACACATTAAATAGTTCTGGTAATTCATCAAGGCTTGTACTCCTAAGCAATCTACCTATCTTTGTCAATCTCTCTTCATCGGGTAACAGGTTACCATCTTTATCTCTTTTATTGTTCATAGTTCTGAACTTATAAATCTTAAATGGCTTGCCTTTTAATCCGGGCCGAGTCTGACGATATAAGATTGGGGAACCCATTGTTATATAAACAATAACTGCAATTATTAATAATAATGGAGATAATACAATTAAAAGAAGTGATGATATGATTATATCTAAAATCCTTTTAATAATGCTTGAATTCATTTAATCCCCCCATTTTTAATCAACTTTTTTCCTTCCCTATTTTTATACTATTACTATATATCGCCTTAACAAATACTTTAAATGATAATAACATCGCATTTAAGATAATTTATTTCTAAGCCTAGAGACAAACACAATTTTTGGTTTAGTACCAGTTATTATTGATTCTATATAGTCACATACTACACCTATTATGTCATTGTCGTTTCTATGATTATATAAAAATTCTAATAGCCATTTAACTAATGAAATACCTCGGGCTTTACCGGATAATTCCAATATAATGCAAATTAGTCCTATAATATTCATTTTTGAAAGTCGTGATTTGCGGTTTTCGTAGTTAATTACTTCTTTATTAAACTTACATACAGCTTCATTTATCTCGTCTGCACTTATTGTATTATCTGCGATTTCACTTATAATTTTTCTTAACCTCTCAATGTCTTTACCTTTAAATGATTTAGCGAGATCTATAACGGGCGCATCTGAATTTATTGTTAACAATCCATTTAGTATAACTGATGAATTTTTAATAAACTGGGGATATTCTTCGGTTCTTAATCCCGAGTATATATTTGCTAATATCTGTACATAATTTTCTTCAAATTGTTGTGGAACCACATTTGCTGAAAAAGGAGCTGCTAATCCTACCAATCTTGCTGCTGAATAGAATTCTATAGCTCTATCAATTCCATGCATAGACCTCAATATTGATGATGCAATTGAACCCATACCAATAGAACCTATTGCCATTGAGCCTCTTAAATTAACCATATCTTCTTCTATAGACCAAATACGGCCTAATTCACATATAAAATCTTCTAGGGCTTTTCTAATATTATCATTTTTGATATAATTTACCGAAGAATACAAAATTCTTAATAAACAAGCTCTTTCTTTAACTCCAAAAGGAAGATATAAAAAAGGAAATCTTATTCTACTATCTATAATAGATAAAGCTGCTAACTTTCTGGTTAATATAAAGCTATTTGGCGCAGCCTCAACTAAAGGTTCAATCATATTTAAAGAATATCTATCAATTGATTGTGGTAAAACAAAACTTACTTTTCCCATATTTGCCAGATCAATAAGATCATTTAAATCAATTCTTAATGAAGATAAAAAATTATCTTCATAACCCCTTATCGGTAATGCAATGATTATATTCTCATAAATCGGTATAAAATTTCTTATATTTTCTTGCGGAAAAACAGTAGCATCTAAAAAACAGCGGGATTGCAATTTATCCCATGAATTTGGCAATATACCTGTTGAATTTTTTATTTCTCCTTTTAATATAGATTCACGATTCTCCACCCAAAAATATTCATCATCCTCAAGTAAAGTTCTCAAACTCTTAGAATATTTATCTGACACAAATTTACTTGGTATGATTTCAATATCACCTTGACTGAATATACGAAATTTTGCTTTTTCCTTTACTTTGCTATCCACAACCAATTTATAATTTAATGGTATTCCAAGCTTTTTAATAATATCTTTTAATAACAAATTTTCTTTCTTTGTTAACGGCTCATTTACTACTATTTCTATTGCTTGATCTTTATTATATCGAAGGTAAATAAAAGGGAAATCCTTAGGTATGTGGTTGACTTAATAAAAGTCGCTCATATGAATAACGTGCGTAATAATCAAAATCAATCGAGTCTAATTTATTGTTTTCTTCAACCAATAATACCACCTTCAGATAAATATATCCTATAAATCTCATCCATTTCCTTTAACACCTTGTCAATGGAATAATCCTTTATGATTTTTCTCCCTTCATCTCCCATTTTTATTCTCAAATCTTTATCTTGAACTAATTTTTTAATAGCTTCAACGGTGGTATTCACATCATTAATAGGTACTAAATATCCGTTAATACCATCTTTGACCAGATCTCTATTGCCTCGTACATCTGTGGCTATAACTGGTTTCCCTGCCGCCATTGCCTCCATAATACATCGAGGTAAGCCCTCCCTCATTGATGTCAAAGCAAATACATCTGAAATACATAATAACTCAGGTATATCACGTCTAAAACCTAATAATTTAACTTTATTGTCTAATCCTTTATCATGTATATATTCTTTTAAATAACTTTCATATTCTCCTAAACCCACAACTAAATAATATATATTATCATAACTCTTCAAAATTCCCAATGAATCTATAATCTGTTTATGATTCTTATTCGCATTTAACTCTGCAACAGTTAATATTACTATATCCCTGTCACCAAAACCAAATTCTTCCTTTAGCTCTTTTCTTCTATTTTCATCATTTATGAAATATTTATCGATATCAAGCCCCACCCCATGAACATAAAAAACAGCGTCTTTTACCCTCAGCCTTAACTTCCTAGCGGCATTATAGTCTTCACTATTCATCGTAATCAGTCCGTCTGTCCAACGAGCGGCTAATCGCTCTATAGTATAATACACAAGCCAGTTTTTAATCGGAGCTCCTTTATAAAAATGAAAACCATGAGCTGTATAAAGTACTGGCTTTGTGCCAGTGATTTTTGCAGCCAATCGTCCTAAAAAAGCTCCAACAGGAGTATGAACATGAACTAGCGAATATTTATTTTTTTTCATGATACTTATCAACTGTTTTAATGCCTTTACATTAGAAAATGAATACGGCGATCTTACAAAATCAACGTTATGACATCCAACTCCTAATTTTTTTAGTTCGTCCTGTCTATTTCCCAACTTTGTCGCTACATGAACTTCATATCCTTTGTTTTGAAAATACTGTATAAAAGGAATGTGAAAATTTAATATGTGACATTCAACAGTTGCTATAAAAAGAACTTTTTTCATAAAATATCACCAACTTAAATCTCAAATTTCATTTCTTAAACCCAGGTTTATTTACCACCCAGGAACTTTCTGCGCTCTAATCTGAGCCAACAATCCACTAGCCTCTTCACAGAATGTCTTTGATATAGGAAGATAAGTATGTCGTGTTGCCAATTGCTCCATTCTAAACAGTGCTAAACCTGTTAAAACAATACTTTTTGATAGTGACCGTAAATAAAGATAAATAGAAGGACCTATTCCAATCATTTTGGGACCATACCGCTTTATTACTTTTCTTTCAGAAGAATAACTGGTTAAATAAGCTCTTAGCCTTACATTGCCTGCAAAACGGTAGAAAAAAAGAGGTTCTGGTAAGTGAGCAAATGTGGTTTCAAAAAAAGTGCGGGCCCATAATTCACGATCTTCTGCCCGGGGATACTCAGAGTCATAAAGATGGCTCAGAAACCAAGACTTTCTAGCCATGATGGATGCATGTAAAAAGCCTCCACTTTTTAGTATCTCAAAGGCTGTTGGTAGTTTCGGTTCGAGTCCTCGCATCCCTACAGGCTGTCCATCACGATCCAATATTATGGTACCTGTATCAACCACATCTACATCTGGATTGTCTTCCAGAAATGCAATTTGTCGCTCAATACGTTCTGGATGCATAATGTCGTCTGCATCCATTCTTGCTAGGTATGCACCAGAAGCTAAATGAGCAATTTGATTTAATCGTGCCACCAAACCAAGATTTTTCCCATCGTTAATTATTCGTACACGTGTATCATTAATAGCCATTGCTCGTTCTAGTGAACCGTCTGTAGAGCCATCATTTACCAAAAGAAGTTCCCAATTAGGATACGTTTGAGCAAATACTGATTTAACAGCATCTTCAAATATATGACCTGGATTGTGGAAAGGAATAGCAATTGTCACTAGTTTACTCATGTTTTCCTTACACCTTCTTTTTATTTTAATATAAACGATATAATTAAATTTTCAAAATTCACAAGTTATCTATAGGTATTGATATGCTTAGCTTTACTATTGTTTTTTTAGTTTAAAAAGTTAAAGTTTAATTATGCAACTACTCAATCATCTCTAATATATTACCAAAATACTTTAAAAACATTTTTAATAAGTTTGTAAAGCAAATAATATATTATAATAATTTAGGTACCCTCTGTGCGAATCTTCGTTTTCCTAACCTTTTCTAAAAGGCCAGCATTTTTTTTATATTTCAGCCCTTTAATCATTATTATTTCTTCTATTGCTATTGGAAGAGAAAGCGTAATTATTGTAAAAAAAGGCAGAAAAGTAAAGGCTAAAGATATATAGGCAAAAATGCCATACGTTATCTTATATTTGTTGTATACAACTTCCATATACCATAAAATTATGCCTAGTAAAATAGAAATGGTTATTACTCCCAAATATCCAAAATTAATCAGTGCCTCTGGCATCACTCCAAATTTATATTGCCAATTTAATTGACCAATAGTGCTTGCCCCTAGTGGTATATTGTTTTGAATTCCATAATAGTAAGTAAATTGCATGGTAGAACTATATCCTTTAAATGGCGCAATATTTCGTGGTAAAAATACCAGAAAAGTATATAAATAACCAGAACCAGGGAATGAAATTATTTTTGAATAAAATAAATTAGTATTTTCTATAATATACCATAGACTCCAATTCATGTCGAAATCTTTTTTTATTATATCCAAAAAAAGGTTTTTTGAATTTAATAAAGTTACTTTAAAGCTAGAATAAAGATATAAAATAAGAACTATAAAAGAAAATGAATAAATCAAATACTTACTCCTCGGATATCTCTCATATATCACCAGTAAAGATAGTAATAACACTTTTATTAAAGCTGTTCTTTCTCCTGTGATAAATGCTGGGTTCAGAGACAAAATAAAATAAAAAATAAAATAATAAAGGGCAGATTTATTTTTTTCATGGATATAGATATATAGATAATAAATAGAAACAGCCATTGGCAAAAGCACCAATACACCATGTAAAGTAATAACATCAATTTTAGAAAAAATGATCTCCCTTAAAAGCATGTTATTTTTAATTAAACTTCTATTTTGAATTAACAATTCAAATGAATATACAAAGATAAATATTGCATAGCATTGAAACAATTTAGAAATAAAATATAAAAATAAATGATGTTTATTATTAGTGTAATTATTTTTTATCTTTTTTATTGAACGACCGCTTACATAGCCTATATATGTTAAAATTATTGAGCCTAGCAATATTAAAAAGCCAAAAACGATTGTACTCCAATCTTTTGGAAAATAACTAAAATCCTCGTTCTTTATTGAAAGATAAAAATACGGAAAAACAAACGAAATAATAATACCCAAAAGATACCAGCTAAAAAAATTCAGCCGTTTTATACTAAAAACATTTTTAATAATATACAACAACGAAAAGAAGAATATCATTCCTATCGATAAATATATGAAAACAATCTCCATACCTAAAAATCCTTTCTCTTTAAAATTCCAATAAAGATAATAATCTTTTAATCATTACCTTCATTTTAGATCTACTATCCAACCATGACCCTGAAAAGTGATGTAACGTATAGGTATTTCTGGTAATATTCTTCTTAAAGCTATTGAACATTACAGGACAGAAATATTCACTTGGATATATATGGACATCCCCTTTTAATACTTGATATTTGTTATTTGTTTTTAAACCATATTTTTTCGATAGTTCTGTTATGATTTTTGTATTTGGAATAGTATTTAAACCATTTTCTAAAATAAATCTTTTATCATTATAATAATCAAGCAAATAACTGATCCATTTATTTCCTTTTTCTGAACCCATTATTCCTGTGGAAATATAATATTGGTTTTCAAAACCAGAAAAAGCCGAATGCGTTAAAAATGGATCTAATCTTTTTAAAACTTCAACATCTGTATCCATATATATACCACCGTAATTATAAAGTACATATAATCGAACATAATCAGTAACAAAAGCCCATTTTTTCATTTCATATGCTTCTTTAACAAATTGATTTATATTAATGTCAAAATTATCTTCATTCCATAATTTTAATTCATAATCTGGTAATACTTTTTTCCAGCTTTCTATACACCTTTGATTTAATTTTGGCATTTTATTCTTTCCAAACCAGCAATAATGAATTATTTTTGGTATTTTATTTTGCATTTAACATATCACCATCCGTTACATTATCATTAATATACATAGAACTTTCAGTTACCATCGTGGTTATTACCACAAAATCTTTCTACATCATAAAACAGCTGAATATTTTTTCTTATCTTTTCTTCAGACCAACCCACCACTTTAACTCTAATAATTTTTCCCTAATTTCCTTAGAAAATCTCCATTTAATTAACCGTGCTGGTACCCCTCCCACTATCGAATATGGTTCTACATCTAGGGATGAGTCGAAACTAAATTATAAGGATGTTCATCCATTCCTATTATTACATCTGGACTAATAGAACAATATTTTCCGATTACGCCAGTCTCAATGATAGAATTATAATTTACATAAGAATTTTCACCAATAATAACTTTTCCACCAATATATGCCCCTTTATTAATTCTTACATTCTTTGACAACTTGCATTTTATATCAACATCAATAGAATAAATTTTTCATTATATTTTTTATAAAAATAATTTGTTTAATTTTAAGTTTTAAAAACTCGGGTAATACTCTTTTAAAATTCATTCAACTATTCCATCTCCAATTATCCTAAATTATGATTTCGTCTAATCAACTTCTTCTACCATAAAAATAAAAGGTAATATATACCTTTATTGCTTAAGATATTTGGTCAAATCTTCTATGCTCTTTATGTCAAATATATCATCAGCTATTCGTTCCAATGTCTCTTCATTTAATTTCATTATTTTTTCACTCAAATCATCTGCTGGCATTCTCTCTCCACTGAAGTGGAGAGGTTCTTTAAGCGAAGTTTGGTAGTCTATGCTACCCTTATTCGCTTGGGACTGCCAAATCCCCTACTCCTATCCAGTACTGGATTTGGAGCTACTCTCTTTAATATATTTATTGCACCATTTATATCTGCATTCATTACTGCACCGCATTTGCTACATACGTATAATCCTCTGTATATGCGATTATTCTTCTTCACTATACCGCATACACTGCAGGTCTGTGATGTGTACGCTTCATCTACCTTTTCTACCTCTATTCCATATTCTTTAGCTTTGTATTTTATCATATCAAATAATCTACCAAACGGTATTTTGTGTAGTTTCTCGTTATTTTTATGTCCTATATCCATATTTGTTATTCCATCGCTCATTCCACCTATTACTATCTTGCTTACTCCTTTTTCTTTTGCTAATTCTACTATATGTCTTGAAACTTTATGTATATAGTCTTTTATAAAATTATTCTCTTTGATTATTAAATTGTGAAACTTTTGCGATGTTTTGTATCCTTGTTTTGAAATTACAGATTGGATCTTCGCTTTTTCTTTGGATAATAATCTTAATCTTGAGATAAGATAACTGCCATCGATGATAAATGTTTCTGTATTTTCTTCTATAACGATTGAAGCGAGATTCTTTACTCCAAAATCTATTCCCATTAGTTTATCTCTTTCAAGCTTGATTTCTGGTATTTCTTTTTTGTAGATGATGTGAACAAAATATGTAGTATGTCCATATAAAATTTTTGGTACAATTTCTACTTCCTGTACAGTATTGAGCAATAGATTTTTTGGCAAATCTATCCATAGGTAGTTGGACTCAATACTGTACTTCTCTTTTAGATATTTTTTTGTTTGACTGGACAGCGACAATCTAATTTTATTTTTCATTATTTTAAAACCGTCTTTTTTCCATTTGACAGGAATATGTCTGTTTTTGGGTTGATACTTCGGTTTTTTAGTATATCCATCGAAAAAATTCTTCCAAGCTATCTGTAGTTTTTGCAGTACTGCTTGCGCAGATTGTGAATGCAAGTTTTTATACCAGAAATTATCCTTTAAGCACTTTTCTAACTGATTTACTAATACTTCTCTGTTCTGAATAGCATAGTTTGCAACGTTCCACAGTTTTGATGCTGCGTATGTTAAATGTCCCAATATTATTCTGTGTTCTATGTTGCAGTGAGAAAGTTGAAATACTATTACCCTTTTTATTTCCATTTTTCCTCACTTACTTCCTGTTTTAGATCTACTTTATTTTATCAAATTTTTACCGCTTTTCATCTCTCCAATAAATTGGAGAGCGTTCTCGGCAGATGGTCGTAAAAAAAATAAAAGGTGCTTTTCACCTTCTACTTTCTGAAACACAACCTTGCTAACGTCCACATTATATTCGCTTTTTGAATTTAGGCAATATACCGCCTTTTGGCATGACAAGCATATTCTGCCCCTGCCAATCTTTTTTACCAAATATGACCACCGCATCGATCCTTGGGCGCCGAAACAACCTCAAGAATCTAGCGGATCCTGTCACCGCACTTACACTTACAAAATTCAACTCTCACCAACTTTTGTTTTTATAATTCTACATTTATCCTAAAAATCCTTCTTTTTTATAAAAAATTTTTGTATTTTTTTCAGTACATTACTTTGATATTTTTATAGATCAATACAACATATTCTTTTCTGAACACATGTGATATAATACTATAAGAGTGGAAGAAGAGGGGGATAAAATGTCTCAAACGTACGATTTGACCGTAAAAAACATGTTTTCAGACATGGCAGATGATATATTCGTGTACTTAACAGGATTTAACATTAAAAAACCAGATGAACTTAATATAGAGATTACGAGGGTAGAGCGTAGAAATAGCGATATGATATTTAAATGTGACACAGATATAGGAGAAGTTGCTGTCCATATAGAATTTCAATCAGAAAATGACCAAACAATGCCGTATAGAATGTTGCGGTATGCAGTAGAGATAATGGAAAAACACAAATTATAGAAGTCGCTGCGTGAAGGCCTATCTCCTTTAGGGGATGGGATGAGAGCAGCGATTTTTAGTTTTTGCTACGATTAAGCTATAGATAGGAATAAGACGAGATATTCTCACTACAATATCAACTACCACTTTGTGTAGATACCGAAATACAGAAGGAAAATTTTGAAAGGTGACGTCGCAAAGGAGTTTGAGCGGTTGCTTCTAGAAAAATGTGAACGTATGGAGGTGAAAATACTGGATTTGTCCTTTCAACACGACCATGTACATCTTTTCATATACACACCACTGAGATATTCACCATCGCAACTAATCTACGGCACTATATTGAAGAATGTCAGAATTGAGTTTTCTACTATATTCATTAAGAATGTAATATAATTTAACTCAAGAAAGAGAGGTAAAGGAAGAATGGGCTGGGCGAAAAAGAAGGGCAAGCAGCAGGAAGGGAGGCTGTACCTAACGAAGGTAATACCGCTCGAGGGTGAAGGGTGGCTTGACAAATTCAAAGAACCCATGCTTGCCGCAACGAAAATATGGAACTCATGCGTATGGGAAAGCAAGCAGGCAGCAAAAGAAGGAAGGGAGTATCCAACCTAGAGCGAACTCAAGGCAAAATTTAAACACTACCAGTCGTGGAAGAAGCTTCATTCCCAGAGCGCCCAGAATGTCGTGGAAAACTACTTTGAAGCGGTACGATCGTATAATAAGCATAAAGAGAACGGGCATGATGAGATAAGGCCACCAAACTATAAATCCAAATACCTGTGGCGTACGATAAAGTGGAAGAACGGGAACAAAGCTTTCGAGTATAAAAACAACGCTATAACGCTGAAATTTTCACGAAAGATGGAGAGCGTGACGATACCGTTGCCGGAAGGAGCAAATATGCTGATGCTGCCCGATGGCACGAAGCTCAATGGAACTCCCATTGAGGTAAAGGTAAAGGCGGTGTACCGCAAAAAGGAGGTATCGCATCTTCAGCTGCACGTCACGTGGGATTACGGCATCGTACCCGTATCGGTAAACGTGAAGGTATCTGCATACGATATTAACTCTGCGGTAGTGGCCAGGACATCGACGGAAGGAAACAGGCAGTTAATAATGTGCGGAGAAATCCTGTCTCTTGTGCAGTATCGAAATAAGGTGATAGCGGAATTTCAGAGCAGGATGAGCAAGCTCAAGGACGGTTCAAAGAAGATGAAGAAGCTCTCCAAAGCAAAGGGTAGGATATTGAAGAAATTGGAGAGGCGGATAAATCAGCTGGTAAACTCATTGACGAAATTGATGGGCGTACTTGATAAAGAAGAAAATATATCAGTATCGCTGTTAGGTGATTTGACTGATTTAAGGCGCAGTGCAGAGACCGGAGATAAGAACAAGGTAGCGAGTCATAAGATAAACCAGATGCCGTATTCAAAGATAGAAAATCAGCACAGCTACAAGAGTTTGATGAAGCAGATACAGAGCAAGAAGGCAAATGAGAGATACAGTTCGCAGACGTGCAGCCGGTGCGGAGCGAGGAACAAGGAATACCGTATCGAAAGAGGCTTGTGGAAGTGTGAAGAATGTGGAGAAACAATACACGCCGACATAAACGGGAACACGAACATACTGAAGAACTACCTGTTTGGCAGATGCGATTTAGGTTGGCTTTTGAGGATGAACCGGTAGAGGTGTACAGGTGGGATAGACGGTATAACGTGCTTAAGAAAGTATCTCCGAGTGAGGCAGCGTAAACTGTAGTAACTGGATTAGTTGTGGCGGAGCGACGGCCCCCACCGGGAGCGGAAACGCGATAGTACCGGTGTAGCCTGCGTGATATCTACACGATGTATGCGGCACGCAGCATGTATACGCAGCTTGCCAGCAGGAAAACCGATGATCCTGAAGGTAGGAAGCCTATCCCCTTCAGGGGATGGGAGAAGTCACCCATTACTGCCCCTTGCTGACAGGGAGAAAAGGACTAAAGCAGAAGAAAAATATCTTAAAATGTGCGTTGTTTAATTAAAGAAGCGCCTGTAAGCGTCAATAAAAAGAAGGATATTTTGTTTAAAGCTGAACTGCTTTCAGGTATAGTATACAGTCAAAAAGTTATAAAGAAAATTTTTGAGGAGGTGGAAGAAATGTTAAGGCTGGAAGAATGATCAACATATAAGATGATAATTGAAAGATGTGCATTTTTAGTAAATGACATTGTAATTTGTTTTAAAGAAAGCCATTCCCTCCTGATAATTTTTTGAGGGGATGGCTTTCTTATTTCATCTCTAATCCATATTAAACCTCTAAATTAGTAGGTTTTCTCTTAAATATAAGTGTCAAAATCAAATAGTAGATAACTCCTATTACAAACCACCAACCTCCAACTATCTTTGCATGCGATTCTAAATTGATCCAAACATAAAATATTATTAAAAATCCTAATATAGGTGAAACAAATGATGACAATATGCTCTTATCTTTCTTCTTGAACCCAAAATATATAATTACTGTGAGATGCAAAACCATAAACGCCGATAACGCACCAAAATTGACCAACGAAGTAAGTGAAGCTATCTTTTCGCTGTATATAACTACAAGAAATGCAGATATGATAGCAATAAAGATAGTCGCAACATATGGTGTTTTAAATTTAGGATGAACTTTTGCTAAAAATGCAGGTAAAAACTTATCTCTTGACATACTATATAATACCCTAGATATAGCAGCCTGCGCAGCCAATGAGTTCGCAATTCCCCAGGCAAAAGCAGTTGCTAATGAACAAGTCAACATTAGCCATTTTCCCCCTGCTCTCTGTGCCACTTGATAGAAAGCAGTATCAAGATTACTAAAAGCTTTAAAATTCGGCCAAATCATTGCTGCAATCCATGTCTGCAATATAAATAAAAAACCTGCACAAAAGAGAGCTAATACAGTCGCTCTTCCAATTGTTTTTCTTCCACCCTTCGCTTCTTCGGCAAGTGTGCTTATACCATCAAATCCAAGAAAGCTTAACACTGCTATTGATACAGCATTCATAACAACATTTAAGTTAAAATATTTTGGATTATAAAAAGCATTGAATGAAAATTCAGCTCCCCCCACATGATTAACTATCGCATAAATTCCAACTACAATGAATAAGCCCAAAACCATCAATTCTAAAATGAGAACAACCTTATTGAACTTAGCAGTAAGCTCTACACCAAGAACATTTATTACAGTGTTTATTAATATAAAAGCAATTCCCCATGCGATTACAGGTATCTTAGGAAATACCCCATGAAGTGCTGCTGCACTAACAACATATAAAAGAGCTGGAACTAATATGTAATCTAATATAATAAGCCATCCACTTAAAAATCCTATCGTCGGATTTATTCCTTTGCTTGCATAGGAATAAACAGAGCCAGAAATCGGAAAGTCTTCTGATAGTTTTGCGTAACTAAATGCAGTAAATATCATGCCAACAACACCAATTGCATATGCCAAAGCAACCATACCCTTAGAAATATCTGATACATACCCATAAATACCAAACGGAGCTATTGGAACCATGAAAATAAGACCGTATATAATCAAATCCCATATTGTCAAAGACCTATTTAGCTCTTGTTTATAACCAAATTGCTCGATTGTATTTTCATTTCTCATATTTTCCATATACATACCCCTTAATCAAAGTTTAATATTCAGTTTTTCAAAAATCCAATATGGCAGAGTAAATCTTGCAGTTCTTAAAGGATCAACAATTTGAGATACTTCTACATCACCTATCAAACTGAAAAGCATAACGATATCTTCAGATGACATATCAGTTTTTTCTTTTATAAAATTGTGAGCAAAGCGCACTGCCAAATTAGCAGCTTCGTCAAGAGTTGAGGCCGATGCAATAAATGAAACACATTCATTATTTACTACAATTGGTGAATTTATCTTCAAGCCTTTGAGAACTTCAAACCTTACAGTTACCTTTCCATTCACCTCTGTACCTGATACACAAACCTCTCCATCTCCCATGCATGCATGGAGATCACCTAAAGCAAACAAAGCACCTTTAACAAACACAGGAAAATACACTATACTCCCTTCAGCAATAAGTTTTGTGTCAATGTTTCCTCCATGTTCACCTGGAGTCCCACAATTTATCTCCTTGTCAGAAGGTGCAACCCCTATGACACCAATCATTGGCTTAATTGGAATCCTAATCTTATCAGAAAATATAACCTCATTATTTTCAATATTTACAACTTTCGATATCAATGTATTAAATAAATCGCCTAGTACACCAAGCTCCTTCCCCGTTGCTATCACAGCCCTATTTTCTATTTCTATTTTTTCAATTATGACTTTTAATGTGTCACCTGGTTCTGCACCTTCGATAAATATAGGTCCCGTTGCTGGGTTAACCCTATCCCAATCAAGCTTTTCAAGAGTATCATCATTTGTTTTGATTTGATCCGAAAAGCAATCGTACGTTTCAATTTCTACCGATGTGTTTGGTGAAACCTTGATAGCAGGATCCTGAAAAGGAGAGAATTTAAATATACATTTTTCTCTTTTCAACACCATCTTTTTCGCCTCTCTTCACAATATTTTTGATATTCATTATAACACCATTATAATCAATACGCAAATACAGATTTTAAATCAATCACAAGACTGTCAAAGATGAACGCCTTAATCTTATCTTCATCCGTGTATATTTCAGGCCTGCCGTACCTTTTATTATCCTGCAAAGTAAACACGCTGACGATTTTACTTTCAGGTTCTACTATCCAGTATTCTCTTACACCGAATTTCTCGTATAAATTAAACTTTTCTACCCTGTCCTTTCTCGCTGTTGATGGCGAAACTATCTCTACAATTAGATCAGGAGCCCCCTTGCATCCCTCATCATCAAGCTTTGACTTATCACAGATCACCACTATATCAGGTTCTACCACAGTTTTTATATCTCTATCAGTATCTTCATCACCTGAAGGAAGTCTTACACCAAAAGGTGCAGTGTATACTTCACAGGATTTGCCTTGAAGATAATTAAAAAGCTGATAAAATATTGCCCCTAAAACTTTTTGATGAATTCTTGAAGGAGGGGCCATAAGATATACATTCCCGTCTATTATCTCCCAGCGTTCATTATCCGGCCATGATAGATAATCTTTATAAGTATATATCTTGTTTTCTCTTGGTAATGGCATATTAAGATTTTGCCTCCTTTCGATAAATTCTTTTTATACTATTTTACCAATTTTTAAAATCTTTAGCGGTCTTTATTATTCCCTCTCCTAACTTTTTATTTACACTGTTCAGTATCCTCTCTATTTTAAGGCGCCTTTGAATGCTCTCATCAAAAATAGATAATTGTTCGCACCTTTTATCGCTCAAATTTGATACCGACAGCCCTATAAGCCTTATTTTTTCTTCAAAATGTACTTCCTCCATTAACTCACGAGCAATCCTGTATATTTGGCTTTCTGACCTTATATAGTCGCCAACAGTCCTGCTCCTCGTATGCGTCACAAAATCCGCCGTCTTTATTTTGACCGTAACTGTTCTGGCAAGTAACCCGCTTTCGGCTAATTCTGTAAATATCTCTCTGGCAAATCTCTCTAAATACCCACACAACAGCGACTTATCGGTGGTATCCTGTAATAGCGTCGTTTCTTTCCCGATAGATTTTACATCTCTCGTAACGATAACGGGCCTTTCATCTATCCCTCTTACCCGGTTGTATATGTCAATACCGTATTTGCCGAAGATATCCTGTAGCTGTGCCTGCGAGAGCCCTAAAAGGTCATCGATGGTCCTTATTCCCATGCCATCAAGCTTTTGGGCGGACTTTTTCCCTATACCGTATACTTTGCTGACAGGCAAAGGCCTCAATATGTCGGGTACCATCTCTTGGGTTATAACCATAAGGCCATCGGGCTTGTTCCAATCTGACGCCAGCTTGGCCAGAAACTTATTGTACGATACGCCTGCAGATATGGTAAGGCCCGTAGTCTCTTTTACCTTACGCTTTATCTCGCGGGCCACATCAACCGGATCTCTATCGATCCCGGTCACATCCAGATACGCCTCATCAATGGATACAGGTTCCACTACATCCGTTATGCCGTACAGTATGGAAAATATTCTGTCTGACACCTCCTTATACCGGTTGTGCCTTGTGGGCAAAAACACACCATGGGGGCACAGCTTCCTTGCCATATACATGGGCATTGCCGAATGCACGCCGTATTTTCTCGCCTCATAAGAACATGTGGCAACAACACCCCTGCCCGAAATACCGCCTACAATCACAGGCTTCCCTTTCAGCTCAGGTTTGTCGTGTTGTTCTACCGACGCAAAAAAGGCGTCCATGTCCACATGGATTATCTTTCTGCTCATGCCCATTCATCTCCTACGCCTTTATTTATCTCTACTCTTCACCAGCTTATCCCTATACCTCTTTGCCTCTTTTACGCTTTCATCAGTAATAGCGCAATTGCTGTAACGCGCCCTTTTGTACAGGGCCGTAAGATTCTCAAAATCGGGATCTACCCATGGAAAGACCCGCTTTATGTTGCGGTGAATTTCATCAGGTGTAAAGGAAGCGTTTATGCCACAGCGATTGTCTCCGTCCTTCATAGCCATGTGGTACACAGCCTCGCGGTACAGAAAGCGCAGGTACTCTACAGGCGTTTCAAATCTCCTCCTTAGCCTTTTTATGTGGCGGCTTACCGAATGGCGTAACTTTTTGGCCTGCTCCACCAATACATCATCCCACGAAAATATAAAATTCCGCTCCTCATCTTCCCTGTGCATATAAGCAGTTACAAAGGCGAAAAACCATCTTAATACTGCCCTGACTACAGCGTAGACAAGGGCTGCTATAATCACCACCGTCACGGCGTAGAGGATATACTCTAAAATGGCTTTTATTATAGCAACCCAGTGGGAAGGATCTTTACCCTGTAGCATATTTATGCTTTCAGAAACATGAGGCGTATTGTCGACATGGCTGGAATGCGACTTATTCAGCCATGTTATCAACCACCGCAAAGCCAGTGTCACGATATACCTTACGGCATGCCCAGCGTATTGCGCTATAGCAGATAAAAGCCTTACTACGTACTTAAACCAAAATATAAGCACAATAAAGCCAGAGCACATAAGGGAAAACAACAGGTTTCTAAGCCTTACGTCCTTGTGACTCGCCATGGACTCAGCATTCATCAGCTCAAACATGTTGAGCAATTGGAGTTGATTCAATAGCGCCATAGACAATACGACGAAAACCACGGCAAGCCCTATAACCGTACCTTCAAACCAGTTAAAATCTCTGTACAGCACAGAAGTCCCATACGCGATAAAGAGGACAGCAAGGCCGCCGATAAACTTAGACCTGCCGTAAACGTTTTTGAAACTACAACGGGCAAAACTCACACCGCGCGCGTAACTCACTAGCGAAAACAGGCAAAACAAAGCCACGGAAAGCACACCCCACCTGCGCATCACAACCGGCGCAGCGATCCCTAAAGGCAAAATCCCTATGAGATACGACGTCACACTGTATACAGCGCTTTTTTTCTGAAGCAAAAGGTCTGTAATCACTATCCCCATAAGCATAAACGCAAAGAAGACAGGCCAATATTCCGTTGCGGCTACCCTGTTGCGGTACACAAGGTAATAGGAATAGGCCATCCATGGCATATACAGAATGAATTCAGCCATGCACCCCGCAAGCCTAAACGCAACTCTCCTAATGTACTGACTCAACCAGTTCCCCTTCTTTCGAGATCACGTAAAAGTTCACATCCTTTAACGGGTACCTGTCCCAACCTTCATCGTCCATAGCTGCTATGCTCACCGAAATACGGCTTTTATCTATGTTCTCGATAACAGAAGCCATGTCGTCGTCAATGTAGGAAGTTAATATCATAAGGTCAGAGTTGTAAGGTATGGAATCCACTAAGTCCGACAAAAAAGGCGAAAACTTAACCTGGTAATCAAAGGACAATCTTGCCAGTCCCTCCAGTATGCCTTTCATGTGCTCGCGGCTGCAACCTAAAGGCGTCTCCAGGTGAACCGCCCTGTCGTAGCCTTCCTGTAGCCCATTACTCACTACAGCTACGGGAATGCCGTTGTCCATGGCTTTCTGAGATAGCGAAGCACACAACCTCACACCTAGCTCCAGCACTTCGTAATCCACCCACGCCGACCGGTACTCCACGTTAAGCGCGATTATCAAGCTGGATGAAGCGGTAAAGTCGTGTTTTGCCACCTGCAGCTTCTGCTGTTTAGCGGTGGCAAGCCAGTTTATCTTGTTTAAGCTATCGGTGGGCTGATAGTCCCTGTAACCCGTAACATGAAAGGGATCCTCCACTATCCATCGCTTTACCACAAAGTCCCCTTGTATCAATCTGGCGGGAATCAAAACTTGATCGATATCTATTAAACGGGGATACACCGCAAAATGCCTGTCTACACTTACCGTCCTATAACAGCGGTGACCTTTAAATATGTCCCCTGTAACAAGATCCACCTGATCCACCGTGTAATATCCCCTTTTAGCACAGGACAAGAGATGCCTGCAGACGACCTGTTGATAGCTCCACAGCGAAAAAATCCGCTGGTAATACTGTTTGTCGCTTACGGTAACAAAAGCGCTGTTATAAAACTTTAGCTCTACAGGCATTTGTATCCTTATCCTCAGCCACAGTACAGGCAATATTTTATTGTTCGTAAAGCGCTCAATAAACCTTACGCTTTCCCCTTCAAACGCCGCATCCTGTTCAAACCAGCAATCATAAGTCAAGTTCTTCAAGGCGTATCGAGAAAAAAGAAAATCCTGAACGTAAACGATAACCAGCACCGCTATTATAAGCCATATAAACTCCACCAAAACTCCCCCTGCCTTTATAATGCCATAAAGTCCTCCGTTGGCGCCGGAACCGCCTGAAGGATCTCCGATATCACCTTTTGAGAATCAGTTCCTCTGACCCTGGCATTGCCCCTGAATATAATCCGATGACCCCATACAGGCACAGCCATTTCCTTTACATCGTCAGGTATCACATAATCTCGGCCTTTTAACACAGCCCACACCTGGCACGCTTTCATAATGGCAAGGCATCCCCTAGGGCTTATGCCCAGTTCGATATCTTTATGGTGCCTTGTGGCATCGGCAAGGTTTAATATATATTCTTTAACCGCATCGCTGACAAATACAGCGCTGTAACTGTTTTGAGCATCAACTATACATTCGGCATCGGCCACAGGCTTTATATCAAAAAGGGGGTTATTGTCGTTAAACCGGCTCATCATCACTTTCCCCTCTTCTAAAGTAGGATATCCCATGTGCACCTTCATCAAAAACCTGTCCAGCTGCGCTTCAGGCAATGGAAACGTTCCCTGAATTTCCACAGGATTTTGAGTGGCTATGACGAAAAAGGGCCTCTTTAACAAATGGGTTTCTCCGTCAATGGTAACCTGCCTTTCTTCCATGCACTCCAGGAGGCTGGACTGGGTCCTGGGAGTAGCCCTGTTTATCTCATCTGCCAATATAACCTGAGAAAATATAGGACCAGGTCTGAACACAAATTCTCCCAGCTTTTGATTGTAAAAATTTATGCCGGTCAAATCAGAAGGGAGCAGGTCAGGTGTAAACTGTATTCTCTTAAATGTGGCGTTGATAGAATAGGCCAAGCTCTTGGCCATCATAGTCTTGCCCATGCCTGGCACATCCTCAAGCAAGACATGGCCGCCTGCGATCAATGCGGTCAACACCAGATCTACCACATCGCTTTTGCCCACTATTACCCTGGAAATATTATCCTTTATGTTGTCGCATAACCCCTTTATTTCCTCCAGCTTCACTATATAACCCCCTTATAAACTTTTTTCATAACTCGTGCCAGATGCTACCCCAGCAGAGAAATTATATCGCCTATGGAATCCACTACGTAATCAGGCTGTATATCGGATGCTTCAAGGTCTTCTCTTTTTGTTTCCCCTGTAAGGACCAGTATCGACGCTATTTTGGCGTTTATACCTGTCTTTATATCCGTGTAAAGCCTATCTCCCACAATTGCCAGCCTATCGGAACCGAGTCCTGTCCTCTCAAAAACCGACCGGATAATCTCTGGATAGGGCTTACCCACTATAAAAGGTTCTCGCCCCGTAGACGCTTTTATAAAAGCGATGATAGCTCCGCAGTCCGGCATATAACCCCCTTCTACAGGGCAATTGAAATCGGGATGTGTAGCTATGTAATTTACCCCATTTCTCACGTAATCACAGGCCTTCCACAGTTTATCGTACGTAAGGGTGGTATCAAAACCCACAACCACGTGATCGGGTTTGTCCTCTACGATATCTATGCCAAACCTTCTTAACTCATCTTCCAGATAAGGCGTACCTACTAAAAAAACCCTGTTGCCTTTATTTAATTTCTTTATATACATAGCCGTAGCTTCGCCTGACGTAAACACATCGCCTTCTGTTATATCGGAAACGCCCATATTTATAAGCTTTTTGACGTAATAACCTCTGTCCTTAGACGAGTTGTTGGTTAAAAAAAGATACCTCCTATCTGTGTTTTTTAAAAATTTCAGAAACTCTAACGCTCCTGGTATCAGCTTATCTCCTATATAAAATGTTCCATCCATATCTAATATAAAGCACTTTATGCCTTTCAATGATTTTGGCATCAACACAACTCCTCTCACGCTTTTCACTACATATTTTAGACAAATATCTCTCTTACCGCTATTGAAAGGTCCGGTAATATTCCCACATCAACTACACTGTCTTCATCGTAGATTCCGTATAAGTTATATTTCATATTCTCATCTATTCTGAATACCACAATATTCTTTTCCTCAGGGCTTGCAATCCAGTATTCTTTCACGCCGGCTCTTTCATACAGATTTCGCTTTGTAATGAAATCTCTGCTGGCGGTCGCAGGAGACAAAACTTCTACAATCATGTCCGGAGGGCCTTTGCAGTTTTTACCGTTTTCTATTTTATTTTCATCGCAAACAATAAAAACGTCAGGCTGAACAACTACATCCACGTCCTCTTCTTTTATATCCTCTCTTTGAGGAAACAGCACATCCAGAGGAGCGGTAAATACTTTGCACATTTTATCGTTCAGATACTCCTTAAACTTAAAGTATATATTTCCGACAGTAATCTGGTGTAACACAGAAGGAGAAGCTAGAAAGTGGGGAAAACCATCTATAATCTCATAGCGATTTTTTTCATCCCATTTCAGATAATCGCCGTATGTGTACCTTTTTTGTTTCTCCGGCATACCGCTCATTATAATAAAAACCTCCAGCAAAACTTTCTCTACTATTATTTATTATAACATAAAAAGCCATGGCATATAAACCATGGCTTTTTCACGAAAGGCGAGCAAGCCTGTAAGCCGGGTTCTGTCTTGGATGGTCATCTATCTAGGATGCCAGTTGCCTGGCATCTCCAGCGGCTTACCCAGAGGCATCAGCGGGCAACCTCATCGCCTCTATATTTAGCCTTGCTCCAGGTGGGGTTTACATGGACAGACCAGTCACCTGGCTGTCGGTGAGCTCTTACCTCACCTTTTCACCCTTACCGATGCATTCATCGGCGGTATATCTCTGTTGCACTTTCCTGGGAGTCACCTCCACTGGGCGTTACCCAGCACCCTGCCCTTTGGAGCCCGGACTTTCCTCGTGCAACGCACGCGACCATCCGGCTTACTCGCCTATTGCGTCTATTTTCACCAGCTTATATATACTAACATATATATAAGCTTATGTCAATCACCATTTTTTAAAAAGGCCAGTCCTTTCACCTACATTGTACAAAACCGTAAAAATAATAATTATGACCATGCCTGCGATAAATCCAATTCTCTCCTTAGGCACCACCAGCGACGACAACAGAGTGGCTACAACTCCAAAGATGCCAATCCACGAAAAATACGGGTAACACCGGGCTTTAAAAGCCAATTTGTTTTTCATGCCGCTTTTCTCCACGTAACGTCTGAACTTTATGTGGGTCATAAGTATGATAATCCAGTTGCTAAACTGTATGATGCCCGCGGAGCTGGTTATATACTCGTAGACCGTCCTGGGCAGAATATAGGAAAGCACTACCGCGACGACAAGCCCCAAGGATGTAGCCATTAGGGCGTATACAGGAACTCCACGGCTGTTTTCTCTCGTCAAAAATGTAGGTGCAAATTCACCTTGACCCAGAGAAAATAGAGCCTGGGTAACCCCGTACATAGCAGCGTTCATGGTGGTAAGGGCTGCTACCAGTATGACAAAGTTGAGAATGGAATCCGCATAAGGTACCTTGACGAACTCAAACAGCTTGACAAAAGGGCTTACTTTCGTGCTTATCAGCTTCCACGGAGTAATCGCTAAAAGCACCGCAAAAGAACCTGTATAGAGCACCGTCAGCATGACCAAAACATTTCTCAAGGCGCTCTTTATGGCATTCGGCGATTCAGCTTGATTGGCTGCCATTGCCATCACTTCAATACCCGCAAAGGATAAAAGAGACATCAACATGGCGTCGTATAGGCCTTTTACACCGTGAGGGAAAAAGCCGCCGTGCCTTATATAGTTTTCTAAACCTATGTCCACTCTACTGCGGGACAGTACAGCTATTATCGCAATCCCTGCCACGATGATAAAAACCAACGCTATTACCTTTACAACCGAAAAAATCGACTCAACAATGCTAAAGTCTTCCACCCCTAAAAAGTTTATACCTACAACCATAAGCGAATAAATCAACGTAAACACCCACAATGGAACGGATGGAAACCAATAGCTGGTAAATATCGCCGATGCCGTAACTTCGCTGGACATGACCAAAACACCTGCAGTCCAGTATAGCCAACCGCTCATAAAACCGTATCTATTGCCAAGTACTTCTTGAGCGTAGACTCTAAAAGATCCTGTCACAGGTTGAGCCGTAACCATCTCCACCAGGGCTTGAAACACCGTGTACATTAAAAAGGCGCTTATCAATGTGTTTATTAGTATAGCAGGCCCCGCTTCATTTATAGCGATGCCGCTGGCGAGAAAAAAACCCGCACCTATAACGCCTCCAACGCCCAGCATGGTCATCTTAGAGGCAGATATCTTTTCACGATCCACATTAATACCTCCCCTTTATATCATTTACCGTCGTACATAATCTATGCATTAGACCTCTATTTGGTTTGGATATTAATTTTTAATTAATATATATTGTACATTTTATGTCTTAATGGTATAATTTATTTGAAAATCCGGTCAAAGGAGAGGTAGAAATGGAAAATTACGATGTAAATAAAGCCGTAAAGTTAGATGATGGTATATATTGGGTAGGATATTTCGACGAATCCGCCAGCCTGCACTGCAACCCTTACATTATCGATGACGGCGAAGACGTGGTATTTATAGAACCCGGTTCTGTTCCCCATTATCCAATCGTGCTTAACAAAGTAGTCTCTGTTATCGACATAAGGAGGATAAATTACATACTGGAGTCCCACCAGGATCCGGACTTATGCGCATCCATACCCAAATTTGAAGAAGTCATAAACAGAAAAGACCTGGTAGTAGTAACCCACTCCAGAGCTGCCATATTGATGGCCCACTACGGGTTTAAGGCGCCATTTTACTACGTGGATCAAAACGACTGGAAATTGACTTTAAAGAGCGGAAGGGTGCTGAGGTTTATATTCACCCCTTACTGTCACTTCCCCGGGATGTTCGTCACGTACGATGAAAAAAGCAAAATACTTTTTTCAGGAGACATATTTGGCGCTTTCTCTTATGATTGGAACCTTTTTGCCAATAAGTACTATGTAGAGGCGATGAAGGCATTTCACGAAAATTACATGCCATCCAAGGAAATACTTAACAGAGCCATGGAAAAAATCGAAAAGCTGGACATCAAGATGATATGCCCACAGCACGGTTCCATAATAGACAAGGATATACAAAAATATATAGACGCTTTAAAAGAATTAGATCCCGGCGATTATATGTATTATTGAGAAAGGTCGTGGTATGATGGGAACATACAAAGATCTGATAGAGATGGTGGTAAAAAGGGAATTAGGTATTTTAGGAAAGGACAAGACCTTTGCCGTATTAAACGATCTAAACATAATCGCCGACGATGACGGCAACGTACACTCTATCGTCGGCGATGGCAAATCGGTTTTAAATAATCTGTTGGAAGAATTCGGCAAAAGATACGGGTTGTGGGCGGTTTTGGGCTGCAAGATCTCGGTACTAAAAGCAGCCAACGCTTATCACCTGGAGCTACCTGAGATACTGACTAGAAAATAGAAAAGGGTTGGATGTCCACCTGCGATTGCACCACTTCTAAACCGGTGTGGTGCAATTTTTCTTTTATGTAATCCGCAAGGCGCGGAACTATCACCTTTTCTGTCCCGTAATGGCCTGCGTCTATTACCGCAAACCCCGATGAGAGTACATCCTGCGCCTGATGGTATCCTAAATCCCCTGTGACCATGGCATCGGCGCCCTTAGCAATAGCTGACGATATAAGGCCTGTGCCGTTGCCTCCGCAGACAGCTACCTTTTTTATCCTTTTGCTTTTATCCCCTACTGCCCTCACAAAGGGAACAGAGAGCCTGGATTTCACGTAACAGGCAAACTCCCCCAGTTCCATAGCGCAATCTAGCTCGCCGATCCTACCCATGCCATAAACCCTGTAGGGTATGTCCTCAGGGTATACATCGTAAGCCACTTCTTCATAGGGATGAACCGAAAGCATGGCCTCAATTACGTTTTTTAAGCTGCCCTCAGGCACCACAGTTTCAAGGCGGTATTCCTCTGCCTTCTCCAGCTTACCCACTTCGCCTATAAAAGGATGAGTGCCCTCTAAAGGCTTAAAGGTCCCCACTCCTTCTGCTGCGAAAGAGCAATAGCTGTAATTGCCTATATGTCCGGCACCGGCTTTACACATGGCCTCTCTTACGGCATCCACGTAACCTTTAGGGACAAATACCACAACCTTTTTGAGCTTTTCGGTATAGCCTTGGTCTAAAATCTGCCTGTCTTTAATACCCAGTACATCGCACAGCGCGTCGTTAACACCTCCTATAGCGCAATCAAGATTGGTATGGGCTGCGTACAGCGCTATGTCGTTTTTTATGAGAAGATTGGCTGTATGACCCAAAGGTCCATCGTACCTTAAATTTTTAGCAGGGCGGTAAAAAAGCGGGTGATGGGTCACCAGTAAATCTGCCCCTCTTTTTATGGCCTCTTGTGCCACTGCCGGTACAGCATCCAGCGCCACCATCACCTTCCTTACCTCTTTATCAGGATCCCCTATTTGCAGGCCTACATTGTCACCATCTATGGCCAGCTTCTTAGGAGCCAGCTCCTCTATGACCTCTATCACATCGCGACACCTTAAGCTCACGTATTATCCCCTCCATCTCTTGGATTTTAAGCAAAAGCTTTTCATCCTCTTTTTGACCAAGTATATCCTTTATCATCCTTACCTTATTTTTCATATAAGGTACCAGCAGAGGATGCCTCATAGCGTAAAGAATAGGTCCTATCTCCATTAGGATGTCGCGCTCAACCTCCATATGCCCTTTTTGGGCCTTTATTATAGCGTATATTTTATGGCGATCCTCTACAAGATCCTCACCTATAATAGCGTATCCCGTATCCACAAGGTATTTTCTCACCAGGCCGTCGTCTTTCATAGGCTGTAAAATCAAAATAGAATCCTGTATTACACTTTTTCCTTCCTTCAGCATGTTAACCGTAAGGTCACCGCCAATACCCGCTATTATGATAGTATCGGCCTCACCAACTTTTAAAACCTCAAGGCCATCGCCCAACCGAAAGTCCACCCGCTGCTCAATTCCCATGCTTTTAGCCAGAGCCATGGCCTTTTTAAGGGAAGGAAGGCTTATATCGCTGGCTACAGCTTTTTGCGCTATAGCGTTGCTGACAAGATACGCGGGGATTTTACCGTGATCTGTTCCTATCTCTGCCACTACTTTGCACCTATCTACCATCTGAACTATGGCCGTCAATCTCTTGCTCAACTTACACTGCATAACACACGTCCTCTTTTTTATAAACGTATGGAGAGGTCTGAGACCTCTCCATATCTTTAAATATCTTTGTTATTTTGCAGCTCTCTTGGCTTTTACCGCTGCCTGGGCTGCTGCCAACCTTGCAATAGGCACCCTGTAAGGTGAGCAGGATACATAATCAAGACCTATATTGTGGCAGAACTCAATAGTGCTGGGATCTCCGCCGTGCTCACCGCATATGCCCAATCTTATGTCAGGCCTTGTGGCCTTGCCCAGCTCTACAGCCATCTTCATGAGTTTGCCCACGCCTTCCTGATCCACTTTGGCAAAAGGATCAAACTCGTATATCTTCTTATCATAGTAGTCGTTTAAGAACTTACCAGCGTCGTCGCGGGAGAACCCAAAGGTCATCTGGGTCAGGTCGTTGGTTCCAAAGGAGAAGAACTCTGCTTCCTGAGCGATCTTGTCGGCGGTTAAAGCGGCTCTAGGAACCTCGATCATGGTGCCCACGTGATATTCAACCCTGACGCCTTTCTCTTTTATGACTTCCTCTGCCACCTTAACTATTATGTCTTTCAGGTACTTGATCTCTTTAACATCGCCTACAAGAGGTACCATTATCTCCGCTTCTATTTCAATGCCTTTCTCCTGTTTAACCTCTATAGCTGCCTCCATTATAGCCCTTGTCTGCATCTCAGCTATCTCAGGATAGGTTATGGAAAGACGGCATCCCCTGTGGCCCAACATGGGGTTGAACTCTTTTAAGCTCTCCACTGTGGCCTTCAGTTCCTCAAATGTCAGCCCCATTTCCTTGGCCAGCGCTGCGATGTCCTCATCTTCGTGGGGTACAAATTCATGCAGAGGCGGATCTATAAGCCTTATGGTAACAGGATGGCTGCCCATAGCCTCGTACAGCTGCTTAAAGTCGTTTTTCTGCATGGGCAACAGCTTGGCCAGCGCCTTTCTCCTCTGTTCTTCGGTCTTGGAGACTATCATCTCCCTCATGGCAGGTATCCTGTCTTCATCAAAGAACATGTGCTCGGTTCTGCAAAGCCCTATGCCCTCTGCGCCAAATTTCACTGCTGTAGCGGCATCTCTAGGCGTATCAGCATTGGTCCTTACTTTAAGCTTCCTTACCTTGTCTGCCCATCCCATAAGTATGGCGAAGTTACCTGTGACCGCAGGCTCCACCGTAGGCAGCTGCTCACCGTATACATAACCCGTACTGCCGTCCAGCGAGATCCAATCGCCTTCCCTGTAGGTCTTGCCTCCCACTGTAAAGTATTTGCCTTCTTCGTTTATGTTCAGCTCTCCGCAGCCTGCCACACAGCAGCGGCCCATACCCCTAGCCACCACCGCAGCATGGGATGTCATACCGCCCCTGCCGGTGAGGATACCTTGAGATGCGTACATACCTTCGATATCCTCTGGGGACGTCTCCAATCTGACCAGTATGGTCT
This sequence comes from Caldanaerobius polysaccharolyticus DSM 13641, assembly GCF_000427425.1. Lineage (NCBI taxonomy): Bacteria > Bacillati > Bacillota > Clostridia > Thermoanaerobacterales > Thermoanaerobacteraceae > Caldanaerobius > Caldanaerobius polysaccharolyticus. Next base: position 131,189 of record NZ_KE386493.1, on the reverse strand, counting down.
TTTCTCCGGCTTTCGCGTGCTTTACAGCCTCTTCTGCAGTAAAGTATATCCTACCTGTAGCCGCTCCTGGAGAAGCCGGCAGTCCTTTTGCTATAGGCTTAGCCTCTTTCAACACCTTCTCATCAAAGGTAGGATGCAGCAACTGATCCAGCTGCTTGGGATCAACCCTCAACACAGCCTCTTCCTCGTCTATCAGGCCTTCGTTTACCATATCTACTGCTATCTTAAGGGCAGCCACGGCAGTCCTCTTACCGCTTCTCGTCTGCAACATGTAGAGCTTACCCTTCTCTACAGTAAACTCCATATCCTGCATATCCCTGTAGTGATTCTCTAACTTATGAGCTATCTCTACAAACTGGTTGTAAACTTCAGGAAGGGTCTCTTGCAACTGAGATATAGGCTGAGGCGTCCTGATACCTGCCACCACGTCTTCACCCTGGGCATTCATGAGGAACTCGCCAAACAAGGCCTTCTCTCCAGTAGACGGATTGCGGGTAAAGGCAACACCTGTTCCTGAATCATTGCCCATGTTGCCAAACACCATAGCCTGAACGTTAACCGCTGTTCCCCAATCGCTGGGTATATCGTTCATTTTCCTGTAGACAATTGCCCTGGGGTTATTCCAAGACCTGAAAACAGCTTTTACGGCCTCCATCAGCTGCTCTTTGGGATCCTGGGGGAACTCCACACCCATTTCCTTCTTATACAGCTCTTTGTACCTCTTAACTACTTCTTTGAGGTTTTCCGCGGTTAGGTCAGTATCGTACTTAGCGCCGTTCTCTTCTTTGACAGCGTCCAGTATGGCCTCAAATTTGTTTTTATCAATGCCCTTAACCACATCAGAAAACATCTGAATAAACCTTCTGTAGCTGTCATAAGCAAAGCGCTCGTTATTGGTGCTCTTGGCCAGGCCCAGCACAGATTGGTCGTTTAAGCCAAGGTTTAAAATGGTGTCCATCATACCAGGCATTGAAACCCTAGCACCCGATCGAACAGAAACCAAGAGAGGGTTTTCAATGTCGCCAAATTTCTTGTTCATGACTTTTTCCAATTCAGCCAGCTTCTCATTTATCTGTTCCACGATCTCTGGAGCAATCGTTTCGCCGTCCTCATAATATCTAGTACATGCTTCTGTAGTAACAGTAAACCCTGGAGGCACAGGCAAACCTAAATTGGTCATTTCTGCCAGGTTCGCACCTTTACCTCCCAAGAGGTTTCGCATATCAGCGCGACCTTCATTAAAAAAATACACGTACTTCTTGGTCATATGTAAACCCCTTTCCTCAAAGTTATGTATACATTTTAAACGTATACTCCAATGCTTTATTATACTACATCAAAAACATTTTTACAAGAGCACACAAAGACACAAAAAAAGCACATCTTTACTGGACGTGCCTATTAGTGGGCCTTCAGGGACTCGAACCCCGGACCGACCGGTTATGAGCCGGTTGCTCTACCAACTGAGCTAAAGGCCCTGTTCTGCTCCTCAGGTAGGACTCGAACCTACACCCTACCGGTTAACAGCCGGTCGCTCCACCATTGAGCTACTGAGGAAATTTCAACTGACAAAATTAATTATACATGCTCGCCAAGGGATTGTCAATACTTTTTTATGCCTTACATAGCAAAACCGGCATAATCCCTCCTTAAAGCGGAGAGGATCGTGCCGGCTACTCTAGAAAATCTTTTAATTTTTTGCTTCTGCTTGGGTGGCGTAGCTTTCTCAAAGCTTTGGCTTCAATCTGCCTTATCCTTTCACGGGTGACATTAAACTCTTTTCCCACTTCCTCTAGCGTCCTCGCCCTTCCGTCGTCAAGGCCAAATCTCAGCCTCAACACCTTTTCTTCTCTAGGCGTCAAAGTATCCAGCACGTCCATAAGCTGCTCCTTTAAAAGGGTAAATGCCGCAGCATCCGCTGGCGCAGGGATGTCCTCGTCTGGTATAAAATCGCCTAAGTGGCTGTCCTCCTCTTCTCCTATGGGGGTCTCCAGGGATACAGGTTCTTGCGCTATTTTCATTATTTCCCTGACCTTATCCACAGACATATCCATTTCCTTTGCGATTTCCTCCGGAGACGGCTCACGCCCTAACTGCTGCAGAAGCTGCCTGGATACCCTTATGAGCTTGTTGATGGTCTCCACCATGTGCACAGGTATCCTTATAGTCCTGGCTTGATCGGCAATAGCCCTGGTTATGGCCTGCCTTATCCACCACGTAGCGTACGTGCTGAACTTATAGCCCTTTCTATAGTCGAATTTCTCCACCGCCTTTAAAAGGCCTAGATTGCCTTCCTGTATCAGGTCAAGGAACAACATACCTCTTCCTACGTACTTTTTAGCAATGGAAACCACCAGGCGCAAGTTCGCCTCTGTAAGCCTCTTTTTGGCTTCTTCATCGCCTTTTTCTATCCTCTTAGCCAGCTCTATCTCTTCTTCAGGGGACAGCAAAGGTATCTTGCCTATCTCTTTTAAGTACATCCTCACAGGGTCATCTATATTTATATTATCTGGAATAGAAAGATCGAGATCCAGATCTTCTTCCACTCCATTTATATCTATGACATCGTCCACATCGCCGCTTAAACCCTTCACACCTTCATCCAAAGGATGATCTCCCACGATCTCTATCCCCATGGTTTCCAGGGTTTCATAAAACTTTTCTATTTGATCAGCATCTATATCCACATCCTCCAGGGTATCCATTATCTCCTGATATGTCAGAGAACCCTTTTCTTTGCCTGTCTGTATCAGCTTTCTAACCTTCATCATTTTGCTGTCGGCTTTGCTGTTCTCGTTTTTAGCCATTGTATCCCCTCCTTTCCAGCTTTTTTAGGTCCAAATCACATAATTCCCTTTTAATTTCCATAACCTCCTGTTGTAACTTTTTTATAATATTTATGTCTTTACTTTGGTTTATATTAACAGTAAGTTCTGAGATCAATCTTTTTAACTTTTCCCTTTTTAACAAATAAATACCCTCCATCAGGGCATCTTCAGGTCTTTCAGGTAACCTCAAGGACGCAATCCTGCTGACTTCCTTTATTTCATCATCTTTATTTAAAATTTCCATCATTTTTACTATATCAAAATTTTCATTTTGCAACGTCTTAGCCTTTAAATGATCCCATACCTTTTGGCTTAAAGGATGTTTGAGCAAATCCTTCTCTATAACCCCTATATACTTTTCCCTCAGGTCATCCCTGTTTAACAGGATGCTCAATACCGTCTCTTCCACTTTATCTACCAACGGCACAATGGCCTTAGCATTATCTTTTTCATAATCTATATTATGCCTGTAATTCCCATTTATATACTTAATATTCTTATTTTGTTGATATTTGCTCTTGACTTTTGATAAAATATGTGATTTAATAATATTTTCTTCAATACCCGTCAGCTCTGCCACATACTTTGCGTAAGCGTCCAATTTCACTTCATCTTCTACATCTGCCAGCACATCAGCTGCTCTTTGGACGAATACGGCCTTTTCTTCAGGGTTGTCCAACTTAAGCCCTTTCTGAGCCATCTTTAACCTGTATTGTATAAAAGGAACAGCCGCATCCTCTGCCTTTTTAAAAGCCTCTATTCCCGCCGCCCTGACAAATTCATCAGGGTCTTTGCCCTCCGGTATTTCCAATACCCTGATGTCCAGATGGGACTTCTCCAGTAAATACAGCCCTCGAACTGTAGCCATCTCTCCCGCTGCATCTGCGTCATATGCGACTATTACGCTGTTTTTATACCTTTTTATCAGCTCTACGTGGCTCTGAGTTAACGCCGTTCCCAGTGATGCCACAGCGTAATCAATACCCGCTTGATGGAGGGATATGGCGTCCATATATCCTTCCACGACGATAAAGTGATCAGATCTGCTCCTTTTGGCGATGTTCAATGCGTACAGAACAGAACTTTTATTAAACACCTCAGTGTCCGGCGAATTAAGGTACTTAGGTGCACTGCCATCGATAGATCTGGCCCCAAAACCTACTACGTTATTTCGTCCGTCTATTATAGGAAACATAACCCTGTTTCTATACCTGTCAAAGTATGACGTACCGCCTTTTCCTCTTATAACCAGCCCGGCTCTTACCATGTCCTCCTCGCTGTACCCTTTTGCTTTAAGGTATTTGAACAGGCTATCCCAGGCATTTTGCGAATACCCAAGCCCAAACCTTACAATGGTGCTTTCTTTGATCCCCCTGCTCTTTAAATAATTATAAGCAATCGCCCCTTGCCGACTCTTCAAATTTTCGTAGTAAAACCGCGCAGCCTCCCTGTTTATGCGGTAGAGAACCGCCTTGGGATCCTCTTTTTGCTCTTCCTCTATTGTTATTCCCGCTCTATCCGCAAGGAATTTGACGGCATCCGCAAAGCTCAAATTCTCTATGTTCATGATAAAACTTATTACATTTCCACCGCTTTGACATCCAAAGCAGTAATACACCTGTTTGTCTTCATCGACATAAAACGACGGTGTCTTTTCGCTGTGAAAAGGGCACAATCCCCTGTATTCCCTTCCGGATCTCTTGAGATTGACGTAATTTGAAACGACGTCAACTATATCGTTGCTCTCCATTACCTCCTGAATGGTGTCCTGTGAAAATTTAGCCATATGGCTATCACCTTTGCGCCTAGTAAATTATAATTCGACATATTTTCTAAAATTCCTTCATCTCTTCCATGAATCCGGTATAAAAATTTTCTTGAACATCTGAATAGCGTACTGATCAGTCATACCAGCGATGTAATCGCATACGGCTCTCTTAAGTGAATATCTATTAATCAACTTTATATACTCGGGAGGCATAAGTTCAGGTCGCTTTTCAAAATAAAAAAACAGTTCTTTCAACAGGTTTTTCGCCTTCTCTTCTTCTTTCTTCGGCTCTGATCCTATATATATATTTTCGTACATATAATTCCAAGATACTTCCAACGCATACCTCATTCTGTCACTTAATATTATATCATTCTTGTCAAGGCTTTGCGTTATAATATCCACCACTATGTTGTTTATCCTCTCACTATGGGAAAACCCCAATACCTTAATAGTCTCTTCGGGCAGATCTTCTATCTTCAGTATTCCAGCTCTTATCGCGTCATCTATGTCATGGTTTATATACGCAATCCTGTCTGCCCATTGTATTATCTTGCCTTCCAGCGTGGAAGGCTTATCCTTTCTCGTGTGATTGAGTATGCCGTCTCTTACTTCCCACGTAAGATTAAGTCCACTTTCTCCTTCCAGAATGTCAACCACTCGCAGGCTCTGCTCATTATGCCTGAAACCATCAGGCATTATCTCGTTTAAAACGGCTTCACCAGCATGACCGAAGGGCGTATGGCCCAGATCATGGCCAAGAGCTATGGCCTCTGTCAGGTCCTCATTTAACTTCAGACCCCTTGCGATCGTCCTCGCGATCTGGGCCACTTCAAGGGTATGGGTCAACCTGGTCCTGTAATGGTCTCCCAAAGGTGATATGAATACTTGGGTTTTGTGTTTTAACCTCCTGAAAGCCTTGCTGTGTATTATCCTGTCTCTATCCCTTTGAAACTCTGTCCTTATAGTGCACTTAGGCTCATCCCTAAGCCTGCCTTTGGTATTAGAACTCAACGCAGCATACGGAGATAGGATCATCTTTTCAATCTGTTCTGTCCTCTCCCTTATATTCATAAGCACCTTCCCCTTTTATATTATTTCTACACCTGTGGCCGTTTTCCTGCAAAAATTTAAACCCACGTCAGTGGGTTTAAAATGTCAACCTCTCATCAAAGTACTCCTTAAGGCCGCTTATGGGGACTCTGACCTGCTGCATGGTATCCCTGTCCCTCACGGTGACACTTTGGTCATTTAACGAATCAAAATCCAGCGTTACACAATAAGGCGTACCTATCTCATCCTGCCTTCTGTACCTCCTACCTATACTCCCCGTCTCATCAAAATCTACTGTATACCACCTTCTGAGCTCTTCATATACCCTAAGGGCCTCGCCACTGAGTTTTTTCACCAAAGGCAACACAGCCACTTTAATCGGCGCTAGAGCATGGTGCAACCTGAGCACTGTGCGCACCTCTCCCCCTTCTAGCTCCTCTTCCCTGTAAGCGTCCACTAAAAAGGCCATAGCCAACCTGTCCACGCCTACAGATGGCTCTATACAATAAGGTATGTACTTTTCACCGGTGGCAGGGTCCATGTAAGACATATCCTCTCCGGAGTGTTGCATATGCTGCCTAAGGTCAAAATCGGTTCTGTCGGCTATGCCCCACAGCTCACCCCACCCAAATGGGAACAGGTATTCTATATCCGTGGTGGCGTTGCTGTAATGGGATAATTCCTCTTTGGAATGATCTCTCAACCTTATGTTCTCGGCATTCATCCCCAGTGACAACAGCCAGTCGTAGCAGAACTTTTTCCAGTACTCAAACCACTCCATATCCTCGCCTGGCTTGCAGAAAAATTCCAGCTCCATCTGCTCAAACTCCCTGGTCCTGAATATAAAATTTCCAGGGGTTATCTCGTTTCTGAAGGACTTACCAATTTGCCCTATGCCAAAAGGTATCTTCTTCCTGGTCGTTCTCTGTACATTTTTGAAGTTCACAAAAATGCCCTGGGCTGTCTCTGGCCTTAAGTATATCTCCGCTTTTGAGTCCTCCGTGACTCCCTGATACGTCTTAAACATCAGGTTAAATTTCCTTATGTCTGTAAAATCCCTGGAGCCACAATGGGGGCACGGTATATTTTTCTCTCTTATGTACTTCACCATCTGCTCATCAGACCAGCCATCCACTGTGATCCCTTCTACCCCGTGCTCTTTAAGGTAGTCTTCTATGAGCTTGTCAGCTCTGAATCTGACCTTGCAATTCCTGCAGTCGATAAGAGGGTCACTAAATCCTCCCACATGCCCTGAAGCCACCCATACCATGGGGTTCATCAGTATAGCTGTATCCACCCCTACATTATAGGGGTTCTCCTGTATAAATTTTTTCCACCATGCTTTTTTTATGTTGTTTTTTAACTCTACGCCCAGCGGGCCGTAATCCCACGCGTTTGCCAAACCTCCATATATCTCTGAACCCGGAAATACAAAGCCTCTGGATTTGCACAAAGCCACCAATCTGTCCATTGAATTTAAAGCGCTCACAACTTTTCCTCCTTAAAAAGTGCGTTGTTTTTTATTATAACATGGTATATATAACAATAGCAAGCGGCTTAAATTATTTAAGCCGCTTGTCACATCTTTCCTTTGTTGTCTTTTTCCGAAACCATTATTGAGGTAATTTCCCCGCTAGGCCGCTCTATCTGAAGCGTGTACTCCGCTGCCAGAGCGATAACAGAACCCAGCAACGCAAGGTAAGGGAAAAACACAGTGGTTATTACCCCTACAGTCACAGGTATATCCACTATCACTTTATCTCCTTTTTTAACCCTTATTTTCGTCACATTCCCTTTTTTAATTATATCCTCCAGTTTTTTTAGCAATTCAGAACCTTTTACACTTATGTTTTCAGACCACGTGCTTTTACCTTCGTTTTCCAGATATATAATGGCATCCACCACATTGCCACCCGTCTTCTCTAGCGCTTCTTTTGCTTTGCTGTAGCTAACACCTGTTCTCTCTCTAATGATATCTATATCCTCCAAACGCACATCCACATCAAACACTCACTTTCTCGATAAATTTTAGCGATTTAAACTCTCTGTCAAAGTAATAGCTCACAAATTCTGCCAACAGCCTGTTTATTTGAACAGATACGCTATCATCCAAAGCGAGGTTTTTAGCGTTCCTCATATTTGACGCCAGCACATACCTCAACACCGCTATTACTTCAGGAGCCACCTTTTGTACTTCTAAGTTATTGTAAGCACATCTGGGGCAAACTATACCCCCTTCTCTTATGCTGAAGTAAATCGGCACCTCAACAGGCGATTTACATTGGACGCAACAGCCCAGTTCAGGCATAAAACCAGCTATGCTTATAGCCTTCATCACAAAGTAGATCAGATAGCTCTCAAGGTTTTCTTTACACCTGTCCAGCTCTTCTAATGTGCTTACCACCAGCCTGTACAAAGGGTAATTAGGTTGCCCTTCCGTCCCTACATACGTCACCAACTCGACTACAGCGCTGGCATAAGGAAATTTATTCACGTCACTGTAAACGCTCACAAAGGATTTTACCGATTCACATTGAGTTACCGTGTAAAAGGTCTTGCCCCGATAAAGGTCATAATACCCCCTTGACAAAAGCTGCGTTCCAAAAGCCAACCTGCTTTTGCTCTTGCGTGCCCCTTTGACCACAGCGCGCAGCAACCCATAAGGGCCTGTCAACAGCGTAATCAATCTGTCGGCTTCCCCAAAATCCTGGCACTTAACCACAACAGCCTGCGTTTTTAGAAATTTTTTCATAACTTTGCCTTTTCTCGAAAACCCTTTTCCTTCAGTTTATAATAATAAATCTTTTCCAGATTCTTATATAATATATACACCCGTATATCACCGGTTTTCTTGAATAACTGCCACAACAACTCATTCATAGCACCTATTGGCCCCCTTCTCGCATCAATTGATCGGGTTCCTCGTTTCCCGCAGGCCTTATTGTTTCTAATATATACTTTAGCAAATTATATAAGCGATGTCAATCAACGATACCCTAATATTTTTAAGATTTTTTCGTCATTTCTCCAATCTTTTTTGACCTTAACCCATAGATCCAAATAAACCTTGCTACCTAAAAGCCTCTCTATGTCTTCTCTGGCCATCGTGCCTATCTTCTTTATCATGCTTCCGTTTTTACCTATAATTATCATTTTGTGAGATTCTTTTTCGCAGTACACGGTCGCCCTTATCTCGACTAAATCTTTTTGCTCCACATACGTTATGCTCTCCACGTCTACCGCTATACCATGAGGCACCTCCTCTTTAAGGAGCAAAAGCATTTTCTCTCTGATCAACTCCGACACAATATTCCTCTCAGGCTGATCTGTAATCATATCTTCAGGAAAATACCGGGGGCCTTCGGGAAGCACTTTCTTTACTACATCAATCAATTCTTGCAGGTTGACGCCATTATGCGCGGAAATGCACACCACCGCCGTAAAATTCCCTAGTCTGCTGTACTCCTCAACTCTCTGCTTTAAAACCTCCTGATCTACCATGTCAATTTTATTCAAGACCAGTACTATAGGCGTTTTTACATCCTTTAAAAGCCCTGCTATGTATTTATCTCCAGAGCCCACCTCTGAATCCGCCTCTACCATAAACAATACGCAATCCACTTCCTCCAGCGTATTAAGGGCGGTCTTAATCATAAACTCCCCTAGTTTGTTCTTGGGCTTATGAAGCCCTGGGGTGTCTAAAAACACAATTTGATAATCTTCTCCTGATAATATGCCCTTTATCTCATTGCGGGTCGTCTGTGGCTTATGGGATATGATTGAGATCTTCTCGCCCAGCAAGGCGTTCATAAGCGTAGACTTTCCCACATTGGTCCTACCTATAATCGTCACAAATCCTGATCGGTACATAACCACACCTCATTCCTAATCGTTTATTCTAATAATTGGAATATCAATACGCTTACGGCCATGCCCAATGCCGCTCCAGCTATTACCTGGTACAAATCGTGGATCCTGCCCTCTACTCTAGACTGGGCCACTAAAAAGGCCAGTAAAAACGCCAGTATAGCCACCAGCACGTTTTCAGTGAGAAAGGAAATGGACGTCGCTATACCAAACGCCAACGCGCTGTGACCGCTGGGCATTCCCCCTCTAAGGGGTATTCCCTCTTTAAAATAGGCTTTTAACACTATGGTGAGCATCATGATGAGTATAAGCACCACAAAGGTCAAGTACGGCGGGGAATGTTTAACTCTGTAGAAAACATTTCTAATTATTCCATTAGCTCTGTATATAAAAAGTATATACCCTACAGCAATCGCATTTAAGGCTGACACCAGCACGGCCCCAGCCGCTACGTCCTTGGCTATCGCCGCACAGCGGTGGTGCTTTTCGGTTATAAGATCCACTACAGCCTCGATGGCTGTATTCAACAGCTCAGTTACAAAGACCAGCGCAATGGAAAAAAGCAATATAAGGAATTCCCACTTATTCAAATCAAAAAAAAGGCTTAACAGCAATACAATGACGGCAATAGCAAAATGGACTTTCATATTCCTTTGAGATTTGAAAGCGTATATGACGCCATTTATGGCGTTATTAAAGCTATCTGCGATGTTCCTGGACTTCATTTTCTCTCTATACCCAATTCTGTTAGAATTTTTTCTTCTTTTTCCCTCATCACACGGGCATCTTCAGGCCTTTCGTGGTCATAACCCATAAGGTGCAACATACCGTGAACGGTTAAAAAAGCCATCTCCCTCTCAAAGCTGTGGCCGTAATCCGTCGCCTGGGATTTAGCCCTTGCCGCGGATATAACTATATCCCCCAACATTACCACGTCTGTGGCTTCCTGGATGATAGCATCGTCTCCTTCAAAGTCCATCATAGGAAAAGACAGTACATCTGTAGGTCTATCTACACTCCTATAGTCCCTGTTTAGTCTCCTGATCTCTTGGTCGTCTACAATAGAAATGCTCACTTCTACGTCCTCAAAGCCTTCAGACTTAGCAGCGCTTTCAGCTACTTTTACCAGCAGCTCTTTAAGCTCGTCGGTGATATCTACATCTTTCTGCCTGTCGTCAATGTAAACCTCCATCGCCATCTCCCTTTCTATTAGCTCTGTACCTCAGGGTATTCTATCCTATCGTGGAATATACCCATAAGGACTTTTTTAAAAGCGGTAGCTATATCTCCCAGGTCCTTAAAAGTCAGGTCACAGCTGTCAAACTGCCCATCTTCCATTCTCATCCTTATTATCTTCTTTATCATTTTATCTATACCTTCCTCAGTGGGATCGGACATAGACCTCACTGCTGCTTCTACCGAATCCGCCAGCATAACCAGAGCCGCTTCTTTGCTGGTAGGCTTGGGTCCAGGATACTTGTAATCTTTTTCTTCGCACTCTGACCCCGTGTTAAGCGCTTTGTTGTAAAAATAGGATACCAGGGTTGTACCGTGATGTTGCTCTATTATATCCCTTATCATTCCGGGCAATCGGTACTTTTTTGCCATATTAGAGCCGTCTTTTACGTGGGATACGATGACAAGATAACTCAGGTCAGGGGATATGCGGTCATGGGGATTGTCCATCGTCAACTGGTTTTCTTTGAAAAAATACGGTCTCGTGGTCTTGCCTATATCGTGGTAATACGCGCCTACTCTGGCCAACAGCCTGTCCGCCCCTATCTCGCTGGCAGCAGCTTCCGCCAGATTTGCCACGATGACGCTGTGGTGATAGGTGCCAGGAGCATCCAGCAGCAATTTTTTTAAAAGGGGCTGGTCAGGATTGGACAGCTCTATAAGCCTCATAGGGGTAACAACGCAAAAAGCAGCTTCCCAAAAAGGGAGGGTACCAATAGCAAATACCGTTGACACCAATCCGTTTAAAATCCCCCACGGACTTTCTTTAAAGACCATCATTATATCGCTGCTGTTTATGAGGCCAAGGCTTATAACGCCGATAGAGTTGGCGGCGCTCACCGCCAGCCCTGTCCACATGAGGGCATTTCGGTGGTTTGCCCTATGGAGCATCATAATGGCGACAATAGGTCCTACAAAGCCTATGGATATAAGTGCAGGGGTAAAGCCTATTATAGAGCTGCCTATAATAAGCAGCGCCAATACCCCTATAAGGGCTGTGATAAAGTCAAAAATAACCGTGGATAGCATAGCAAAGCTGCTTATAGGTATATAGTACACAGATACATCTTTAAAAGCCAAAAGGAAAAGCAAAGGAAGAATAAATAAAATGCTCAGCAAGAGCAGCTTGCTTATATCTTCCTTTAAATCCTTCTTAAACAGCACGATATACGCAGTCAAAATCCCTATTAACAAAGAGGAAAAGGATGCAACACCTGCGTAAAGCCACAAGTCAGTGTGACTTTGGTCTTTTAAAAGGCCCATTGCCTTTAAAATCCTGTACTGGTCCGGTGTCACTATATCCCCGCTCTTTATTATGCTCTGCCCTTTTTTGTACATCACTTTTTCCACGCTCTGGGCTGCTTGCATTTTAGCCATCCTAGTTTCTTCTTCGTTATATATCATATTGGGTTTAATCACTGCATCGATTATCTGCATCAACACACTTCTGGACTTATCAGGAATATCCAGTGTCAATATCTGGTTCTTGGCAGTTAACCTGGCACTGTCAATGCTGTCAATAGGCACAGGCTTTGAAAGGACGTCGTCTACTGTCTTTATGGCAATCGTTTTTAGCTGGGTCAACTGATCAACCTTCAAGCTCTGGAGGTATTCTATCAGTTTATCGTCCATGTCTATATAAGACTTTACGGCAGATATGTTAAGTTTGTCGCTACCTCTGCTTATAAATTCATTAAAAAAACCCTCTACTTTGCTTTGAGACTGCTGGAGCACGCTGTCGTCTAGATCGTATTTAGGCTTTACAGCATTGACAGCAGCGTCAACCTTGCGCTTGGTGGCGTATTCGTCTATGAAATCCCTGGGCGCTTTTATGTCGGTGTAGGATATATCCCCCACTTTTAACTCATATTTTTTAGGAGAAACGCCATTGAGCAGCACAAGAAATACGATTATATACACAGCCGCCAGCAAAATCAATTTTTCAATGCCCTTGGGCGAAATGGTCCTCCCGTAAACCCCCCGCAGGGAATTAAAGCGTCTTTGTACGCTGAGCATGGCGCCTCACCTGTTAGCTTTTACAGAGTAATTGCCCTTATTCCTCTTGTCATACTCGTTGTAAGCCTGTATTATCTTTTGCACCAGCGGGTGCCTTACCACATCGCGCTCTGTAAGGTACACAAAGGATATGCCTTTTATGCCTTCCAGTATATCCATAACCGTTACTAACCCGGACTCCTTATCTTTAGGCAAATCTATCTGAGTTACATCCCCTGTTATAACCGCTTTAGAGCCAAAGCCTATACGGGTCAAAAACATCTTCATCTGTTCAGGCGTAGTATTTTGAGCCTCGTCTAAAATGATAAAGGCATCATCCAAAGTCCTACCGCGCATGTAAGCGAGGGGCGCTACCTCTATAAGCCCTTTTTCAATGTACTTGTTAAAGGTATCGTAACCCAACATATCGTGGAGGGCATCGTACAACGGCCTAAGGTACGGGTCTACTTTATCCTGAAGGTCGCCTGGCAAAAAGCCCAGTTTTTCGCCCGCCTCTACAGCAGGTCTTGTCAATATTATCCTGTTGACTTCTCTATTTTTAAACGCAGCGATGGCCATCGCCATAGCCAGATACGTCTTACCTGTCCCAGCAGGACCTATGCCAAACACGATGTCGTTGTTTTTTATCGCATTTACATAATTTTTCTGCCCTATAGTCTTACACTTTATGTGCTTACCCCTAAAGGTTATAAGCACTACATCGGACAATATGCTCTTTATCTTTTCCTCCTCACCTACATTTATCAGATTCATAACGTACATTATATTTTGAGGCGTAATCATCTCGCCGTGCTCTAGCATCTCCAGCAACCTGTATATGAGTTTACACGCCGCATCCACTGCTTCGTCCTGGCCTTTTACCTTGAGCTCATTGCCCCTCGCGGTTACCTGTACATTTAAGCTCTCTTCTATCATCTTTATGTTTTCATCAAATTTGCCGAACAGGGCCATCGCAAACTCCAACTTATCTATTTGAATCGTTGATTCTTTCAAGCTTTTCCTCCTTCACCACAATTTTCTCCTGCTTTGAAATATCCTCCTTAACCTCCACCAAAACCTTCGCCCTGGCAGTTCCGTAATAAACCCCCGAGCTTACTACTCTCTTATTTATTATTATAGCATTATGGGGCAACTTTTTGTAGACTTTTTCGTAAGCAACCTGTACGGCCTTTTCAATCGCCTTGTCCGCAGGTATATTGTTTTCTACGAGCTTCCTCTCTTCATAATTTTCCCTTACAATCCAGAGGGGAAATCTCTTATTGCCATACTCCAGCACATAGGTCTTGGTCAAGCTCTTTTTATAGTAACGATAGGGTACCTTTCTAACCCACAAAGGCAACGGCCTGCCATTTACATCAAGCCATATATTGGTCATGCTCCTGCCCGTATTGACAAAATGCGCATCTTTTAAAGTCACGACGGCTTCTTCCTGATACCACGTCCTAGCGTCTATTATGGCCTTTGAGTGCACATATCTGGTAGGTACCCCTTCCCTCTGAATCACCCCTGTGACCAACATCTGCCCTGCCTTTACGGTATCTCCGTCCTTAACCACAGGGTCCCCTTGAAAGGTGATGATCCTATCAATAACAGCATCCTTGCTTGAAACGATATTAGTTGGAACGCCATCGTCACTCACTTTAGGAGGCTTTTCTTTCTCTACCACAGACACATCCATGTGGGTACCCCGTATAGTCACTCCAGCCCATGCCAGATCGCCTATGTCGATGAGAAGTTTCCTTTCTACCTCTGATGGATTTACGCTGTACTTAAATGCTCCAGGTCTCACGCCGTACTTTGCCAGCACTTTTTCTATACTCTTGGTGCTTACAGTTTTGTTGCCGTGAACCTCTATCACCCATATAAATGAGGAGACGTAAAAGACAAAGGCCATGCAAAAGACCATTCCCAGCACAAACACCTTTCGCCTTTTTACCTTGCCCAGGATAAAAGGGTACCCGTTTTTATCCACCACAGTCATCTTTAATTTAAGTCTTCTAGCCACAGGCCTTAAAGCAAAAAAACCCCTCAAGCTCACTGTAGCCATTATCTTGGTGCCGGATAACCTTTTGACGTTTTTAAGGGATACATTTCTGGTAACGGCCATGTTTATGAACTTTTCTACAGAGATCCCTTCAATCTTTATATTGACATACCCTTTGAGGTAGTTCCACAAATTGTCCTGCACTTTTATCACCTTATTGGAAAAACTCGATGGACTTGATGTTGCCTGTTACGTACATCTCCTCTGGCTGTATCTCCTTAATCACCAGGTCGTCGCCCACCAGCTTTATCACCCCGCACTTAGAATTCAGCCTTATGAGGTCGCTCTTGTATTCGATGATACCTTTATGATTATCTATTATCAGCTCTACATTGCCTATCATGGTCACTTTTGGCAAGTCCAGCATGACGTCCCTGGGGTAATCCAGCATATCGGCAAAAGCTTTTTTTACCTTGCTCACATCCTCTTTCATACCCTTCACTTCCCCTATTCTCTTTTATATAATAATACTATGCTGGTGGGCAAAATAAAAAAACCCGGTGTTAACCGGATTTTTTTCTACTCACTACGTTACCTGTGCTTTCTCTTCCTCGCAGCTTCAGACTTTTTCTTACGCCTTACACTGGGGCTCTCGTAATGTTCCCTTTTCCTCATCTCAGAAAGGATACCCGCCATAGCACATTCTCTTTTAAACCTGCGGAGCGCGCTATCCAGGGACTCATTTTCTCCAACTCTGACCTCTGGCATTTGTATTCTCCCCCCTTCCCGATCCATTGGGCGAAGCACATTACCATTATATACTGCCGGCCTTTCAAAGTCAAGCTGTCCGTCAACCGGGCGGCCACCCCATATTCCTGCCTCCTATAAGGTGAAAATGAAGGTGGTTTACCGTCTGACCTGCTGCAGGGCCACAATTGACCACTACTCTAAATCCATCCTGGGCAATGCCCTGCTCCTTAGACAGCTTCTGCACTGTCTGCACGATCCCTTTAAGTACATCAGAAGCCGGGTCCAACTCCATTATGGACTCTACGTGTACCTTTGGTATGATGAGCACGTGCACCGGTGCTACAGGATTTATATCCTTAAAAGCCATTACTCTATCGTCTTCGTATACGACCTGTGATGGAACCTCTTTTTTTACTATTTTACAGAATATGCAATCAGACATATTATCACCTCTGCTGTATATTTATATTCCATACAAATTTAAAAAATCCTTCTTATTTAACCAATTTTCCTATCACGTGGTCACCCTCTATGGCTATAAACTCAACGGGTAAAATCTCGTTGCATAAAGACTTGTCACCTGCTGCCAACACCCTTATATACGTATCGGTAAGCCCTTCTACATAACCTTGGTTGTCATCTGATACCTGCTCAAAGAGGACGTGCTGTACAGTACCTAAAAAACGCGACATGTACTCCTGTTTTAACTCATAGCCCAACTGTATCATCTTTTTACTGCGCTGCTCTTTTACGCTGTTTTTAACCTGATCCGGATACCGGGCAGCCGGCGTACCTTTGCGCTTTGAGTATTTGAAAACGTGCATGTGGCTGAACCTCATTTCTCTCACAAAATCATAGCTCTTTTCAAATTCCTCCTCTGTCTCACCGGGAAAACCCACCATTATATCGGTGGTTATAGCTACATCGGGAATCAAATCCCTTATCATGTTTACCACATCCCTGTAGTCCGACGTGGTGTAACTTCGCCGCATCCTCTTTAAAGTCTCATCACACCCACTTTGCAGAGATATGTGAAAATGCCTGCAAAACTTGGGCATATGAGCCACGCGGTTCACAAATTCCTCTGTCAAGAGGGACGGCTCCACAGAACTCATGCGAATTCTCTCAATGCCTTCTACCTTGCTTACATCTTCTATCAGATCGATGAGCTTTTCCCCTTCCAGATCTTTACCATACGACGCCACATGTATACCCGTAAGCACCACTTCTTTAAATCCCGCATGGGCTAAACGGTTTATTTCCTCTATGACATCTCTCACAGGCCTGCTCCTGATAGGTCCTCTGGCATAGGGTATTATGCAATAGGTGCAAAACTGGTTACATCCCTCCTGGATCTTGACGTAAGCCCTGGTCCTCCCCTTATGGCTTGACACAGCCAGTTGCTCAAAATCCCTCTCATTCCATATGTTCCCTACAGCTTTAACTCTTTTCCCTTTCATAGCTTCTTCTACCAGGTGCACTATCTCCTGTTTGCGATTGGTTCCTACCACGAGATCCACGCCGGGGATATTCATTATCTCATCAGAAGCTACCTGTGCATAACAGCCCACTACTCCTATAACCGCATCCGGATTGAGCTTTGATGCTTTGTGAATGAGACTGCGGGACTTGCTGTCACTCCTTGCTGTTACCGTGCACGTATTTATGATGTACACATCGGCCACCTGATCGAAATCCACAACAGCATATCCAGCTTTTTCAAACAGCTCTTGCATCGCCTCTGTTTCATACTGATTAACCTTGCAACCCAGTGTGTAAAACGCAGCCTTTTTTTGCATCAACCGATATCCCCCATCTCGTACATGATCAGCGAAACGGTAACAAAACCCGCTGTCTCAGTCCTCAAAACCCTTGGCCCAAGTGTCACCGGACAGGCCCCGCTTTGCACCGCCCTGGTCACTTCTCCATCGCTAAATCCGCCCTCGGGACCTATGAGTATTCCCACCTTTTTAAAGCTCTTACCCTTTCGCATAATGTCTTTTAAGTGGACGATATTTTCCGCCTCATGAGGGAGAAAAAAAATATCGTAGGACTTTATGGACTCCAGCACATCTTCAAAGGCCATAGGTTCGTGTATATAGGGAACTGTAGAGCGTCGGCATTGTTTAGAGGATTCATAAGCAATTCTCCTCCACCGCACCAGCTTGCCGCTGCTGTCATCCCACTTTACGACGACCCTCTCAGTGATGACAGGCACAATGCTGTTAATACCCAGCTCAGTACACTTTTGGACGATCAAGTCCATCTTAGCAGACTTAGGAAGCGCCTGATAAAGGGTGATGTCCACACTGGCTTTTACTGGCTGAAGGACGCTTAATATACTGGCCGTCACGTACTTTTCATTTATCTCTACGACTTCTACTCTGTAGTCATTTCCTATGCCATCGGATACCACGATGTTTTCTCCCTTTTTTATATGCAGGACCTTGAAGTGATTGAGCTCATCCCTGTCTGTTATCATAACTTTTTTATCAAATACATTTTCAGGGGATACAAAGAACTTATGCATTTAATACACAACCCATCGCAACCCACTCGCCGTCATACATGCTCTCCACAATGGAAAAACCATGGACTTTAAGCTCTTGCACCACGTCCTTTTCTCTCTCCTTTATAATACCACTGGCGATGTATATGCCGCCTTTTTTTAAATTTTCTCTGACGTCGCGGGTTATCTTTATTATCACATCAGCTATTATATTGGCCACGACCATATCGGCCTTTATGTCCTCATTCTTTAAACCCTTCAGCCCATCGTTTTTCCTAACCTCTACCACATTATTTACGCCGTTTTTCAACACGTTGTCCCGCGCCACATTAACTGCTACATCGTCTATATCCAAAGCCAAGACCCTGGATGCCCCTAATTTTGCCGCTGTCACCGACAGTATTCCCGAACCGCATCCTACATCCAGCAAGCTCATGCCTGGCTTTAGGTATTTTTGTAACATCACTATGCACATCCTGGTGGTTTCGTGGGTACCTGTTCCAAAAGCCATGCCAGGATCTATCTGGACAACCAGCTCACCTTTATCAGCCTGGTATTGTTCCCACTCGGGTTTGATGACGATCTTTGGCCCAATTTTTACAGGTTTATAATATTTTTTCCACGAGTTAGCCCAATCTTCTTCGTATACCTCCGCAGTGCTTATAGTGCTCTCCCCTGTGTTGATGTAGTTGCCCAGTTCTTTTACGCGATTTCTTACCGTGTTCAGCTTATCGGGCAAATCAGGTCCCTCTGGCAAATACCCTTTTACCACCGCTATGTTGTCTTCTACGATTAATTTATCTACATCCTCTTCATCCCATTCTGTTGCTTCTGAAGCTATATGAAAATCCTCTATTACCACACCTCCAGCGCCTACATCGTAGAGGATATTGGAAACAGCGTCTACCGCATCCCGGGTTGTCTTGACCTGGACTTCTATCCAACTCATAATTTTTAACCTCCAAATACGTTTCTCATCTTCTCAAAAAAAGACTTGCTCTGCTCGTTCACATCCTCACCGCTTATCTCCGCAAACTTCCTCAACAGCTCTTTCTGCTTTTCCGTAAGTTTTTTAGGAACTTCTACGTACACCTTTATTAACTCATCCCCTCTGCCATATCCTCTTACACTGGGTATACCTTTGCCCTTTAACCTGAACACAGTCCCGCTCTGGGTGCCTTCAGGTATGGTGTACTTTATTTTCCCTTCCAACGTGGGAACTTCTATTTCAGCTCCCAGTGCAGCCTGAACAAAGGAAATTGGGATTTCGCATATAATGTTTTGCCCCTCTCTTTTGAAAATCTCATGGGGCTTTACCTTTATCTCAATAAACAGGTCCCCTGGAGGGCCTCCGTTGACCCCCAGCTCACCTTCTCCCCTTAGAGATATGACGGAGCCGTTATCTACCCCAGCGGGTATCTTCACTTTTACCCTTCGTGACCTTCTCATCCTTCCAGTCCCTCTGCAATCAGGACAGAGCTCCTTTATGATCTTGCCTGTACCACGGCAATGCTCACAAGTTCTCACCTGTGTGAAGCTACCCAAAGGAGTTCGCTGGGTCTGCCTTATCTGACCTGTTCCCCCGCAGTACCCACAGGTAACCGGCTTTGTACCGGGCTTTGCACCTGTGCCATTGCAGGTGCTACACATCTCGGTGCGCTCTACCCTAAACTCTTTTTCTGCGCCAAAAGCCGCTTCCTCAAAGGTTATGGTCATATGATACCTTATGTCAGCGCCTTTTTGTGGGCTATTTCTCCTGCGGCCTGTAAAGCCTTCGCCAAAAAACATATCAAATATATCTCCAAAGCCGCCAAAATCTCCAAAATCGCCAAAGTCACCAAAGCCGCCGCCAAATCCTCCCGTGTTAAATCCACCCTGGCCATTGACGCCGGCATGGCCAAACTGGTCGTATCTGGCTTTCTTTTCAGGGTCGCTCAACACCTCATAAGCCTCGTTGATCTCCTTAAACTTCTGCTCAGCTTCTTTGTCACCTGGATTCATGTCAGGGTGGTACTTCTTTGCCAGCTTTCTATACGCTTTTTTTATCTCGTCCTGTGACGCATTTCTATCCACCCCTAATATCTCGTAATAGTCTCTCGCCAATCCAATCACCACCTCAGTCTAAAACCTGCCCTGACAGGGCAGGTTTTGTTTCAGTCGACTTTGTAATCCGCATTGTAAGTGTTGCCGTTATCGTCACGGCCTGAATTGTTGGAACCGGCTCCTGTATTCCCACCAGCGTTTCCACTGGCTCCGGCCTGCTGATATATCCTGGTAGAGACTTCATAGAAAGCCTGGGACAACGACTCTGTGGCATCTTTTATAGCCTGAATATCGCTGCCGCTTAAGGCCTTTCTCACCTTCTCTATTTCCGCATTGATCTTCTCCCTTTCCTGTGGCGTCACCTTATCGCCCAGGTCTTTTAATGTCTTTTCGGCCTGGTATATAGCCGAGTCCGCGTTGTTCCTTATATCGGCCTCTTCTTTCCTCTTTTTATCCTCTTCAGCGTACTTCTCAGCCTCTTTTCTCATCCTCTCGATTTCCTCTTCGCTGAGATTGGTGGTAGACGTAATCGTTATGCTTTGCTCTTTACCAGTACCCAGGTCTTTAGCCGAGACATGTACAATTCCGTTAGCGTCGATGTCAAAAGTTACTTCAATCTGCGGCACCCCTCTAGGCGCAGGAGGAATACCTGTAAGGGTAAAGCGGCCCAGTGTCTTATTGTCCTTAGCCATGGGCCTCTCGCCCTGGAGGACGTGAATTTCCACCGAAGTCTGGTTATCAGCTGCTGTGGAGAATATCTGACTCTTTTTAGTAGGTATGGTGGTGTTGCGCTCAATGAGCTTTGTAAACACGCCGCCCAGTGTCTCAATGCCCAGGGAAAGGGGCGTTACATCCAACAGCAGTATATCTTTTACCTCACCGCCCAAAACTCCTGCCTGTATAGCAGCTCCTATAGCCACGCACTCATCGGGGTTAATCCCTTTATGAGGCTCTTTCCCCGTAAGTCTCCTAACCGTCTCCTGAACCAGGGGTATTCTGGTAGAACCTCCTACCAGTATAACTTTATCGATTTTATCCGGCGTTAAATTGGCATCGCTCAACGCCTGTCTTACCGGACCTTCTGTAGACGCCACCAGGTCTGATATGAGCTCCTCAAACTTGGCCCTCGTCAACGTAACTTCCAGGTGCTTTGGCCCCGTCGCATCCGCCGTGATAAATGGAAGGCTTATCAGAGAAGAAGTGGCAGAGGAAAGCTCTATCTTCGCCTTTTCTGCAGCCTCTTTCAACCTCTGCAAAGCCATCTTGTCCTTGCTGAGGTCTATGCCGTGCTCCTTTTTAAATCCATCTATCAGCCAATCCATTATCCTCTGGTCGAAGTCATCGCCGCCCAGATGGTTATTTCCACTGGTAGCTAACACTTCAAAGACTCCATCGCCTAATTCAAGGATGGATACGTCAAAGGTACCTCCTCCTAAGTCGTACACCATTATCTTCTGGTTCTCTTCTTTGTCCAGTCCGTAGGCCAGTGAGGCCGCCGTAGGCTCATTGATAATCCTCAATACCTCAAGGCCCGCAATCCTGCCTGCGTCTTTTGTGGCTTGCCTCTGGCTGTCGTTAAAGTACGCTGGAACCGTTATAACCGCTTGCGTAACTGGTTCTCCCAGATACGCTTCTGCATCTCTTTTGAGCTTCTGCAGAATAAACGCAGATATCTCCTGCGGGGTATACTCTTTGCCATCTATGTTTACTTTGTAATTTGTACCCATATGTCTTTTTATAGACATGACGGTTCTCTCGGGATTGGTTATAGCCTGCCGCTTTGCCACCTGGCCCACTAATCTCTCTCCTGTATCTGTAAAGGCCACCACAGAAGGCGTAGTCCTAGCTCCTTCTGCGTTAGGTATTACCACCGGTTGGCCACCTTCCATCACTGCCACACATGAAAATGTGGTGCCAAGGTCAATTCCAATAATTTTTCCCATTTAAGCACTCCTCCTTAAACTCCTGATTTTATTTTGCAACTTTTACAAGACTTGGCCTTATCACGCGATCATTTAATTCATAACCTTTTTGAAGTACTTCTACCACGGTATTAGGCTCGCAGCCGCTATCTTCTACCTGCATCACAGCATGGTGCTTATATGGATCAAAGGGCTTTCCCTCTGCCTGGATCTCTTTTACATTAAAATCCGACAATACCTTCTTGAATTGATTTATCACCATATTAACACCATCTATTATAGCCCTATTGGCGTCATTGACCTCTACCGCCGCCGCCCTCTCAAGGTTATCGAGAACAGGTAACATCGCCAGTATAAGCTGCTCATTGCCGTACTTCACCAAATCCTCTTTTTCTTTCTGAGTCCGCTTTCTAAAATTGTCAAACTCAGCTTGAATTCTTTTGGCCAGATTTAAATACTCATCAGCCTCCTTTGTTTTTGCCTCCAGCGCCTCTTTAAGCTTTTTCACCTCTTCAGCAGCCTGCTCTTGTTCGTCTTCGCACTGGCACCCATTTTCACCGCCTTCACCGCCGTTTTCAACCTGCCGTGCCTCCTGAGGCTCATCGGCCTTATCGCAATTAATCTCTTCAGCCATCTTCTCTTCTTTCTTTTCCAACACCTATCCACCCCTTGTTTTATATTCCGTAAAGGTATTCCATTAATTTTCCCAGGTCTTCCTTTACCAGGTTAACTGTTGCTATGGCTTTCCGATAATCCATTCTGGTAGGTCCTATTATACCAATGCTGCCTATAGACCTGCCGTTTAATCTATACGCTGCTATGATGATGCTCATGTCCTTTGTTTCGTCGAACTTATTTTCGCTGCCTATGGTAATATCTATATCGTTATCGCGGTTGGGCTGCAGCACCTCGTACAGCAATTCCTTCTCTTCCAGCAAAGACATAAAATTCTTCACCTTTTTTATATCCTGATACTCAGGGTAATTGAATATGTTGGTGGTACCATCCATAAATATATCGCCATCGTCGGCTCTTCTCAAGGTCTTTTTTATCGAGTTTATTACGTTATCCAACAAAACATCGTCGTTAAACTCCACTTTAATGCTGTTGATCAAATCGTCGTCGATTTCCTCGATGGTAAGATATGATAGTTTATGGTTTATGAGGTTGTTTACCCTATCCACTTCAATAGAATCCATAGGTTTATTCATCTTCAAAACCGCATTTCTGACAAGACCTGTATTAGTGAGTATAGCCAGCAGGATATTGCTATCGTCAATTGGCACCAGCTTTATCGCCTTGAGCTTGCTTAGGTTGAGCTGAGGGGCTAATACCAACGACGTATACCTGGTTACATTGGAGAGCAATTTGGCGATCTTCTTGATTATCTCCTCAATCCTATCTTCTGCGTCAGAAGATATTTCCTCAAACAGGTATTTTTCCAGTATATACTTTTCCCTTTCATCTAATTCCGAAGTCAAACTTATTAAATCCTGCATAATACTGTCCACATAATATCTGTAACCTTTAATGGATGGTATCCTACCTGCAGACGTGTGAGGCTGCTCAAGATAACCCATATCTTCAAGGTCAGCCATTTCATTCCGTATCGTGGCTGAACTCAGGCCTATCTTATACTTTTTTGCAATTGTCCTCGAACCCACAGGGTCGGCTGTCTTTATATATCCGTCAACTACAGCTTTTAAGATCTTATCCTTTCTCTCATCCAATTGCATCCTGGCCTCACCTCTCATTGTTAGCACTCTCACTTATAGAGTGCTAATTCATGCTTATAAAATATCACTTAACGTGTAAAATGTCAATATTTATCTTAAAAAATCACTCAATACGGTATTGGAAACATCTATTCCTCTTTCAGTAAACCTGAGAAATCCGCTTTTTACTTCTAAAAATCCCATATCGCCGTATTTTTCAACGACGTCGCCGTACTCCTTTAGCAAATCCACATGATATCGTTCCCGGAATTCCTTCAAATTTATACCTGTAATAAGCCTTAAACCTGTAATAATGGCGTAAATGACCTTCTCTCTTTCGCTTACGTACTCAAATTCCTCTATAGGAAGCAGCCCTTTATGCACTTTTTTGATGTAATCCGTTATATCATCCGCGTTTTTATACCTTATATTGTCATAATAAGAACTGGCTCCAGCTCCTATGCCCACGTATTCGCTGTCCGTCCAGTATGCGGTGTTGTGTTTACACTGGTATCCGGGTAAGGCGAAATTGGATATCTCGTAATGCCTGTACCCCGCTGCCAGCAATCTCCTTTTGGCTTCATAATACATCTGGCGCTCCGTGTCCTCATCGGGCAAATCGAGTATTCCTCTTTTGACCATATCTCCCAAAGGGGTGTTGTTTTCTATCGTAAGGCTATAACAGGACACATGATGGGGTTTAAGCCCGATGACGGCATCAAGGGTCTGTGTCCACATGTCCATAGTCTGTCCTGGCAAGCCAAACATGATGTCTACATTTACATTGCCAAAGTACTTTAAAGCACTGTAATAACTGGACAAAAACTGCTCGTATGTATGCACCCTTCCCAGCAATTTGAGCAAATGATCCTGCCTAGCCTGTAAGCCCAGGCTCAAGCGGTTGACTCCCCTTAGAGACAGGCCTCTGAGCATGAGATCAGAAACAGTGCCTGGATTTGCTTCTACCGTCACTTCTGCCCCATCGTCAACATCGTAAAGGCTGCTAATAGTATCCAGAATAAGGGAAAGCTGAGATAGCGTAAAAGTGGTAGGGGTACCTCCTCCTATAAACAACGTCCTGACTTTATAGCCTTTTAATTTACACGCGTACATCTTCAGTTCGCCAATTAGTGCATCTAGATAATAGGGTTTTAATTTCTCCATTCCTGCAAAAGAATTAAAATCGCAGTAAAAGCACTTTTTTACGCAAAAAGGGATGTGCACGTAAATGCTTATGTCTTTCAACCTCAATTTTCGTCCTCCAACTTCAGCACTGACATGAAGGCCTCTTGAGGTATTTCCACCTTGCCTATCTGCCTCATGCGCTTTTTCCCTTCTTTCTGCTTTTCTAGAAGCTTTTTCTTCCTGGTGACATCGCCCCCGTAACACTTAGCAAGCACATCTTTTCTCATGGCCTTTACAGTCTCTCTGGCGATTACCCTGTTGCCTATAGCCGCCTGAATGGGTATCTCAAACAACTGCCTGGGTATGGACTCTTTAAGCTTTTCTACAATTTTTCTGCCTCTTTCATAGGCCTTATCCCTGTGCACTATCACAGAGAGGGCATCCACCACTTCCCCGTTTATGAGAATATCCAGCTTTATGAGATCAGATACCTGATAGCCCGCCATGTGGTAATCCAGCGACGCATAGCCCCTCGTCCTGGATTTTAAAGCATTGAAAAAATCAAATATGATCTCGTTTAACGGCAGCTTGTACTCCAACATGACCCTGCTGGTGTCGATGTACGTCATGTTTACGTACGTCCCTCTTTTTTCTTGACACAAATCCATCACAGGGCCTACGAAATCTGACGACACGATGATAGACGCATTCACCACCGGTTCCTCAATGTACTCAATCTCCTGAGGCTTGGGCAAATTTACTGGATTGGAAATCTCCAATACCTCTCCATTGGTCTTTGTGACCCTGTATATGACGCTGGGCGCTGTAGTCACCAAGCTGAGATTGTATTCCCTTTCCAGCCTCTCTTGCACGATTTCCATGTGAAGAAGCCCTAGAAAACCGCACCTGAACCCGAATCCCAAAGCTACCGATGTTTCCGGTTCAAATACCAGCGCAGCGTCGTTTAGCTGCAGCTTTTCAAGTGCATCTTTAAGATCTTCATAATGGGTGGTATCCGCAGGGTAAATGCCGCTGTAGACCATGGGCGTGACCTTCCTATAACCCGGCAACGGCACCAGAGCGGGATTTTCCGCATCTGTTATGGTATCGCCCACGCGGCAGTCCCTTACGTCTTTCATGCTGGCAGCTATATATCCTACTTCTCCCGCCTGCAATTGGTCCAATGGCTTCAGTCCAGGGGTAAAAGTACCTACTTCTGTGACCTCAAATTCCAAGCCTGTAGACATCATTTTTATCCTCGTTCCCGGCTTTACGACGCCATCCTTTATCCTTACAAAGGCGATAACCCCTTTGTAATTGTCGTAATAGGAGTCAAAGACTAAAGCCTTAAGGGGCTTATCCTTATCGCCTTCAGGAGGAGGTATTTTATCCACAATGGCTTTAAGGACGTTTTCAATGCCTGTACCCTCTTTGGCAGATACCAGCAAAGCTTCGCTGGCATCCATTCCTATTACCTCCTCAATTTCCTGCTTAACCGCGTCAGGGCGAGCGCTGGGAAGATCTATCTTGTTTATAACGGGTATTATCTCCAGATCGTGGTCCAGGGCTAAGTACAGGTTGGCTAGCGTCTGCGCTTCTATGCCTTGAGATGCATCGATTACCAGCAAAGCTCCTTCACAGGCTGCCAGGCTTCTGGACACCTCGTAATTGAAATCTACGTGTCCAGGGGTATCTATGAGATTTAATACGTACTCCTCGCCATCCTCACTGCGGTACACAAGCCTGACAGGCTGGAGCTTTATAGTAATACCCCTCTCTCTTTCCAAATCCATGGTGTCTAAAACCTGATCTTCCATTTCCCTCTGGGTGAGGGTACCTGTTTTTTCTATCAACCTGTCGGCAAGGGTGGATTTACCGTGATCTATATGGGCGATAATGCAGAAATTCCTGATGTGCTCCTTATCCAAATTCAATCCTCCTACAACACGTTTTATATTCTTTCACACTTTAAATACTATAACATCGCAATGAATTTTGCAATATCGCCCTTACCTATTGAACCAATTCAGCATCGTTCTTATAGCTCTGTCAGAAATTTTTATATCATTCCCCAGAAAATTCATGTCAATGTAGTGTCTGGTCGCTGCCACAGAAAAGGCGTTTATTTTTCCGTAACCGTATACCAACCAGCTGGTGTTGTAATCTACGATCAAAAAACCCGCAAGAAATACCAGCGCGCATAGAAAAAAAAGAGCGTACCATTTTCTTCTCATTCGCCTTTCTAAAATATACCTCTGTACTCTTTTCATAAAAACCTCCTACCGGCCCGTGGAATTTATCACATCAGATAGGGCCTCTCCCAGTACCTTTGCAGAAGCCACAGCTTCTTCCAGCGTATTGTAATTGCTGCCCACTTCAACGAGGACAGAGTTTTCTAAAATCTGTTGGTTATAACTGGCATAAGTCTTTACGTCAATACCCAGGCTTAAACCGGGTACCAGCTGATTCACCTTATCGCTTATCTTTTTCGCGAACTCGTAATTTTTATGCCAGTCCTCTTTGTCAGAGGAGCTTCGCCTGCTGCCTATGACAAACATGATCCTGGCATAGTTCTCGCCACCGCGCACCAAAAGGTATTTTTTTCTAAAGTCCGGGTTAGGCAATTTATTTAAATCAGGTGTTTGATCCATACCCTTTTTCATTACTTCTCCGTATGCGTCTCTGTGCAAGTCAATGGCAAATTTTATGGACGGATACTTTTTTAAATCGTTTTTCAACGTAAGCACAGATCTTTCATATGCGCCGTCGTAAGGGTTATCGTGCACTGTGGTATCGTGCAAAACGCTTATGCCGTTTTTATTCAAAACCCCTTTGAGTTCTTTGCCCAATCTAATTACGTTTACATTGGGGTCATCGCTTCTATCACTATCGGTGGGAATATACCTGTGCTCAGCGGTGGCTATAAAAGACTCATGGGTATGAGTATGATATATCAATACCTGCGGTTTTGAATCGTCTAAGTTTAAACCGGTGTTTACATCGGCAGATTGATTAAAAGCTTTGCCTTCCGCTACGATTTCCTTTTTAGGCTTTGCACTAGGCGTGATCGTACTTTTTGCATTTGCATTAAACACACCTTTACTAGGGGCGTTAAAAGGCGGCAATTGAGAAGACAATATAAGCTTAGGGTCCAGTTTTATGGCGGTTATTTTATTAAGAAATGACCAATCTATTACACCGTGAGAACCTCGGTTGAATTGAGCCTGGATCAAAGGCATACCCATGTTAAGCAGGACCTCAGTCAAATTTACTTGAGCCACCTTGTCCAATTTAACATTATTCTTTGCTTCGGCCTTGGCGCTAAAAAATAACTTGGAACTTAGTACCATTAAAGCCAGGACTAAGGCAAAAAATACATAAACCGTGCGGTATTTCACTATAAACAACAAAATGCACCCCTCTTTTTCTTTTGATTTACTCTAGTATATTAAAAAGAAGGGCACATTATGACTTGTTTTATCGATATAAGTTATCTTGAAGGGCTATATTAATACCTTCTGCCAGTATTGCGGCCATGTCGTTTATCATTTCGTCGACTTCTTTGGGAGTAACCATAAGGTTATCATACGGCGAGATGACTTCTCGTATAAGATCGTACCTTTCCTCCCTGTTTAAATCCTTTAACACCTGGTAAAAAGGGCTGTCCTGGGGTGTAGCCTTCATCAGGGAATCTACTAAAAGGTCTATGGTATCGCTGGCCATGGTCGCCGCATCCACTACAGTAGGCACCCCTAGGGCTATTACAGGTATACCCAACGTGCTCTGATCCAGGGCAGCGCGTCTATTGCCAATTCCCGCACCTGGACTTACACCGGTATCAGAAATCTGAATGGTAGACGCCAGCCTGCTGGTGCTTTTTGAAGCTAAAGCGTCCACAGCTATTATCAAGTCTGGTTTTATGCGGCTCACAACTCCTTTTATTATGTCTGCCGTCTCAATTCCTGTAATGCCCAAGACACCCGGGGCAATTGCGCTCACAGGCCTCATACCTGGCCTGACCTCTTGCGGTGCAAATTCAAATATCTGCCTTGTGACAAAAATCCTGGAGACAACCTTAGGCCCCAGCGCATCTGGGGTCACATTCCAATTGCCAAGCCCCACAACCAATACGCTCTGAGATTGCAATCTGTCTATGAGCTTTTTTAATTCATCGGATAGAACTGCAGCTACAGAGTGGTTGAGCTCCGGCGTCCCTGTCCTGATATCGGGCATTTCTAACGTTATATAATTGCCTATAGGTTTTCCCATTGCCATGCTTCCTTGGTAATCTAAGATGTTCACGCGGGTTATAGTGATGCTACCTAGTTTTTCCTGCTTTACCTCTACACCCGGTACTTCTCTCCCCGAGTCCTTCCTGTATAACTCCCGGGTTTCAATAGCCAGATCGGTTCTCCTCAAATCCAATGCGATCACCTCAGCTCAGTGGGGACAAAAGCATCTACTACGCCTATTATCAATGACGCTATTAAAGCACCTAACAATGAAACACTTATAGAACCAGGCACGATAAACTGTGATGCGTAGATAACAACTGCCGCTACTATAAAACCCACTATCCCCCTTCTCTGAGGAGATATCTTATCGCCAAATATGCTTTCAACAACCCATCCTAAAACCGATATCACAACAGCTGCTATCAGTGCACCCCAAAAGCCTGCGACTTTAAACCCAGGCAAAATATATGAAATCACCAGCAACACCAATGCAGAGACAATAAACCTCACAATAGCGCCTAACACGTGACTTCACCTCCCTAATGGTATATTTGACAAATATATTATTTTTATTCATTCCTATTGCAAAAAAAGCTCTAAAATGATAAAATACACTTGCTTGGTCGGCAAGGAGGTGAAATTTTTGGCAAACACTAAATCAGCAAAAAAGAGAATTAAAGTAACCAAAGTTAAGACGTTGAGGAATAGAAGGGTTAAAAACTTAGTGAAAATAGCAATAAAAGACTTTATGAACAAGCTAAATTCTGGCGATGTAGCTTCAGCTACAGAAGCATATAAAAATGCCGTAAAAGTTTTAGATAAAGCTGTTACAAAGGGCGTTTTACATAAAAACAACGCCGCCAATAAGAAATCAAAACTGGCTTTAAAGTTAAACAAAATGTCAAATGCCAGTGCATGAAAAAAGCGTACAGTGTACGCTTTTTTATTTTTGGTCGTCGCTAATGAGCTTGGCCAATAGCACCTCTAAAGCCCATTCGTCTTTTATGGCCCCTGTCTTTACGTCATGCTCTACAGCCAGGCATAGCCTCATTCCCTTGATAAAATACCTAAGGTTATACCGCCTGGCTATATCCAGAGCTTTTTTAGCGGCGTACTTGTGTACGCCCAACCTTTCCTCGGCACCTGAAACACCTTGTATCAAAAGGAGTTTTGCCTTAATGAGCAACCTGTACTGCCATTCCAGCATAGACAGTATGTAGATGGAATTGACGCCGCTGCCAATAAGGTCCGTAAGGATCTTAGCAGAACTTCCACTTCCCCTTTGAACGCTATCGATAAAGTCAAATATGTTATCGTCGACAAGCCTGCCGTAAAAATTCCTTACATCGCCAAGGCCTATCGATTTGTTAGGGTAAACAAAGGAAATCAGTACATCTACACAATTAACACCGCTTCTCAAGTCGTGGGCCATCTGAACCAGATAAGAAGCTGCCGCCGCTTCAAGGCGCACTCCTTTCCTGGCTGCATAATCCACCAACCACCTCTCCACCTCGTAAGGTTTCAATTTTTCAAACTCGTATACAGTTCCCCATTTTTTAGCTGCTTTGTACAATGCCTTTCTTTTATCCACATCTTTTTGCGCGCATATAAGGCATGTAAAAGACGGCAGCTCTTTCACGTAATCGGCCAGCGCCTGTTCATCATCCACAGAACCTTTTACCACCACCAGCTTGCCCTCCGAAAAAAAAGGCACATTTTCACACGTATCTATGACATCCTGTACAGCGGCTTTTTCCCCAAAGACGGTGATATTTACCTCATCGTATTTTTCAGATATACGGTGTAAAAACAGGTCTATAAGGTACTCTTCCTCCCCTGTCAGCATATAAAAACCGCTATTAGTGCTTTTAGCTGCTCGATCCAACTGATCCAAAAACACTTTCTTACCCCCTGTCACTTTAAAAATGGCCTAATATAATACCGCTCGCCATCGGTCTTTACAGTGATTGCTCCGTTTAAATCCGTCCTCAACACACGGGTATTTCGCAGCCTCTGCAACACGTCCTTTGAAGGATGTCCGTAAATGTTTTCGCCTACCGAAATCACAGAAACTGCAGGATTTACCGCATTTACAAATTCCTGACAAGTAGCCGTAGCGCTCCCATGGTGCGATACTTTTAAGACGTCCGCCCTTAAATCCATTCCTCTCGATAAAAGGTCTTTTTCCGCATCAACCCCCATATCCCCTGTAAACAGAATCGCCGCCTTTTTATAAATCAGCTTTATCGCCAGAGAATTGTCATTATCGCCTTCAAACGGCAAACCTTTCGGTGGGTTTAACACCTCTATTTTAACTCCATCGATGTACACCTTATCCCCTCTGTACAAAGGCTGTAAAGTAACGCCTTTTGCCTTTAATAACTTAAAAAAAGATTTTGAAAGAGGATCATCGTATAATGCTGAAACAAAAACATTTCTAACAGGTATACTGTCCACCACTGAAATAAGTCCACCCATGTGATCCGAGTCAGGGTGCGTAGCGACGACCACATCTACTTTACGTATACCGCTCATCAAAAGATAAGGCACCACAATATCCTTGCCCGCATCAAAACCCGAATTTACATCAAGCCTGCCACCATCTACGAGCACGGTGTGCTTGTGTGGTGTGACGATTAACGCGCTATCCCCTTGTCCTACGTCAATAAATGTGACTGTAAGCGGCCCTGGCAAAAAATGTTGCAACATCAATAAAACCGTTGCCACCCCTGCCCCGGCCAGAGCGTACTTTTTATCGAATATTATCATATCAGCAAATATCAATAAAAACAAGTAGTATAAGACTATCAAGATAAACCCAGGAAAGGGCACCGTAATGGAGGCAAAAGGCAAACGGGATAGAAGATCCGTAACTCCTAATATGTAAGATATTATGCCTGTAAGGGGCATAACCAACGTATCAGAAAAAAACGGTATAAAGCCCGTAATTATCAGCAAAAAACCCAAAGGCGTTAAAAGCGCTGTAGATGGAACCACTGCGATATTAGCTACTATAGATATGAGGGATATCTTGTGAAAGTAGTATATGACAAAAGGAATTATACCCAGTTGAGCAGAAATGGTAATAGCCACCAGAGAGCCCACTGCTTCCGGTACCGGCAACCATTGCACGCACCGTCGAACCGGCGGATAAAGCAGTATCAAAGACGCCGTGGCTACAAAGGAAAGCTGAAAACTCACATCAAAAAGGTTCAAGGGATTGAACAGAAGCAATACAATAGCAGAAGCCGCCAGTGAATTCAGGGGATCTCCTTTTCTGTCAAAAAAACAGCTGGACAGGTATATCCATGCCATTATCACAGCTCTCAGTATAGGTGGTGAAAAGCCCACAATAAACACGTAAAAAGCCAGTATAAACATGACCACGGTGTTTTTAACGTATATGTTGCGCAACGGTTTCATTAACAAAAGCATTGCGCCAACTATAACACCTACGTTCAAACCCGATATGGCCATTATATGAATAACCCCTGTATCAGAAAAGTCAGCTATAATATCATCTTCGTCAAACCTGTAACCAAGTAACATACTGGAAAGCAAATCGGAATATGGGTTATCCAAATTCCTGTGGATTGCACGGCTTGCAATTTCCTTTGCCTTAAATGCCAGCCCTAAAACCCCCATATCCCTTTTGCCTACTACCCTGCATTGCTCAGCACTGGCTGTTCCCAGCGCATAAACTCCCCTTTTGCGCAAATAAAAGCTGTAATCAAAGCCGTATGGGTTGGTCCTTGCCGGAGGAAGCTTTATCTTCGCATTAACCAACATCACATCTCCGTATTCCAAGTGCGGTAAATCCCGCTTGCCGTATACACTTATCCTTATGCGTTGCTTGGTATTTAAATTGTAGGGCACAAAATCAAAGGACACCCGTTGATTATCGTATACGGGTTGCGATATCACATACCCTTCTATACTCGCCGTCTTCCCTTCCATGGCCACGTAATCAGAATTAACAGAAAAAGCCCTTGCACCTACATAAGCGCCCAAAGCCAGTACAACAGCTAGCATGATGTGGCGATGGCTATAGAGAGAGTACAAAAAGATCAATATAAATATACAGATCAAAAAGGCAATAGGATAAGGCAAATATCTGCTTATAGCAATACCCGCACATAAAAGCAGAGAAGGAATAAGGAGAGGTCGGGAATACAGCAAATCACAGTCCAAAGCTTCCTCCTTCACCCCATTACTAGTTATACTGTTTTTCGCTGTAATACTTATAATACGCTACGACTAATACGTCTAATCTCTGACTTAGCTGCAATAACCTTTTTGTATGCTCTTTGCATTTAGGTGTGGACAAGTATCTATCCAGCTCTTCTCTTAATTTCGAAATTTCTCTTTTAAGCTGTAATTCATCCATCGAGATAACTCCTTCATAGCTTCTAATTTTTGTATTGATATATAAATATCAAACTAATTATAACTAATTATAAATAATAGCAATATTACCTATTAATTTCAATAAATAATTTTGTCATATAATGTCGCTTCTGATAATTTTTTATAAATATATGCTATATCTTTAGCAATGCTTTCCCTCACTGGATCTGCAGTCTCTTTCACTAATTCCCCTACATTGCCGTCATTCTTGAGCAATTCTCTGTAATTTTCCAACAAATATCTATCCTCTTTTATAACTTCATTAACCTTATCCAGTACTGCATGTATCTCCTTTATAACCACTTCGTCTCCAGGTGCAACCATATTGATCCCCCTCTTTTGTTATATAATAAAAAATTCTACATAAAACATATTTTTCCTTCTTACCTATAATATGCCACCATTATCTCTTATATGTCTTTTTACCAATAATTCATCTCGTTCGTCACATGTCACCATAAGCTTTATACTGGAATCGCTTACTTCCCCGTACATGCCCGAGACCAGTTGCTCCATCGGATCTGATACCGCAAAAACCTCCACGTCTACGCTGTTTTTAAATGCGGATTTTAAGACCAATTGAGATACGCTTCCCCACGAGTTCGATTCAAAATCGATGATATCTATGTGAACCATATCAAATCCTGCCCTCTTAAGTGCACCCATAGCCCGCTGGGCGTTAAAAACCGAGTTAAAATAAGACACCAACGTTTTCATAAAGTAGGTTCCTCCTCTAAGAGAAAACGTTAAACTTGCTGTTGCATATATTATAACATACACAGGCCAAAAAATAAATATGTATTTTTTGAAAATTAAAAAAAGAGCACATTTTCTGTCTTTGTATGTGCTCTTTTCAAAGGCTATCAATCGTATACTCTTGTACCCTTTTTATCAACTATTTCAGCAAAGGCCTTTAAAATCTGCTTCGTAATGGGACCAGGCTTGCCGTCTCCTATGACCCTTCCATCTATCTCCACCACAGGTATGGCTTCCGCTGCCGTACCTGTCAAGAAGCACTCGTCGGCGTTATACAGGTTGTACAGCGTGAATTCCCTTTCTTCTACTTTTATTCCTTGCTGCTCAGCTATTTCTATAACCGTCTTTCGAGTTATACCTCCCAATGCCGCTATAGTCACCGGAGGGGTTATCAACACGCCATCTTTCACTATAAAGATGTTATCCCCTGTGCATTCCGCTACATAACCTCTATCGTTTAAAAGTATGGCCTCAGCGTAACCGCACATATTAGCTTCCAATTTCGCCAGTATGTTGTTGAGATAATTGAGGGATTTTATCTGAGGGTCCAGTGCAGCAGGTGAATTTCTCCTCATATAAGTGGTCATCGCTTTCATGCCTTTTTCATAAAGTTCTTTGGAGTAAAGCTGTATAGAATCAGCTATTATAACAATAGTAGGTTTAGGACACTTGCGGGGGTCCAATCCCAGATCCCCTTCACCCCTTGACACCACCAACCTTATGTACGCGTCGTAAAGGTTGTTGCGCCTCACGGTCTCCACCACTGCCGCTTTCATCTCTTCTTTGCTCAAAGGTATGTTCAACATTATGGCCTTTGCGCCATAATACAATCTATCAATATGCTCATCCAGCCTGAAAATCACGCCATTGTAAGCCCTAATGCCCTCAAAAACTCCATCGCCATAAAGATAACCGTGATCAAAAACCGATACTTTAGCATCCTGTTTCTCCACAAATTCGCCGTTTAAATATACCTTCAATTATCTCCCCTCCAAAATATAAAAAATATTAATTAAATTTTATCATAACAGATGTACACACCCCTGTCAAGAAGATGATGGAATCGGCGGTTCGTTGTGGTATACTATAAGTAAAACTAAATTCAAAAGGAGTGAAAAAATGGAAGCAATAGTATCGCACAAAATAGCTATAGTAGGAACTGGATTTGTGGGTTCAACCACAGCCTTTGCCCTGGCACTAAGTGGGATCGCCCCTGAAATAGCCCTCATAGATGTAAATGCTAAAAAGGCGGAAGGAGAGGCAATGGACATAAATCACGGCATGGCGTTTATACCGCCTGCAGAGGTATACAACGGCGACTATTCGGCATGCAGTGGAGCAGAAATTATCATAATAACAGCAGGGGCAAATCAAAAACCAGGAGAGACTAGATTAGATCTGGTCAAGAAAAACACGGCCATATTTAAAGAAATGGTACCGCAGTTGGTGAAATACAACGATAAAGCCATTTACCTCATCGTCACCAACCCTGTAGACATATTGACTTATGTGACATTAAAGGTTTCAGGTCTACCTTCAAACCAGGTCATAGGATCAGGTACCGTCCTGGACAGCTCCAGGTTTAGATTCCTTTTGGGAAAGCTATGCGGCATAGACCCACGAAACGTCCACGCATACATAGTCGGAGAACACGGGGATACCGAAGTGGCTGCGTGGAGTCTTACCAACGTGGCAGGATCTCCTTTTACTGAATACTGCAATTTATGCGCCAAAGGTTGTGACCGCAAAGAGAAAGAGGCAATTGTTGACGAGGTAAGAAACGCAGCGTATAAGATCATTGAGCGCAAAACCGCTACCTACTATGCCGTAGCCCTTGCCGTAAGGAGGATTGTGGAGTGCATCCTTAGAGACGAAAATTCTATCCTCACCGTTTCAAGCCTCATAAAAGGCCAGTACGGTATAGATGATATATGCCTTAGCTTGCCCTCTGTAGTGGGAAACACAGGCATCAAAAGGGTACTGGAAATGCCTCTAAAAGACGACGAGATAGCATTACTAAATAAATCCGCTATGACCTTAAAAGAGATAGCCTCGACCCTGGAATTATAACCCACCGTCAACCTCACCTTGGTGAAAGCCATCGGGGATGTTTTTCCCCTCCAGGGTTATTTCTCTTATATACTTTTTTACCTCAGGTATACTGGCAGGACTCATGCTGTATACCCTGATTCCCTGTTTTAAAAGCACAGGTATGCCTTCTTTAAAAGCAGCCAGCTCACCGCACAAGCTCAATTTCTTGCCGTTTTTTTTCGCAACCTCCTGTACCATACCTATCAACTTGATAACCGATGGGTGGAGCGGAATATAGTAATCAGCCACATTTTCATTGGAACGGTCAACAGCCAGGGTATACTGAGTCAGGTCATTAGTACCTATGCTGAAAAAATCCGCGATACCTATAAAATTTTCTACAGTCAGTGCCGTAGATGGCACTTCTATCATTATACCTATCTTTACATCTTTATCAAAATCTCTTCTCTCTTGAATCAACTCATCCTTTACCTGCTGAAGAATGTCTTTAGATTTTATGACTTCTTTCACATCTGAAACCATGGGAAAAAGTATACTCACAGGCCCATAAGCGCTGGCCCTCAATATAGCCTTTAGCTGGGTTATAAACATGGGGATATTCGCCAGGCTAAACCTCAAACCCCTCATGCCTAAATAAGGATTGCTCTCTTTTTTTAAGCCCAGATAAGGGAAATCTTTGTCACCACCTATGTCAAAAGTCCTTATGACGACAGGCTTACCTTTCATAGCCTTTACCACATAACTGTACGCCTCAAACTGCTCTTCCTCCGAAGGTAACTCAAATCTATTTATATACAGAAATTCAGTCCTGAAAAGCCCTATCCCTTCTGCACCATATTCAATAGCTTTTGTTACCTCCTCCGGAGCACCTATATTGGCGTCAATGGTTACCGATACCCCGTCTCTGGTGATGGCTTTTATGTCTTTTAAGGCCAATATTTCCTTCTTTCTGTCCTCGTACTCTTGCTTTTTCCCCAAGTAATAAGCCTTTGTAGTGTCGTCAGGGTTTAATATAACAGTTGCGTTTTCAGAGTCGATGATCACTTCATCACCTTCACGCACATTTAAAGAAAAATCTTTTAGACCGATAATTGCAGGAATGCCCAATGCCCTAGCCAGTATTGCCGTATGAGATGTAAGACCTCCAGAATCCGTAACTATACCCAGCACTTTTGATTTGTCTAAAAGAGCGGTATCCGAAGGCGTAAGATCATTGGCCACAAGAATGACGTCCTTATCTATAAACTCCAGCTCATTTTTAATCCCCAATATATTGCTTATTATCCTATAACCTACATCTTTAATATCCAGTGAACGGTCTTTAAAATACTCGTCTTCGCTTTTCAAAAGCATCTCTTCGTACTCTTGCAGGACTTCTCTTACCGATTCCACCGCTGATTTACCGCCGTTTATAGCGCGCGTCACTTTCTCTACAAATACTTCGTCTTCTAAAAAATGCATCTGTATGGCTATTATCTTGGAATCTTCTTTTTTTAAATGCCTGGATATCTTTGCGCTCAGCTTTTTTATCTGCCTTTTTGACGTCTTCAATGCCGCTTCAAATTTCTTAAGTTCTGCTTTTACACTCGAAATCTTCTCAGGACGCGCATTTACGTATTTATGAGAATACACATAAACCTTACCAATGGCAATTCCCGGGGAAACACCAATACCTTTGTATACCTTCACTGTATTACCCCCATTTACATATTATGGAATCCACTTGTCCTCCTTAGTTTTTGCAACAGCTGTTCAAAATAAGGCGGCAGCGGAGCTTCAATTTCCATGTACACTTTATTGATAGGATGCACAAAACCCACAAGCTTGGCATGTAATACTTGTCCCTTTAAATTAAACGGCTGTCTCTTTGGTCCATAGACAGCATCGCCCAGCACAGGGTGCTTTATATAAGCAAAGTGCACCCTTATTTGATGAGTCCTCCCTGTTTCAATTCGGGCTTCCACATAAGTATAGTCGCCAAATCGCTCCAGCACAGTAAAGTGCGTTATAGCATTTCTTCCACCCTCTACAACCGCCATCTTTTTCCTATCAATAGGATGCCTCCCTATAGGCGCATCAATGACACCTTTTTCTTCTTTTACGTTTCCCAGCACGATGGCGTTGTATATCTTTTTTATCTCCCTTCTTTTTATCTGTTGAGCCAATTCCACATGGGCCTCATTGCTTTTAGCCACCAGCATAACACCAGAGGTATCTTTATCTAATCTATGCACAATACCAGGTCTTATGATCCCGTTTATACCCGATAAGCTATTGCCACAATGGTAAAGTAGCGCATTGACCACTGTGCCGCTGTAGTTTCCCGGAGCAGGATGTACCACCATTCCCTGGGGTTTATTAATTGCGATAATATGATCATCTTCGTAGAGTATATCCAGCGGTATGGCTTCAGGATCAATTCTCAATTCTTGAGGTTCAGGTATATCGACCATGATTTGATCGCATTTTTTAATCCTATAACTAGGTTTGGTTACAAGGCCATTTACTTTAACGCGGCCTTCATCTATTAATTTTTTTATATAAGAGCGAGATACGCCATCAATTTTTTGAGCTAAAAAATTATCCAGCCTTACACCATCCGCATCAGCTTTTATATCGTATATCCCAGCTATTTCATTCTTAATCATTGATTTTCCTTCCCAAACAGTATCATAGTACATAATAGTATGGCACCGATTACGATAAATGAATCAGCTATATTGAAAATGTAAGACCACACTTTAAAATCCAGAAAATCCACCACGTAGCCTAACCTTATGCGGTCGATAAAATTACCTATAGCCCCGCCCAGTATCATTGCTAAAATCAATCTTATATGCCTGTTTCTTTCAGGCACCGAAATCATCAAGTACATAAGGGCAAAACCCGCCATAATCGTTATGATTATAAAAAACCATAGTTGATTTTGCAGTATTCCAAAAGCCGCTCCGCGGTTTTCCACGTATGTAAGGTGAAAAAAATTTTTAATGAGAGGAAATGTATTAATAGGTTTTAAATACACCTGTGCAAAATACTTCGTCAGCTGATCCAGCACTACAATAGATACCACTATAAGCAGTTCTAACATAAAATGCCCCCACTCATACTACATTTAGCATAATCTTACCACAAAACTAGCATTTGTTCAACACAACAATTATTTCTCAAAAGTGAAAGAAATATCCTTTCCGTCACTAAAGGCTATAATTGTCCCTTTTTCATCTGTTCGATAGATAGCCACACCCTGGCTCCTTAGTCTGTTCAATGTAACCCTAGCAGGGTGCCCATAGTCATTGTACCTGCCTACCGATATAACAGCATACCTAGGGCTTACCGCTTCTAAAAACGCCATAGAAGTAGAATAAGCGCTTCCATGGTGCCCTACTTTCAAGACATCAGCTTTGAGATCGTACCCCAGCTTCAACATCTCCTTTTCTGATATAGCGCCGGCATCTCCTTCAAACAAAAAAGAAGTATCTCCGTATCGTAACTTTATAACAGCGCTGTATTCATTAAGATCATCGTAATGAGAACTATTGGGAGCCAAAATCGTCACCTGCACGCCACTACCCAAGTCCAAGCTGACACCCGCCCTGGCTGTGGTCACTTTAAGTCCTTTTCGCTTAATCGCTACCAGCAATTTTTCATACGAATATGTATTATTGCCCACCTTTGGCATGTAAACCTTGTTTACAGGAAAAGCGTAAATGACATCAGGCATACCTCCTATGTGATCGCTATGAGGGTGGGTGGCTACAAGAACATCAATTTTTTTTACGCCCCTGCTCTTCAAATAGGAGACAACTTTACTCCCTTCTTCCGGTATCCCCGCATCTATAAGCATGTTCTTACCTGATGGTCCCTGAACCAATATGCTGTCACCCTGCCCCACATCTATATAGCTTACCACCAGCTCTTTCTTAGCGAGGACTTCAGGGCTTTGCTCTACAGAAGATGTACAACCAGACAACCCCAACATCAATATCGCTGCCAACAACGCCAACCATTTCTTGATGTGCATGCGTATCATCTCCTTTTCTGCGCACCACGAATATTATACCATAAGTCATGGACGTTGCGCTCTAAGTCTTTATATAAAAAAATCACCTGCCTTCCCTCGGCAAGTGATACTGGATTCAGTGCGCCTGGCAGGAGTTGAACCCGCGGCCTTTTGGTCCGGAGCCAAACGCTCTATCCACTGAGCTACAGGCGCATTATCCACTTTATATAGTAGCATAAACAATTATGAAAATCAATCATAAGCACAAATGGAGTTTGCCAATAGAGAAACCGTCTTCTTATCGAAGACGGTTTCTCTAAGCCGATTAAACAAATCACAGTGAATTATTTGCGATTACATCCTTATACCACAAAGCGCTTTTCTTCCATATCCTCTTTTGAGTCTCATAATCAACGTATATGAGGCCAAATCTCTTGCTGTACCCATGAGCCCATTCAAAATTGTCCATTAAAGACCATACAAAATAACCTTTTAGCTTAACGCCATCCCTTATAGCCTCAGCCGCTTTTTCAAAGTGCATCTTTAAATAATTTAACCTATCGCTGTCGTCAACGCTATTGTTCTCCACCACATCTTTGAATGCCGCACCGTTTTCTGTTATGTAAATGTCTATATCGCCATAGTCTTTCTTTAGTCTCATGAGTAAATCATACAACCCCTGAGGATATACTTCCCAATCCATCTCTGTGTACTGACCATCAGGTCTCAACGACTCAGTGCCAAACTGAGCATCAGGATTGTACTTGACAAAGCTTCTCGTGTAGTAGTTAACGCCCAAGAAATCCATAGGCGAAGATATGATCTTCATATCGCCCACTTGTACGTCAGGTATCTTCGCAAAAGACCCAAAATTCTTCAGCATATCTTCAGGATACTGTCCTTTAAATACCGGATCTAAAAACCATCTGTTAGAATACCCGTCGGCTACTGTAGCCGCCCTGACATCTTCTTCTCTATCACTGGCAGCGTACACCGGAGTAAGATTCAATGTTATACCTATTTTCCCTCCTCTGCCAGCCTGCCTGAAATATTGCACGGCCTTTCCATGAGATAAAAGCACATTATGTGCTACCTGTAATGCAGTAGAAAAATCTTTTATACCAGGCGCATGGACGCCGATTGCATGGCCTAAAAACGATGTACACCACGGCTCATTATGTGTTATCCAGTGTTTAACCCTATCGCCGAACAGCCTAAACATCTCACTGGCGTAGTCGGCAAAATACTCCGCGGTGTCGCGATTGGCCCAACCTCCTTTGTACTGCAGAGCCTGAGGTAGATCCCAATGGTACAATGTGACAAAAGGCTGTATGTTATATTTCAACAATTCGTCTATTAAACCGTTGTAGAAATCAACACCCTTCTGGTTTATCTTGCCTGTTCCTTCGGGTATAACTCGCGGCCAGGATATAGAAAAACGGTAACCTTTGACGCCCATATCTTTTAATATCTGCACATCCTCTTTGTACCTGTGGTAGTGATCACACGCCACATCGCCGTTTTGATTGTTCCATACGTTACCCGGTATATGGGAAAACCTATCCCAAATAGACTCACCCCTGCCATCTTCATTAGCCGCCCCTTCTATCTGGTACGCTGCCGTAGCCGTACCCCATATAAAATCTTCTGGAAATTTAAACATTGTTTTATCCTCCCCTCTTCCAAATATCTAATATTATTATACCACACTATATAATTCAAAGAATATGCATAAACTCGTATCAAGTACGAGTTTATGCATATTCACTATACACGACAATTTTTTATTATTTATTTTTGCTAAAGAAATCGTTTAGTTTCTGCTGCAAAGTTGGCGTAACCTCAGATGCTTTCTTTTTGCCGTTTAACACTAGATTAAGTTCATTATTTACGATAGTCATAATCTGAGAATAATTTGCAATAAGATGATTATAAGATTCCATGCCGTATTTCAAGCCACCTTCTACCACGTTTTTGAGGTCATCCTTATTTATTGTTGGGAAATTGGCATAATAAGCATCCAAAGCATTGGTATTAGCAGGAGGTGTACCACCGCTGAGTTTTATGGATTTCTCCTGCACATCCTTTTGCAGCAGGTACATTATCCATTGGAATGCCTCATCAGGATGCTTGCTGCCTTTTACAATTATCAACGGATCTACGTATGTAACATCCCTTACATTAGGATTGTTGCCAACAGGAATTGCCGCAACCCCCATCTTAAATTTGACACTGCCAGCATTGGACAGTATCCATCCGCCCTGGGCTTCCATGGCAACTTTACCTGTCAGAAAAACATCGCTTCCACTCGCCAGGGCCTGTGAGGTTGCCGGTGAAGGCATCACCTTGTCTTTCCATATCAAGTCTGCAACTTTTTGGATGGCGTTAGTAACATCAGGAGAGGCAAAAAAGTTCTGAGACGGTTTACCCCCATTTGTCCACGTGTCATCCGAGTAGACTTTTGCTCCAAAATATATAGGGTTCATATCATTGCTACCCCACGCCCAGTTTAAACCGTATTGAGCTTTTGACGGATCCTTTGAATGAATCGTAAGTTTTTTAGCGTAATCGACCATTTTGTCAAAGGTCCAGCTTTTATCCTCATAACTGGATGGCGGATAGGGCAATCCCGCTTTGTCAAATAAGTCTTTATTATAAGCCAAAACTGAAACGTAAGCGTAAATTGGAATGCCATATTATTTTCCGTCAATGTTGTAAGAGTCCATTTCTTTCTGGGGTATACCAACAGATACAGGGTCAAAATTGTACTTTTTCATTAATGGCGTCAGATCTGTTACCATGCCTTTGCCTTAACACCTCTCCATCAAAATGCACCAGAGTCCACAAATGTCCATCCGTATTCATAACCGGTTTCGTACATCGCCACAATATTCTCTGGAGGGCTTACAGATTGGATATTGTGGCACGGTGCGATAATATAGCCTCCACCAGCTCCAAGTATGCGTATGTTATCTATAACTTCATTTTTCACTTCTTCAACCGAACCAAACGCCAGCGTGTATTGATTATCTACACCACCGTGGAATATCAATTTATCGCCAAAATCACGCTTTAAACCCTCTCGATCCATACCATTGCACCTCCATTGTACAGGGTTTAATATGTCTATACCTATATCTATTAAATCCGGCACGATCTTTCGTATCGCCCCATCGTTGTGGTGGAATGCATATACTCCTGCCTCATGGGCTAGATCGATCATTCGCTTCATGCGCGGCAATAAAAACCGTCTGATCTGGTCTGGAGAATACATGAGATCGATTTCCGCTCCCATATCTTCAGCAATATATGAAAACGTAATCTTACCAGGTATTTGTTCATATATTCTTAAAGTATTTTCATAGCAAAAATCGAATAATTTATCCAGGCAGTATTCTACTATATCAGGATATAATATTAAATCTATAAAAGC
This sequence comes from Caldanaerobius polysaccharolyticus DSM 13641, assembly GCF_000427425.1. NCBI lineage: Bacteria > Bacillati > Bacillota > Clostridia > Thermoanaerobacterales > Thermoanaerobacteraceae > Caldanaerobius > Caldanaerobius polysaccharolyticus. The sequence goes on along the minus strand of NZ_KE386493.1, from coordinate 87,490 downwards.
CTGCTCCTGACCTCGAAGATTTTTATATATGAGAAATGGCTCAGAACCGCCACCCTGTACCGGATATTCCTCTTTTCCTTTTATTTGAGATGGAATGACGCTATAATCAAACCAATCCACCGTTGGCCATACATAATTTTTCTCTATCTCTTCTACCGTCTCGTACTGAGCGAGGGGATGATAAACACATTCAGCATAAACTCCCCCACTATACTCAACGTTCCTGTAACGACAACCGTACATATCAGTATCTTTTTCTAGTTTTGGACCAATATACGCTGGGCCCACTGCAACAGGTTTGTCGATATGTAGTTTTTTATAAAGTTCTTCCTGACTGCTGCAATTTAAATATTTCATCAGTTTTTCATTGGCTTCGGCAGTAGCCCAATAATCCATGGGCAGTCTATCAGGTTTCTGCCTTTTCAATACCGCTTCCCATCTCTCCCTCGGAGTCATAGTTTCTTTCGGCAATGCTATTATCCCCCTTTAAAATATCAGGATATTCCATTTTATTTTACCACATGAGCGTATGTCGCGCACACAAAAATATGGCCTTTCAGCCATTTCTACAAGCCTGCCAGCCTTCGCGGGCCATATTTACTATAAAGCTATTTCCGGCCTTTGCAGGATTATTTACCACAATACTATACCATTTAACGGCTTCGCTTTTATTCTCCAATCTCCTACATAGATCCCCAATCAGATATGCTACCTTTATTTGATTTACATTGTCCTGTTCATATGCCATGGTATAGTACTTTACAGCATAATCAAGAAATTTACGTTCATTGTTCTTATCTTCCATAATCCTGTATATCCACGCTATCCTGTGCAAAATGCTAGCCTTAACGTACGCCGGGTCTTTTTTTAGGTCAGATACGTACAACGCCAGCTTATAAGCGTTCAAGGCTTTCTTAAGCGAACGCTCTCCGCCAAAATCCTTTTTAACCCATTTTTTTTGCACTTGATTGCTCACGATTTCTCTTTGTACCGGAGACAATTTAGCAAACTGCTTATCCAATGCCGCATAACCGCAATCAGGACATACATTTACATCGTACAAAAACGGGTACATCCCGCTATAGCGCTCCAGAAAATCAGTATCGCGAAACTCCATGGTAAGATGACTCATAGCCACTTTCTTTGTTATAAATTTAGATTTGCATAAAGGGCATTCTATCTCTTTATCGTACAACATACGCGTTTACCTCTCCCATTAACAGATAACTAGACAATTGCATTTTAGCTATACATTTTAATAATACTTTTTTGAATATACGATGTCAAGCGGACTTCTGTATTTCAACGCTTTTGCGGAATTCAATACTACATCCAAATTAACTCTCTTTTATATGGCTAAACCCTTGATCAAATATTCTCTTTACATGCTCGTCGTCAAGGGAATAATAGACAACCTTACCCTCTTTTCTATACTTTACAAGCCTGGATTGCTTCAACACCCGCAGTTGATGAGATACAGCCGACTGACTTACACCCAGTAGTGCCGCTAAGTCGCACACGCACATTTCAGACTCAAACAATGCGTACAGTATTTTTATCCTCGTGGTATCGCCAAAGACCTTAAAAAGCTCTGCAAGATCGTACAAAACTTCATCCTGAGGCATGTGTTCTCTAATCTTTTCTACTACATTTTCATGAATTATGGTGCAGCTACAGCTTTCCACTTCACTTTTATTGTACATACACCCTTCACCTCTTATATATTGTACAGGATTATATAAAATAATCCCTGCATTTGTAACCCCAATAACTAGCTAAAAAAGATACCGCTATCAGAATAATACCCAATATCCCCGGGACAAACACAAAAAGCTTCGCAACAGCCACAGTAGCATTTATTTCCTTTGCCGTGTCCAAAATCACCCTGTCATAGTTTTGTAAAGCGTATACTAAAAATCTAGTCCAGGTAGAGCCTACCATAATACCCACAGGTACAAAGGTTAAAGATACCCGAAAAGCATACTTAGATCTCTTTTTAATACCTTTAAGGCTTATATAAGCAGGTATTATAAACATAAGAGGCAATAAAAAGCCAAAATATTGAGGAGATAGAGCAAAAAATAGCATAGACATAATCAAAAAAGCTCGCACATAATTATTGAGTTTCGCTCCTTCTCCTTTAAAATCATAAGACGCCGCTTTTAGATACCTGATGTAATATTCTATGCTTTTTACCATATCTCTTCCATAGTCTTTTTTACACATCTTCAACAATTTATCGCCTCTGCTGACAAGAAATTTGTACACATCCTCCATCTGTTCTGGAATTTCTATTTTCTCGTATAATTTTTCTATTTCATCAATCCTGCGATATAATCTTTTTACAACAACCCCGTCAGGAAAAGCAGATATTTTTTGCTTTAATTTATGAACGACTTCTGATAAATTTCTCTTATCAATCAAAGCAATTCCTCCATTTTATAAAAATAAAATTACAATATCCCCATAAAACGGGGATACGGTATAAGCACAATTATAATTTACCGTTGCTATGCTTTAAAAGTGATGAAAAAGTGATATATACACAACTTATAATCAGCGTCCATGTTCCAACCATAAAACCAATCGCTTCCGGTGTCATATTCTCCCTCCTGTATATTTTTGATCACGCAGCCAATTCATCCAGTTTTTTGTTCTTGGCTATTTCCCTATAATACTTTTGCTTAATCGACATATAAGATTCTACAAACCCTATTACGCCTACAAGCAACAGAACAATTCTCGCAGCCTGAACCCATGGAATAAGTTGAGGTGTACTTTCCACAAATGAAGGCACCCATTTAAAATACCCTTGCCGTATATAATCCATTGTAGAAAACACTATCAAGGTTATCAAAAGCAATGGAGAGGCAACCCTTACAAATATATTGAAAAACCATGGTTTTACTTTCCAGTAAGATCCTTTATTAGTCTCGTCAAGCCACCTCTTCCCGAAAAACCATGCACCTGCTATCATTTCCAACATCCCCAAAACGAGTATAACATAGCTCCCTACCCAGTTGTCCAGCTCAGTAAAGTAAACGAGATTTGATGTGCCGGTCAAAATAGGCTCCAGCCCTACCGGTAGACCACTTATTATATACAGCATAAATACCACGAAAGATGCAAATCTCCTACCAATTCCAAGGTCTTCATCCAGTAGAGTGGTAAGGTAATTGTACATGGCAACAGCTGATGTAAACCCGGCAAAGAATAACAGCAAAAACCATAAAGTTCCAAATATCTGCCCACCGCTCATATTCCTGAAGATGTTGGGAAGGGATATAAACGACAGGCCTATACCTGATCCTAAGCCCTTAGGACCCAAGAATGCGTAAGCTATAGGAATGACTATAGAACCTCCCAATATAACTTCGGCAAACTCGTTTAAAGATGCCGTAGTAATACCTGACAAAACTATATCATCATCCGACTTAAGGTACGACGCATAATTAGGTATTATACCCATGCCTAATGAGAGGGTGTAAAATACCTGTCCCGATGCCTTTAGAGCTGTCTGCCATGTCAACTTGCTCCAATCCGGATTCCATAAGTAATTTAGCCCTTTTATTGCTGACCAATCCGGCCTTACAGGACTTCCTATGGTCAGAGACCTTATGGCAAGTATTATTCCAAAAACGTAAAGAACAGGCATCATTATCTTTGACCATACCTCAATACCGTGCTGGATACCCTTCATTACAGCAAGGCCTAATGCTGCCACGGCAATAATCCAGAACGTAAGTTCTAAGCTGGGAGACTGTATATACCTTGCAAACAATTCCCCTGTAGATATATCGTTGTTTATGTAAGTACCGATAGCTGAAAGGTAACTGTAACCTAGCGTCCAACCTATTATATGATTATAATAGGAATTTATCAATATTGTCACTACAAATGCGAGCATACCGCAAACCGAGCCAAATATAAGGGCATATCTAGGCTTGACGCTTTCCCTGGCCTGAAGGTATATCAATGGTCCTATAGTGCCATAGCCGTATTTGCTTCCATACCTTCCTAGATTCCATTCAACCAGTAAAATAGGTATACCCAAAACAATTATGGCAGCTATGTACGGAATCATAAAAGCCCCGCCGCCATTAGAGGCAGCCAGATAAGGATACCTCCAAAAGTTTCCCAGCCCTACTGCATTTCCTGCCATTGCTAATATAAGGCCGATTTTTGATCCCCAGTTTTCGCGACTATTTGACATATCTTACTATCACTACTCCTTTTTAAATATTTATTACTATAAAATTATATAAAAATTTTAAGTGTTGTGCAAATATAAAAGCCCTGCTCTTCATAGAGCAAGGCCCCAATTTTTAAATTTTATTTCCTTTTTTATTTTATGCACTTGTACACGCAATACGCAGTAGGTTCTATATTTACCGTAAAAATTGTTTTGTCACCTACGGTATTTCCCTTTACCTTTTTACCCGAAATTATATTCAACAGGCCAACGTGGGGTCCATTAATAATAATGTTAACGTCTGTATTATACGGCAAAAAGGATTCAACCACAAACGCATCGTTGTTGTACACAAACAACCCTACTCTGCTCTCACAGTCCAATTTAACGAATATATTTTCCATTAATAGCTGCCGCACTGTAAGCAATACCTCTCTAGGATAATGATACAAATCGCTGTAATTATCAGGTATATTCAGCACGTACAGCAAACCTCTTCCATACTGCGTTTCTAAAAGCACAGGGAAATTGTTATTCTCATCTATCGCCACGATAACAGGCCATGAATCGTTGGTACTGTATTCCAGTTGAGAGAGCAACACCTTTTTAGTCGCTCTGCTGTAAACCCGAAAAGCGCATGACTTTGTATCGCAAGCAAATAAATCCACTACCGCTTTTCTATCAGTGCGTTTGATCAAGGCAACATCCTCAAACCCTCTATCCTGCAATTCTGCTAAGAGACCTGATGTCATAAATACCGTTTTTCCTCTCAAAAGCATGCTTTTTATCTTGTCTACGATATTAGAATCATGTGCCGCACTGGCCGAAAGAAAGACCACGTCGCTATCCTGCGGAAATTCAGCAACCGGCTCAAAAGGTATACCCAACATGCCCAGGTAATCGTACAGATTGTCTTCTCCTGAAGAATGGTACGGTTTATAGCAAGCAACACCTACGGGGTCTCCCAATTCACCTAAAAACTCATCAATTTTTTCCAGACCATATCCTGCCATAGGAACGTAAACACTGTCCTTTAACGATCCCATTGAAAACAAAGTGACCTCTCTGGCTTTAGAGAACAGCGTAAGGTAAATTTGCTCCATATAATACCCCAGGTTGTGGAGACAGTCCAAATTGTCAAACCATCCACCGCCATTTCTGCCTTTGCTCGCATTTTCCATGTACCTCATCAAAAAATAACTCAAATACCCCTGTATATGTTGTTGAGTGTACCTGGGATCCCTGGTCTCCGTTCCTGTATATATCATATCAAATATCTGCGGTTGATCCTTTAAGTTATACCCTGTATTCTGATAATGGTCATACCAATTGGGGTATTTGATAATCAGCCTTACATCAGGGTTAACCTCTTTGGCTGCGTCTACCAGCTCACAGGATACCTCTTTTAATAACTGCGTCCTGAACTCACTCCACGTTTTGTCGCCTTTAGCTTGTATGCACGATTGGCATTTGCAATTGGTAAAGAAAAAGTCATCTAATATGATTTCATCAAATAACTCGGCGGTAAACCGGACAATATCCCTTAACTTCTCCCTGTTTTTTGAATTTGTGTAGCAAAATGCAGCAAAACCCGATAATCCTTTCTGGGCTACAGTAGTAATCCCGCCTGAAACCTTTATGCCTTTGTTCTTAAAAAATTCTTTTATTTTAACCATCTTCTCCCTGCCAATTTGCAAATCCGCGCGAAAGGTCTCCAGGTATACTTTGCTGCACTTTAAGTGCTTCTCAAATTGCTTAAAATCCTGCGCCAGTTGAGAAATATCGTTTATACTTTCAAGGTAGTGTACGGTGCAATATATGGCTAACTCGAAGTTATCGTAACTCATAGTATACCTCCTAACTATCAACGCTATATCCTACCAAGCTGCAACAACATCCTGTATATCACTGCAGCAGCTTGAGCCCTAGTAGCCCTCCCGTCAGGAGACAGATACTCATCGCCAGTGCCTTTAATCAAGCCATTACTCACGCCTATAGCCATCGCGTCTTTTGCCCAATTTTGCACCTTGCCGCCATCTTTGAATTTGCCCAGTACCGACACATCGCCTTTGGATACAAATTTTTCTACTTTGTTAACCCTCAAGGCGTTTACAACCATTACCATCATTTCCTGCCTTGTAATTTGCATATCAGGCTTAAACTGCTTTCCATATCCTGATGCGATCCCTGTACTCTTAGCGGCTTCCACCAAACCATAATACCAATCTCCCTTGTTGACATCGCTGAAGGTGGGGACATCAGGTATGCTTTGCTTTATCCCCAGGGCCTTTACAAGCATGGATACGAATTCAGCTCTCGTTATTCTCTTGTCAGGCTTAAATGTACCGTCAGGATAACCCGATATTATGTTTTTAGATGCGAGAACCTGTATCTCGTTTTTTGCCCAACTGCTTGATATATCAGTAAATTTCGGCGCTATACTGCCTTTATTGACCATAGAGGAAGGTACTTCAACGAGCGTGATATTATCGGCGTAAAAATCGGCGTTTGACGCATCATCTTTCCACAGCACAAATTCTGGATCTGATCCAAATGCATCAGGGGTGGTAAATACGACCTGCTTATAAGTCCAGTCCGTTTCAGTAAACCTCAATATGTTTTGCACATAGGTATTATTGGCGTCCTTCAGGTGATACTGAACTATGACATCGCAGTAAGTACCAGGTTTAGCGGTAAATTTACCCCATGCCCCTAAGATATAAGTGGTATTGGGCTTTAAAGCGACTTTCTGGCCCATTCCTGCCTGTTTTCCGCCTGACAGCTTAAACCCCTTAGTGCCCCCATAAGCGGCCTCAGGTACAGCGCTAACCGGATAACCCCAATCAGGCCATCCGTCCATCCCGTTCTCTGCTGTTCCGTTCACTATTAAATTGGAAACTTCCACGAGATATACATCATCCACGTACAGGTTGGCTTTTGACGTATCCCCTTTCCAAAGGGCCAGCTGCGGCGTTGATCCGAATACGTCGGGTGTAGTAAACAGCAGCTGCTTATATGTCCAATCCGTCTCGTTAAAATTCAAAATGTGCTGGACATAGGTATTGTTTGCATCCTTTAAGTGATACTGTACCACCACATCAAACGTCCCTGCAGGCTTGCTGTCAAATTTAGCCCATGCCCCTAAGATATAAGTGGTATTGGGCTTTAACGGTATATCCTGCCCACCGCCTGCTGCCTTTCCACCACCTATTTTAAGCCCCAAAGCGCCATTATGAGCCGCCTCTGGCACTGCGCTCATGTCCTGCTGCCAGTCTTGCCAGCTGTCCAGACCGTCTTCAAAGCCCGGGTTGCTCACCATGTTTACGCCGCCTTCGCCCATCTTAACCGGCACGTTTACTGTAATGGAGTTATTAGATTGGTTCTGATCATCAGCGTATAAATTTTCCAGCACAAAACTAAAGTTAAAAGGAGCCGCCGCCCTATATTTAACCTTTGTGCTTAAAGTTATTGACTCACCCGGTTTTAAGGTCACATTGTCCTGTTCTGCACAGGATTTAGCGGCGTCATCTAACGTATAATAGTAGCCGTTGACGTAGAACCATCCTATTATATTTGTGACAGGTGTGGCCTCAGGGCCCTGATTGGCAACCGTGACCTGAGCCTGCACATAATCTCTTTCCTTTACCGTATCAGGAGTTATTTTTATCCCGGTTACAACCAGTTCATAGCCAGAAGAAGGAGCAGTGCTATTAAACGCGGCTTCAATCCAATTGTTTTCAATAACCGCATCCTCTGCACCATCAGCATAGGTACTTGAACTATCTATAACAGCTTTTACCGTAAAATCGGTCTTAGAAACAGTGAGTTCGGGAGACGTTACAGGTATCCTCTGGCCTACAGCTATTCCCCCGCTGATTTCCACAGGATCTCCCAGCTGCACGCCATCTACGTAAAATTTGACAACGACTTTGCTATCTTTTCCAATGGGCAAATCCCCTGAATTGCGTAAAAACGTGGTAAACTGGACTTTATCGCCTGCTTTAAACCCGTTGTTATTGGCGATCAATCTCTCCAGAGCAAGATCCACCTTGGGATTTTGATCATCAAAGGTCGGCGTAATCCCATGATTGTCATCCCATATCTTATCCCCTACCCAGCTCAGATTAGTGGGCTTGGACCCATCGGTTTTATTGATCTCCCAACCGCTTCCCCTTCCGGTACCTGAAGTCAGATCGTATAAATCGTAACCATCCCAGTTCCAATATATCCTTCCGGCACCTTTGTTCATCACTGCCTGTAAGCCAGACTTTACGCCTTCTTTCGCGGCATCGCTGTAATCCTTGCCGTATTCCTCCATGAACACGTACAAGCCCTTCGCATTAGCTCTGTCTATGTAATCTTCAACTTTTTTCTGGATATCGCCTTCGTTATAGTTGTGAAAGGCAAAAATCGTGTTTTTAGCACTGTCCGCGTTTAACAGATCCTGACCGTAGGTCAAAACCGCGCTTCTCTTTTCATCTACCGTAGGTGTGTTTTGCTCAATGCCTTCGTTGGCATAGCTCCAACCATCCACCACTATAATATTGTCTGCCCCTGTAGACCTTATGGCTTTAATGATCTCTTCATTAGCCACTTTCCACTGTGGGTCTAGCGGAGCGGTAGACGAGCCAGGCTCATTCATGGTGTTAAACCAGACATAAGGGTTGTCTTTGTATTTAGCGGCCAATTCCTTAAACCACGCAATAGCCTGATCTAAACTGGGCTGTCCTGGCGCTGGAGGAGGATTGCTCAATGGCGGATACCCCGTGGTGTCGTGAAGGTCAATTTCTACTACCACTTTTTTAGCCGTAAAGGCCTTAATGATGGCGTCAATATCGTTATTGGCGCCAGTCCCCTCCCCCCAGTTGTTTTGCCCGATAAAGCAGTTAAGCCTCACTGTATTAAATTTCCATACATCAGCGATCAGATGAACATCCTGAAGGACGCTTCTCTTCTCCCAGGAGCGGTATCCCTGGATGTTCACGCCTTTGATTACAAAATCATTTCCATCGGGGTCAACGATTTTATTGCCCACTACGTGAAAGCGCCCATCACCGGAAGTCCCGGCAGCTTTTGCCTGCTTGTCACCGATAAATACACCGTTGCCTAAAGCAACAGTCAATACCATTACAAAAACCATCAACTTGGACAAAACTTTTTTCATTTTTTCAAACACCGCCTTAAATCACAGAGAGTTATTGGATTTTACAAAATCTATCACTTCGTCTACTTTGGCGAAGGCAAGACATGTAACCGTATCCGCAGCTCCGTAGTAGATCGCTATCCTTCCCGTGGGCGCATCGTACAACGCCGCTGTGGGAAATACCACATTGGGCACATCCCCTACGCACTCGTACAGCTTTTGCGGTGACAGCAGGTAATCCGATGCCCTGTATATCACCTTCCACGGCTCATCTAAGTCCAGTAAAGCGGCTCCAAAGCTGTACACAAACCCGTTGCACGATGTCAAAACCCCATGGTAGAACAGCAACCAGCCTTCCGTCGTCTCTATAGGCACAGGACCTGCTCCTATCTTGGTGCTCTCCCACGGCTTGTTGGGCGACATCACGTGCCTGTGGTGCCCCCAGTGCACCATATCCGGGCTCTCGCTGTAGAATATATCGCCAAAAGGCGTATGCCCGTTGTCGCTAGGCCGGCTCAACATCGCGTACTTACCCTTTATCTTACGCGGAAACAGCACACCATTCCTGTTAAAGGGCAAAAAGGCGTTTTCCATCTGGTAGAATTCTTTAAAGTCGTAGGTATACGCAACGCCTATGGTGGGATAGCCATGGTATCCGTTGCACCACGTGATGTAATACCTGTCCTCTATCTTGCAAACCCTGGGATCGTAGGCGTAAACAAACCTGCTTACCTCTTCATCGTCGCATATAAATTTTATACGTTCATGGTCTATCTCCCAGTTAAGGCCGTCCTTGCTCCTTCCGCTGTGTATCTCCATCTGGCGGCTTTTTGTGTCGCATCTGAACACCCCTGCGAATTCTCCGTTAAAGGGCACCACAGCGCTGTTAAAAATGCTGTTGGATGAAGGTATAAGGTCTCTGGGTATCACCGGGTTTTGCTGGTAACGCCACACTACGTCATTACACCCTGCTGGCCTATCCTGCCACGGTATATTGGGCAATGCCTCCCCGACTATCAACTGTTTGCTCATACATCGTCGCTCCTTCCTATTGATTATAAAATATCATCCTTTTACTCCCCCAATGGTTAGACCTTTTACAAAGTACTTCTGTAAAAACGGGTAGACAAACAATATGGGGGTTATGGCCACAATCGTCATAGCGGCCCTTATGCTCTCAGGCGTAACAGCACTGGACTTATTCCCCACAGCCTGGTCAAAAGAAGCCTGCATGGAAAACTGCTGGGTCGATTGTAAAACCTTTTGAAGCTCGTACTGTAAAGTGCTCAAATGAGGATTGGTCGAGCAAAACAGCATGGTGTCAAACCACGAGTTCCATTGGCCTACCGCTACAAAGAGCGTAATAGTGGCTAAAACAGGAACACTCAAGGGAAAGATTATGGAAAATATGATCCTCAATTCGCTGGCGCCATCCAATTTTGCCGATTCTATCAAACTTACCGGAAGCCCGTCAATATAACTTCTCACTACCATGATGTTCCACGCGCTTACTATACTGGGCAATATGTACACCAGAAAATTGTTCATAAGGTGCAGGTTTTTGATGAGCAGGTAGTAAGGTATCAAACCGCTGCTGAAGTACATGGAATATATGAATATCCTAGATATGATACCCCTCAGCACAAAGTCCTTTCTGCTTATGGCGTAGGCTACGACGATGCTACACAAAACATTTAGCGCAGAACCTATAATAGCTCTTAACGCGGATATCACGGTGGCGTTGTATATCTGTGGGTCTGTTAATATGGATTTATAATTGAACGTTGTAAATTTCCTGGGAAAGAGGTAGATTCCACCCCTTACAGAGTCTATGGCGTCGTTAAAGGACACTGCCAGTACGTTCAAAAACGGATACAATGTCACAATTATCACGATTGTAAGGACGATGTAATTGACCGTATCAAAAATTATATCCTCAGCCTTGCCGCTTATCTTTCTTGTCTTTACAGCCATTTATAAAACCTCCTGAAATCTCAATCTAGAGGCTAATAAGCCTCAAAACGCGCTTTCACCGCTGACGGCTTTTGACAACCTGTTGGCAAATGTAACTAACACAAGAGAAACCACCGAATTAAATATGCCAGCAGCCGTGGCGAAAGAGAATCTCCCCATAGGTATACCGTAATTGTACACGTACAGCTCCAGGGTCTGCGAATAGTCTATTACCATCGGGTTTGAAAGCAAAAATACCTGTTCAAACCCTGCGTTTAATATCCATCCTGCGCTTAGTATCAACAGTATTTTTATAGTAGGCACAATAGAAGGCAACGTGATAGAGAATATCTTCCTTAATCTTCCCGCTCCATCTATGCTCGCCGCCTCATACAGTTCGTTGTCTATAGCGGTCATAGCAGCGAGGTATATGATGGAGTTCCATCCAACTTCCTTCCACATATCAGAAATAGCCATGATAGGCCAGAAAAGCTGTGGTATGCCCATAAAGTTTATAGATTCCTTGACCACGTGTAGCTTGAGGAGGATATCATTTATTATGCCCTCTGGCGATAGCACATTAAGGACTATACTGGCAGCTACAACCCATGAGACGAAGTGGGGAAGATAAGATATGGTCTGCACGGTCTTTTTAAATTTTATATTTCTCACCTCGTTTATAAGCACTGCCAGTGTAATAGAAGACACAAAACCTATAACGTATTTTAACAGGCTTATGCCCAGCGTATTTCTTATAGCCTGATAAAAGGTGGCATCCTCAAATAGCATTTTAAAGTTCTGCAGGCCTACCCACTGAGAACCCCTTATCCCCAATGCAGGCTTGTAATCCTGAAATGCCATTATCCAACCCCACAATGGGATGTAACTGAATATGAGCAACAATATCAAGAATGGAAGCACGATAAAAACCAGTTCCTTCTGCTCCCTTAACTTTTTATAAAAGATCTTTCTGCTGTCCTCCTTATTGGCAGGAATTCCTATCTGTGCATTTGTGTTTAAGTTACTGGAAATGTCAGCCATATTCTCTCCTCCATATATTAATTTCATGTATAATGAAGTACATCGCGACGATGTACTTCATTATACATAAGGCAATTATTTACTTCCCCACTCCTGTACCCTCTTCTTAATCTGCTGGGTAATGTACGCATCACCTATGTCGTATTTCGCTTTTTTCATCTCAGCCACATACTCTTTCCATATGGACTCAAACTGTCCTGGCTTTGCCATTATCAGCTTGGCCACGTACTTTCTCGTCAGATCAGAGGCCTTCTGCTGGGCGATCTTGATCTCCTGTTCGCTGTCGGGTATGGTTATATCCCACACATAGCCGTAAGGTGTGTCCAGCGGCGGAGCCATCAGATCTGCTAAGTTTTTCAGGTTATAAGCTTGTAGCACTTCTTTCTCATAAGGCTTATATACGCTGCTTATATATTCAGGAGTATCCTGCGGGAATACATAGTTGCCGTCTGAGAACTTAGATCCTCCATCGGGGTGTGGGAATATCCAGAACGATCCAATACCTTCTTTCTGGGTATAATTGGCATCTTTAAACCTGGCTAATTGCTCAGGCGTCATGTACATCTTGCCGTCCTTAACCGTGTAGTCCTGCCCTTCAAAGCCCCAATTGACCAACTTCAATACCTCTTCACTGGCCATTGCATCAAGGAATTTAAACGCAGCCACAGGGTCCTTGCAGCTCTTGGTTATGCATACTCCAGCACCTGTGCCCGTTATATTTATACCGTTATAAGCCTCCTTGGTTACGCCGTCAAATACCACCGGCATAGCAAAAGGCACTCTGTCATACATCTTTTGCTGCTCTAAAGCGTTGATAGCATCCTGTATCTGCCATCTCTCATCGTAAAAGCCTATGAGCCTTCCTGAGGCGATCAGCGATTTGTAAGAGTCATAATTTCTGGTAAACATCTGCTTGTCAACAATGCCCTTATTCCACTCCTCGTTGAGCTTTTTGTAGTAATCGTGGGCCCACTGGGTTAACGCAAATGAATGAGCGTTGTAATTGTCATCTACCCATACGCCGCCAGTATTGGGGTTGCCTGCCAGGTAACTGGGTACATTGATAAGCACGTAAATTCGCCAGTTATCCGTATCGGCCGTAAACCCTATAGTGGGCTGGCCATTGTACGTGGGATGTTTTTTAACGTAATCTTCGATTATGTTAAAATACTGATCCAGTGAGGTTACCTTAGGCCATCCAGCTTCCTTTAGCACCGCCATTGGTAAGTAAAAACCAGAATTGGGGTAAAGAAGCGTAGTGCTTTTCCTGAAAGGAGTTAAGTAGTAAATGTGCCCGTCTTTAGGATCTTTCATCTTGTTGAGATCTTGCGGGCTGTACCACTTTTTTATGTTTTTACCGTACTTCTCTATGTAGTCATCAAGAGGTACCAAAACCCCTGCATCCCTAAAGGTTTGATACTCGTTGTGGGGATCTATCAGATCAGGCAGGTCTCCTCCTGTTATCATGAGATTTGCCTTTGTCTTTTCATCGCTGCCTACAATGTAGCTGGTTTTCAGTTTGACTCCAGTTAACTCTGTGAGCTTTTTCCCCACAGGCGTAGCAGAAAGGTCAATGGGCTTCTGGTTTGAATCTCCTACATATAGCGTAAACGTTTTTATCTCCTTGCTGCTTTCACTCTTAGCGCTGCTTTTAGTAGCATTAGCCTGTTTATTGGAGCTCTTGCAACCTGATAAGAGTATGGTAATCAAAAACAAACCCAAGATAAAAAAAGTCACTATCTTTTTACCCTTCACTTAAATTCCCCCTTGTATAAATATAAGTTGCACATAAATCAAAACGCCTACCTCACCCTACTGATACCTCCTTTCTTTCTTTACTTTTTTCATATTATTTTAAAAGAATTCCCTGAACGTTTTCACTATTTATTTTAAGACCGTAGAAGCGTATTATAAATAAACGCTTTTTATTAAAAATCACAATATATTTGGAAATAATTATGGCGCTTTTACATAGATATGAAAACGATATTACATGAATAAAAATTTTTTTAGATTTTTATGAACTTTTTTTATATAACTTTTTGTATTCCAGCGGACTGACACCTACAAAAGTCTTGAACACCTTGCTGAAATAACTGACATTGGCAAAGCCCACTTTTTCAGCGACCTCATACACGCTTAAATCATCTGTCCTGAAAAATTCTTTGGCCTTTTCCACCCTCAAAGAGTTAAGAAATTCTGTAAAATTTCTTCCTGTCTCCTTTTTAAATAAATGGCAAAAATAAGATTCATTCATTTTTACATAATTGGCCACGTCTTCAAGAGTTATACCCTCCATATAGTGTGAGCTTATATAATCAATGGCGCGGCTTACATCCTTACCGTACCTTTGTTTTTTCAGTTCATCCATATATAAAGAGTATCTGCCTATAAAATCGTAAAACCACGACATCATCTCATCTAACGTAACGCAGCATTCAATAGACTTCTCAGGATTATTCCCGCTGTCATCTTTTATGTTTTCTATATCTCCTCCTACCTGTTTTATTACGCTGGCAAAGGTGTGGATAATATCCTTTACCTCTTTTTTAACCCTTGAAGGTGATATCCTATGACTTGCTCGCACCTGATCCAGCAGATTATATATAATTTTATAGGCCTCATCTATTCGGTTTTCTTCCAGTGCATCTCTGAGCCTTTTCTCTTTATCACCACTGTAAACCATAGCTTCTTCGTACGGGAGTACATCACCGCAATAGACAATGCTACCTTCGCCTGTATAAATCCTTGACTCCACAGCTAATGAAGCCTCTTTATATCTATTTTTTACATCTTTAATATCCTCAAAGACATCGCTTATGCCAACAGATATAGACATTCCCATATACAGCTTAAACATATCTACTATATGCTGGGCCAACTCTTTTACACTTTTTAAAATAGTATCAACTTTTTCACCGTTAAAACACATTAAGACAGCAAACTCCTTATCATCCCTGGCAAAGGTGTTGCCACATAAATCTTCCTTATTTGTCATTTCATCAAGCAGATTTATAACAGATAGTTTGAACAGGTGTCCCTCAGCAGCAATCATTTTATGGGGAGAATCACATCCATCCACTTTCATGCACAGAACTACGTATTTATCACCCGTTAGCCTTAATTGTAAAGCCTTCATTTCATTATCTGAAATGCCAATAGACGAGTCAGAATCAATCAAATCGTTAAAATACTTGCTGCGTATATCGTGGATATTGGTCTTTACCAGTTGCTGCAATCTTACAACCTCATCGCGCCTTAACCTCTCTTCCTCGATTTTGGCCTTTACTGATTCCATGACCTTTATTAAATCCTCAGCATCCATGGACAACTTAGGTATGTAGTCCAACGCACCCAGGCGCATGGCCTCTCGCACGTATTCAAAGTCATTATAGCAGCTTAATATGACCGTTTTTACCTGCGGAAATTCCGATTTTAATTTTTTTATAAAGGTCAGGCCGTCCATTTTAGGCATGCGTATATCAACCAATACCACATCAGGCTTGGTCTCCTTTACAACTTCCAGCGCTTTTAAGCCGTTGTCAGCTTCTCCTACGATATCAAAGCCGTACTTATTCCAATCAATAGTAGTCCTTATTCCCAACCTTACCAATACCTCGTCATCAACTATTACCACTTTTACCATTAAGTATCTCCTCCTTAACCGGCAACCTCAATTTAATAGTAGTGCCAATGCCTTGCTTGCTGTCCATTGTCAACCCATAATTGCTGCCATAGTACAACGAAATTCGCTCGTTTACATTTTTCAGCCCTATATTGTTAAACCGGCTTTTGCGATCGTAATTATTGTCTAGCAGTTCTTTTAACCTGCCTTCAGGTATGCCCTTTCCGTTGTCAATAACCTCAATCAAAATATCATCGCCTTGTACGTATCCTTTTATGACAATAAGCCCTCCGCGATCTACATCTTCAAAGGCATGTATTATGGCATTTTCAACCAGTGGCTGAAGTATAAGGCACGGCACTTTGTATTGCAAAATATCATCGGCGATCTCGTATCTGACGTCAAATTTATCCCCATAACGCATTTTTTGTAAAGATACATACCTTTCAACGCAGTCAATTTCCTCTGACAGCGGTATCATCTCCTCGGTATTGCTCAATGTTGTTTCCAATAATTTGCCCAAATCCGCGATCATCTTGCTCACATTGTCGGCACCGTTCATTTTAGCCATCCATTTTATCGCGTTTAAAGTGTTGAAGAGAAAGTGAGGGTTTATTTGAGCCTGCAAAACTTCCAGGTGTGTCCTTTCACGTATCCGATGTTCCTCATTTAACTGTTTTATAAGAGCATCGATTTGTCTGACCATGCTATTAAAACTGGCCTCCAATTGAGATACCTCGTCATTCCCTTTAATCTCCACGCTAACATCAAAGTTCCCTTTGGTAACCTCTTTCATTAGTGTCCTCAAACGAGATAAAGGCTTTGTGATGTTCCAAGATATAAAAACAAATATACCCAGTAAGCCTAATAAAAATATCAAATTGATGGTGAGATTGTACACTGTAAGCTGTTCAATTTCTTTCATTATTACATTGTAGGGAATTAACTGTAATATCTTCCAATTAGTTTCAGGTATTGTATTGTAATTAATAAGAGCCTTCTGCCCTTTAAAATATGAGGTAAAAGACCCTTCACTGCCATTTTTTATAGCTTTAAAAAACCCCGCCTTAATCAAATCCCGTTCCTTAATAGAAGAATCGCTGGACGTAATAATTGAACCTTTGTCGTTTATTAAAAGCAGATGGCTGCCCTCCAATTTTTTACTCGACTTTAGCAATGATTCCAGGCTCCCTTCCGGGTATAGGCTGATCAATAGTACTCCATAACTGATATTTTCGTTCCCCTTAATAAGGCGCGCCATTGCTATGTTGCCTTTGCTGGCTTGGCTGATGTCTTTCATATAATTTCCCGCTGGTGCCATCCATAATATGCGGCCATTCTTTTCCATCGCTTGCTTAAACCAATTCTGTTTGGAAATCTCGTTATAATCTTTAAGTGATGTATCATAAACAGACGAAGAATAAATATTGCCATTAAACCCTATTATCATCAAATCAGCATTATAAGGATACAACACCGCATTTCTCGCATTGTCTAGCCTATCTAAAACCTTTGACTGATCAATGTATTCATCCCATTCGCTATCATATGCATTGTTTTGTAAAACATCTATGATGCCCTTATCCAAGAAAATCATATTAGAAACCGCTATCATATTATCTATCACTATATTTACGCTATTGGCTATCTGAACCAGCGTTTGCTGAAGGGACGCATTTACTTTCTCTTTCAATATGTTCTCGTATGTACGATATACCAAGATAGGCATAAAAAACATCGGTATGGTCAGAAATATCAGCACCGTAATAAGCAATTTATTTCTTATAGACATTGCACCTTAAATGTAACCCCCTTTTTTAATTTTTTTAACTTAAAATTTCACGCAAACATATTCGCTTTGTTTTACGTTTTCCTCTGTGCATTTTTTCGCAGTTATACCAGCTAACAGCCATATTTTTGTAATGTTTCTTAAAATTATCATATATCTTAGCTAAAACACTTTCAAAGCTCAAATTCGTCCAAATTCCACGAATTTTTATAGCTTTTTCTGGATTTTTCTCACGATTACTCTGTCTTTCTTTGTTTTTTAATATCATTGAACTCAGTGGGGTTAATCTGGTATAATTACCTTGCTGTCACGTCTGACTGTCAGGAGGTGATATATGTTTAACCTGAGGGAAATCTACAAAAGTTTTATTTCTATCAACCGCAACGCGAGGATCAGCATAGCCGTAGATCCCCTTTTTACCATACCTATAACCATGTTTACGGCTTACCAATCGATTTACATGAGCCAATTGGGTCTAAGCGCGGAAGAAATAGGATATATAACATCAATAGGTCTGTTAGGCCAGCTGTTAAATTCTTTCTACGCAGGAGTTATCACCAATAAATTTGGCAGAAAGCTGACGCTATTTGTTTTTGACATCGTATCATGGTGCATGGCTTTTGTGGCGTGGGCTTTGGCAAAAGACTTTACTACTTTTTTAATCGCCGCAATATTAAACTCCTTTGTCAAAGTAGCAGAAGTAGCTTGGAGATGTGTGCTTGTAGATGATTCACCGCCGGAGGAAAGAATAAAAGTATTTGCCTTTCAAAACGTGGTATTTGTGTTAGGAGGAATGGTAGTCCCTGTAGGTGGCCTGCTGGTATCCGTTTACGGTGTCGTGACTGCTACCAGGATTATGCTTATATCAGGCTGTATTGCTATGATCATCGCTATAATTATAAGGCACTTTTATCTTACTGAGACATCTGTAGGATTAAAAATGATGAAAAAATCAAACAGCAAAAACCACAAACCTCTAAAAGACATGGCAGACGCTATAAAATACATAGCAAACCACACCGAAAACTTCATACTGCTTATAGTCGTGGTGCTTAACAACTTTCAATATATATTAAAGTCCACATATTACAATCTTTACCTAACAGAAAAACTTAAGATAAGCTACAAACTGGTTTCCATCTTTCCTGGTTTAAGCGGTTTAGTCTCATTAATAGCGCTGTACATCGTGCTACCCAAGCTGTCAAATCAAGACGAAAAAAAGGCGCTTTTATACGGGCTTATGCTGGTTTCTGCATCAAATTTAATATTTGTGTTTACACCTCCACAAGGTTATGGGATTTTAATCTCGAGCATTCTATTAGGGGCAGCAGGAACCGCCATAATGGGACCTTATATAGATACCTGTTGGGCTAACTCCATAGAAGACGATAAGAGGGCAAACGTGATATCTTTCTCTACAATATTTATCACCGTCATAAGCATACCTGCAGGGACCATAGGAGGATATATATACACTATAAACCCCTTAATGCTATTTGTGCTGATATTTGCGTTGACCTTTATGATGTCCTTACTAGTATTTATACTCCTACGGCTTAAAACAAAAAGATGCTGTGCAAAAGCTATTGACAGTGATAAGGTGATCTGATATAATAATTCTCGTCACAGGGGAATAGCTCAATTGGTAGAGTAGCGGTCTCCAAAACCGTTGGTTGCGGGTTCGAGTCCTGCTTCCCCTGCAGTAATGGATACAGAGGTAAGAGGGAAGACAGTACGTCTTCCCTCTTTTTATGTGTACGCATCTGCAGCCGGTCCTGTCTGCCACCAAATAACCCTTTGTCCCGTCCATTAAGATTTAAATTGATAAAGAAAAAAATAAGTAATATAATATCACTAAAAGGGGTGTATTTATGCTAAAAGCTATCAGACCGATAAAGTTGCAATTTAAGCATAAAAACATATTCTACATAGCGCTAGACGGCATTGCTGCTATTGCAGCTTTTAACATCATTCAGCCTTTTTTTCAGATGTTTGGAAAACATTTGGGCGCCAGTGATTTTCAGGTAGCTCTCATAAATTCTCTGCCAGCTTTAGCCAGTATATTTGTGTTGATACCTGGTGCCTATTTCATTGAATCGGCTAAATCAAAGAAGGCAATAACCATTAAGCTGGTCTTTATAACAAGCCTGTTCTATGTTTTTATAGCGTTAGTGCCTTTTATAAACAGCCAAGTCAAATCGTGGATCTACGTAATACTTATAGGTCTTATGAGCGTCCCAGGATCTATATTTAATACATCCTGGCAATCTTTTTTCTCAGATGTATTTAAAGGCAAAGTACGCAACTACGCCTTTGCCATAAGGAATAAATACGCCACGCTGATAGGCCTTGTGACGACATTGCTTGCAGGCCAGATCCTTACGAATTTCCCTAAAACTGACGAACAGAGGTTATACGTTTACCAAGTCTTCAGCATACTGGCGTTCTTGTTTTTAATTTTAGAGGTATATTTTTTATCAAAAATCGATTCTCCCGTGCCAAAAGAAGGCAAAAGCGAGAAATCAATCTTGCCAAAATGGGCTGAGGTAAAGGCTAACAGGCGCTTTATTGTATACACCATAACATCGTTTATATATTACGTATCATGGCAGATGGGATGGCCTTTGTTTTTTCTCTTCCAGGTGGATTACCTTCACGCC
This sequence comes from Caldanaerobius polysaccharolyticus DSM 13641, assembly GCF_000427425.1. Taxonomy (NCBI): domain Bacteria; kingdom Bacillati; phylum Bacillota; class Clostridia; order Thermoanaerobacterales; family Thermoanaerobacteraceae; genus Caldanaerobius; species Caldanaerobius polysaccharolyticus. The sequence goes on along the minus strand of NZ_KE386493.1, from coordinate 67,087 downwards.
AATGAGCTATGGCTGGCGATAATAAACGTATCGGGTGCCATCACGTCGGTGTTATCCTTTACCATATGGAATAAGATTATATCAAAGTACGGAAATAGTTTTGTACTTATCATCGCCGCTGCGGGAATAGCTTTAAACCCTATACTTTTTGTCTTCGCCCATTCCCTCACGATATTGACGGCATTCAACGCGTTTATAGGGATCTTTGGCGCAGCGCTGACGTTGACACTGTTCAACAACCTGCTGGAGGTCGTACCTAATGAGTCAAAGACCATGTACATAGCCTACTATAATACCTTAATGAGTGTATCGGGTTTTCTGTCACCCATTATAGGTGTATGGCTTTACAAAAAGACGAATATCTACTTTGCCATGGACTTTGTGGGCCTTCTCAGGTTTACAGGAACTTATATATTTTATCTGCGCTATAAAAGCGAAAAGCGAATGGCAAAAACCAGTTACTGATTACTCGCCGTCTTCCATAATCTCATCTTCGCTTATTTTATCTACGGGCTCTACCACGCCTATCTCCTCGTCATCTATAACGCCTATATAATCCCCGGTTCCTTTACTGGGATCGCCATCAGGTATGGAATACCTGGCCACAGCTTGCCATGAATCCTCCGCATCAAACTCCACTTTGTTTTGCTTAGACCTGTCATTGAAGCCATAACCAGGAGATAGGGCGTATTCCTCTACGGGCCTCCCCGACAAATCCAGCTCATTTAAGTGAACCTCATTTTGTTTTTCGCATTCAATGCACAAAGACGCGTAAGGTATAGCCTTAAGCCTCTCCTCCTCAATGGGCTTGCCGCAATGATTGCATATACCGTAACTCCCTTCTTCTATTCTCTTTAATGCGTCATTCACTTCTTTTAAAATGCGATTTTCATGAGCCAGCAACGCATAATTTTTTTCCTGCTCATAAGTTTCCGTACCTATATCAGCAGGATGATTGTCGTATAGTGAAAGCTCTTCTATAGCATCCCTTTGCCCTTTGTTTACATCGTAAACGTCCATTCGATTTATTCTATCTTCAATGTCTTTTTTTATTTTTAAAAGCTTATTCTTATAATACTCCAAGTTCAACTACATCACCTCTGTTTTTATATTGTCTTTTAAAAGCTATATTATACTCCCCTGACAAAGTTTTAAGCAAAAAAAGGACGCTGAAGGTTATAGGTTTTGTTGTACTATCTTTACTATCTGAGCGATCATATTACCTATCACCGGTATATTCAGCGCCACAAGCCTCTGCAAGAAATATATGACAATTGCCCCTAGAATGGTAAATCCCACGGCCATTCCAAGGCCTCTGTAAAGGCCGCCTATAAAATTTAGCCAAAAAAGGCGCCAGGGATTTTGAAGCAATTCCATGTATTCTACTAATTTCAACTTTTCCATGGTTATCCCCAAATCGCTGAATTTCTTCTCAATGAATTTAGCCAGTTCATCGTTATCCACTTGTCCCACCTTATAGTATTATTTCCAGTATCGCAACATTCTACGCACAATTTCACTGGAGTTGCGAGCCGCCATTTGGGTAAATTCCTCAAAAGACATACCGGACTTTTCGTCGGCCTTATCCGATATGCCCCTTATAACCACAAAAGGTACCCCGTTGAGATAAGCACAGTGAGCAATAGCAGCCCCTTCCATTTCCACAGCATACCCGTTAAATACATTTTTTAAGAATTCAACCTTTTCGGTGCGGCTTATAAATTGGTCTCCCGACACTATCGGCCCCACCACCACTTTCTTACCTTCCAGCACCTCTTTGCTGCATTTCACGGCAAGATCTATCAATTGCCTATCGGCCTTAAACACGCTTTTATCCATATCAGGGATTTGCCCAAACCGAAAACCTAATGCCGTAACATCCATGTCGTGCTCCATGAGCTCACTGGAAACCACTACATCCCCTACCTCTAACTCCGGCATAAGCCCTCCGGCTACTCCAGTGTTTATAACAGCACTTACATTGAATTGATCTATTAGAAGCTGGGTACAGATGGCGGCGTTGACTTTGCCAACGCCACACCTGACCACAACTACATCTTTATCTTCCAGCTTGCCCTGATAAAAAGTCATTTTCGCCTTTGAAACCCTTTTTACATCGCTCATCTGTTTTATCAGCAACTTAACCTCAACGCTCATGGCCCCTATAATCCCTATCACGTTAATCACCCCTTATATCTACATATCTACCTTATATTCTCAACACACCGTGCGCATAAAGTGGGATGTTGGGGATCCTGCCCTACCGTCTCGCTGTACATCCAGCACCTCTCACATTTCTCACCAGGAGCACTGGATACAACCACTTTTCTATCGCTGCTTTCTGACGGCTGATGCAGCACCACCTTCGACACTATAAATATAGTAGAAAGCTGGTCTTCGTATTGCTTTAATATCCCGTATTCGCTTTCATCAGGGTATATATCTACCTGAGCGTTAAGGGAATGCCCTATTACCTTATTAACCCTGGCCTCCTCTAGCGCTTTGGTAACCTCATCTCTAAAGCCTATAAGGAAATCCCATCTCTTTTCCAGCTCCGAATCGCAATATTTATCTTCGTAGACTGGCCAATCGCACATTTGAACGCTCTCGAATTTTTCTCCTCCTTTGTCTTTCATATAACTCCATATCTCCTCAGATGTAAACGTGAGTATAGGCGCTATCATCTTGACCAGCCTATCCAAGACGATGTACATTGCCGTCTGAGCCGACCGCCTGCCTAAGGAATTTGGCCTATAGGTGTAAAGGCGGTCCTTTATCACATCCAGGTAAAAATTGCTCATGTCTACGACGCAGAAATTGTGAATCGCGTGGAATATGGAGTAAAACTCGTAGTCGTCGTAAAAAGCCGTAACCTTTTTTACCAGCTCATTCACCCTTAACAATGCCCATTTATCTATTTCGTACATGTGATCATACTCTACTCTGTTTTCGCCGTAATTGAAATCGTACAGATTGCCCAGTATAAACCTGGCGGTGTTTCTAATTTTTCTATAGACTTCGGTCATCTGCTTTAATATTTTGTCAGATATCCTCATGTCCGCGGTATAATCGGCAGATACAGTCCACAGCCTTAAAACATCGGCACCGTATTTATCCACAATCTCCATCGGGTCTATGCCGTTGCCCAGGGATTTAGACATTTTTCGCCCCTGCCCGTCTACCACAAAGCCATGGGTCAACACGCTTTTGTAAGGTGCTACCCCTTTAGTGGCCACCGACGTCAAAAGAGAAGACTGAAACCAACCCCTGTGTTGGTCGCTGCCTTCTAGATACAGATCAGCAGGCCACTTGAGCTGCGAGGTATGCTCCAGCACCGCTCTATGGCTGGATCCTGAGTCAAACCATACGTCCATGATGTCGGTCTCTTTTTTAAATTCCCTATGGCCGCACTCGCACTTTATATCACCGGGCAGGATGTCCTCGGGTTCCATTTCAAACCAAGCATCAGAGCCTCTTTCTTCAAACAACTTTGCCACCAACTCTATGGTGCGATCGTTGATAAGGGGCTTGCCGCAGTTTTTGCAGTAGAAAATAGGGATAGGAACACCCCATATCCTCTGTCTGGATATGCACCAATCTCGCCTGTCTCTTACCATATTGGATATGCGCTCTTTGCCCCATTCGGGTATCCACTTTACCTCGTCTATGGCCTTTAGCGCTTTTTCTCGGAATCCATCTATCGACGCAAACCACTGTTCGGTTGCCCTGAATATGATCGGATTCTTACACCTCCAGCAATGGGGGTACGAATGCTTTAAAGTATTTTTCGCCAAAAGAGCATTTTTTTCTTTGAGGTCTTCCTGGATAACCGGATTAGCTTTTTCGTAGTACAATCCCTTATACTTGCCAGCTTTTTCGGTAAAGTAACCTCTATCGTCTACGGGATTTAGCACCTCCAGCCCATACTTCATACCCACTATAAAGTCCTCTTCGCCATGGCCTGGTGCGGTGTGAACGCAACCTGTACCAGCGTCGTTGGTAACATGCTCGCCCAATATTATAACCGAAGTTCTGTCAATCAACGGATGTTTTGTCTGTATACCTTCTAAATCTCTACCTTTAAATTTCGCCAGTATTTGATATTGCTGAGGTAATTTTGCATCTTTTACCACCATGTCTATCATGTCAGCAGCCAGTACGTAGACCTCGTCTCCAAACCTGGTCAAGGAATAATCAAACTCAGGGTTTAAACATATTGCCAGATTTGCGGGAAGCGTCCACGTAGTAGTCGTCCATATGACAAAATAGACCTTATTTAAATCTTCTACATAGGGCTTAAACAGGCCTTTATCGTCAACAACCATGAATTTTACGTAAATAGCGTCGGACTTATGATCAGCATATTCTATCTCGGCTTCAGCCAACGCTGTTTCACAGGTAGGGCACCAGTACACAGGCTTTAAACCCTTGTATATATAACCCCTTTTCGCCATTTCGCCAAATACCCTTATCTGTTCTGCTTCAAATTTATGGTTTAGGGTCAGATAAGGATGATCCCAATCGCCTCTTACGCCCAATCTCTTAAATTGCCCCTTTTGTTTTTCTACCTGGCTCAAAGCGTAATCCTTGCATAGCTTTCTAAACTCCACCGGTGACGTCTCATGCCTTTTTATCCCCAATTTTTTTATAGCCTGCTGTTCAATAGGCAATCCATGGGTATCCCACCCAGGTACATACGGTGAATCGTAACCTTTCATCGTCATGTATTTTACTATAATGTCTTTTAAGACCTTGTTCAGCGTATGTCCTAAATGTATGTCGCCATTGGCATACGGAGGTCCATCGTGAAGTATAAACTTTTCTGCTCCTGCCCTCCTCTCCTGCACCTTTCTATAGAGGTCTATCTCTTCCCAGTATTTAAGTATTTCCGGTTCTTTTTTTGATAAATTCGCCTTCATGGGAAAATCAGTTATTGGAAGGTTCAACGTCTTGTTGTAGTCCATCAATGCTCTCCTTTCTCAGTATATATTTATACTAAAAAAACTTTCGCCACCTGGGGCGAAAGTTTCGCGGTACCACCCATTTTACCATAAAAATGATCGCTCATCTGAAATAACGGCAAAACCGGAAAGGCTTACTCTTTTTTCAGCCCTCAGCTCCGGAGTGATTTTCAGCCATACCCCGCAATGGCTCGCACCTACCGCCATTTCTCTTGAGGCGCCGAATACAGCTTACTCTTCTCCTTCATCGCCGTTGAACGCTATTCTAAATTGGCTTCAAGGGAATTTTCATCCCCACCTTCTTCACTATTACTTTTATCAAAATTTATCTCATCTGTCAATACCTTGAGCTCCGCTTCCAGCAGCGTCTTGAACCTCAATTTAAACTCCAGTACCTGCTTTCTCACATTCTCGTATTCTTTCTTGATCCCTATGACTTCCTGATTGGCTTTCTCAATAATCCTTCTCGCTGTTTCTTCTGCCTCTTTTATGAGATTTTCGGATTTTTCTTTCGCACTAGCTACCATCTCATCAGCTGTCTTCTGAGCCATGAGCAAGGTGTTGTTCAACGTTTGCTCTAACCCAACATAATTCTGCAACTTATCGTTTAAAAGGCTTATGCGGTCTTTAAGCTCCGTATTCTCTTTGTACAGCTTCTCGTAATCCTCTATTACTTCATCTAAAAACTCATTGACTTCCAGTTCATTATAACCTCTAAAAGACCTTTTAAACTCCTTGTTATGTATGTCCATAGGGGTCAGCATATCTCCCATTGCCTCCTGTCCTCATATGTATTTTTTTAGCAATATAGATATTCTATCCTTTTTTGTAAAGCCCATGATGCTATCAAACACCGCTCTCCCGTGTCCCTTAAAAGATATTACATCTCCTTCTTTTAACGACTGGGAAGGATTTAACGCTTCTTCCCAATTTACTTTAACCAGACCAGATTTTATATAATCCTGCATCTTTGTCCTGGATACAGAAAAAGCAGCACTGGCCACGCTGTCCAATCTCAATGAAGCCACCACAGCCGGTATTTCTTTAAGTTTTCTCTCAGGGCTGATCACCTGCTTTAAATCTATACCGATAGTTCGCACGTTAACTTTTCCTACCCTCGTCAAGTTATATTCCAGGAAATTTAATATGTCGCTTTTCACTATGACCTGACAACTACTGCCAATGAGAATGTCCCCTATCTTTTCTCGTTTTATACCCAACCCGACTATAGCACCTAGCACGTCCCTGTGGCCGATCTTGTCTTGAGCATTACCTGCTGTGATTTCAATGGCACCCACAGGTACCTCTACTTCATTTTCTGGCATAAAATCAGGATACAGCACAAATACCTGTCTTTCCGCCCCTTCATATCCGCCTGATACCTTGAACAGTATATCCCTTTCCTTGTCAGCTATAGCCTTTAACCTGTTCAGCACAGGAGGCTCCAAAAAGTCAGTGGATTTTGGCCTCTTTCTTCTCTTTACCCATTGGATCATATCATAAAACCTCATCTCATCCATGGCTGCTATCCCCTTAAATCAACAGCAATAAATGTATTACAATAGGCCTTACAATATACTGTATAACAAGAAGGGCTATAATCGGCGAAAAGTCCACCATCATATTTCTGCCTATGGATGAGCGCATAAGCATATTTCTGAAAGGTGCCAATACAGGTTCCGTAAAATTGTATATAAATCTCACAAAAGGATTTCGATAATCCACTCTCACCCATGATAAAAATACTCTTATAATAATAGCCCAATTTAAAACTTCAAAAAAAATAGATATCGTCTGCAATAATACCCAGTTAACCAAAGCACTTCCTCCATTCTTGCAAAATCCCTAATAACGTTCAAAACCACCTAATTTTCGTCCTCTAAAATGCCTTCTATGTCCACATTGTTTGGTGCAATCAAAAATACGCCCTTTGAAACTTTCTGCATCACACCTTCAACAGCATATACCGCTCCCGCGAGAAAATCCAATATTCTCTCAGCTTCTTTTGCATCCACGTTCTGCAGGTTTAAAATAACAGGTTTGCGGGATTTTAATTCATCGCATATCTTGGTCACTTCATCGTAACTTGCCGGTTTTGTTACAATCATCTTCACATGAGAATTAGCGTGTATATTCACCACTTTAGGCTTTTGCTTGGCCGGATTTCCATACCTATCAGGCTGATAAACCTCATAGCCTTCTTCTCCATCCTCTGCATCTTCTTCAAGGCCAAGATACGACATTATGCGCTCAATGACGTTCACATTAATCCCCCTTTTCACTTATCATAGTTTCTCGGCCCGAAAATACCGGTGCCGATCCTCACTATATTGGCACCTTCCTCCACCGCAACCACATAATCAGATGTCATTCCCATGGAAAGATATCTTGCATCTATAATACGGGATTTCATGTCCTTTAATTCGTCGTAAAGCTGCTTCATCTTTTTAAAATACGGTCTCACATCCTCAGGTGCAGTGACTATAGGCGCAACGGTCATCAACCCCTGAACGCATAGATTTTCAAATCCCTCTATCTGTTTTATAAAATCCCCCAGTTCCTCTGGTTTTATCCCGTATTTAGTATCTTCCCCGCCAATGTTAATCTCTATAAGCACATTTTGTCTTTTACCTATGGCCTTTGCCCTTTTGTCTATCTCCTGAGCAAGTTTTACAGAATCCAACGAATGTATGAGCTCCACCTTATCTACTATGTACTTAACCTTATTCACTTGCAGGTGCCCTATCATATGCCACTTTACATCGCCACCAATAAGAGGATATTTCTTTACCAGCTCCTGGACCCTGTTTTCTCCTATAACTTTTATGCCACACGCTATTGCTTCCTTTATTCTTTCCACTGGGATGGTTTTAGTAACCGCCATAATAGTTACTTCAGAGGGATCTCTGCCTGCCTTTTTACACGCTCGCTGGATGTTGGACTTGATAGCCTCTATGTTAGTCCTTACGTCCACCGCCCTCACCTCGCCTATCTATAATGATTTCATCGTAGACTTTGATGCCACCGCCCGCATTCTCGTTCTCCACTATAGCGTATTTCCCATAAGCGGATACCACTTTAACAGGGTAAAAGACCGGCTTCTCTTTTAACACGTAAACCCCCGTAATATCGCCCTTTTTCGATAACGCGGATCGAGGAATTTTCAATCCCTCTACATTTTTTAACACCACTTTGACCTTTTCATTTCGTTTTTTATAAAAGTCTTTGACATAATACGTAGTGGACAACACCACATCGTAACCAGAATTGGTTTTTTTAACGCTGGACACGTAAAACTTAACAGGAACACTGTAATCGGAAAATTCTATATCAACCAGCTGACCTTGTTTTAAATCGCCTACACCAGTGTGAAACTGTATATACCACTGATAATTATCTATAAGGCTGACAACCACCTGTCCTGCCGAAACAGCTTGCTTGTTGGATATATAATGTAAAAGACCTGGTTGTGGTGCCATCAGCTGAATGGAGTTTTTACTTAACTTAGATAAAATCTCTTTTCTTTGCTTTAATAGGGAGATTATCTCGTCCACATTAAAGCCCGAAACCTTAGCTATCCTTTTTCTCTCGTCATTGAGCTTTTTTATGTCTTGGCGGTATTTTTCCACGCTGGCGGAATCTCCACGGTTTACGGCTTCCTGGAGTTTTTTCATGTCTTCATCAATCATCTTGTTAATGCTGGCTATGTCTCTTGAAAAAATGCCATTGCCAGCCTCCTTGATTTTGCTGATCTGATCATCGATATCCTTCAATTTTTCCATATACACGTTAGCTTCGCTGCCATCTATACGGGCTATTACATCTCCTTTGCTCACCCTCTGGCCTTCTTCTGCAATTCTTACAAGCCTTCCGTTTATAGGCGAATTTATAACTCGCTGATCGTAAAATACCCGAGCTTCAGTATAAAAATGTTCCTCCAATGTCCCATAAGTAACCACTGCAATCTCAGGAGCGTTCAGCTGAAATCTTAATACGCCGTAAAAAGCCACAGAAACAACGGCACACAAAGCAAACGCCCAGAATTTTTTATTCATACCCCACACCACAATATCATTTTAACAAAAAAAAGGGAAAATGTAAAATAAAAAACTACCTTCACTTCGAAGGTAGTTCTTTATTTCTGTCTGAGTGGCGAGACTCGAACTCGCGACCTCCACCACCCCAAGATGGCGCGCTACCACCTGCGCTACACCCAGAACAATTACAGAAAGTATTATAAAACATAAATAAAAAAAAATCAAGTGTTTATTTTAAAGGAAAAAATTGTAATTTACCTTCCAAAACCCAAAGGTGACAATAATCAAAATTTTGCTTTTTCAATCTATTTAAAGCAAAATTCATTAACTCATAACCTTGCTTAGTTGACCAATATGCCGGTAAAACATATATAGATATGATCTCTCCATATCCAGTTTCTCCATCACGCGATTTGCCAAAGCAAACACATCCAGTATCAGTTTCTCCATTATTTATTATCGCCGCTTCATGCAATTTATTAGATAACGCATCGGTAAATGGCTTGATCCATTTATCTTCCGAAATCCCATTTAGATATTCTTGCGGTATCAAACCTTTATAAGCTTCTTTCCACGTTAAAGCGTGTATTCTACTCATACTAGCTACATCTTCAATTTTAGCTAACCTTATATAACTCAAGCGTATTCCCTCCTCCCTGTTTGCGGCATTGACAAAAATAGCCGGGCTTTCATCCCACTAGTAAACCCGTGAGCTTTCCCGCCCGGTCTTTGTATTCTTGCTCCCCACCACTCACGATTCCGATACCTGTTTTACAATATCACGAAAAGTATCCCACCGCCGCCATCGTTTACTATTCTCTGCAACGTCATTTTCAACTTTTCCTGAACCTCTTCAGGCATATTGGTGAGCTTGTTCTGCATCTCCTCTTTCACCAGATCGTCAAGGGATTTTCCGAAGAGGTTTGCCTCCCATATCTTTGCAGGATCGCTCTCGAATTGCTGCATAAGGTAGTTAGCAAATTCCTCGCTTTGCCTTTCCGTGCCTACTATTGGAGATACCTCCGTCTGTATATCAACCCTCATGATGTGCAGCGATGGAGCACTGGCTTTTAACCGTACCCCAAACCTGCCTCCTTGCTTTATGATTTCAGGCTCTTCCAGCTTTATCTCCTCAGGAGAGGGCATCACGACGCCATAGCCCCTGTTTCTAACCTCTTCAAGGGCATTAGACAGCCTGTCGTATTCTTTTTTGGTATATGCCAGCTCTTTCAGGAGATTTATAAGCTGATAATCGCCTTTAATCTCACACCCTGAGACTTCGCTTAGCACCCTAAAATACAGATTCTCCACAGGTTTTATTATAACAGAGATTATCCCTTCGCCTAAATTTATCCTATCCACAGCCCAGCTTTCAATGTATTCGCATTCGCCCAATACGCCGATGCATTCATCCACATCTCGAATTTTAAACATATCCTTAACTGCATCTTTAACTGCGGAGATTATTCCGCTTTTAAGCCAGTGTTCGCTTTCCAGTACATCAACCCATTTGGGCATATTGAAGTTTATTTCTCTTATTGGAAATTCAAAAAGAACTTTCTGCAAAATATCTTTTATATCGTCAGAATCCATTTTCATGACATCGAGGATCATCACAGGAACATCGTATTTTTCCTCCAGTATATCCCTTAGGTTTTTGGTATCCTGTTCGTCAGGCTTTGCCGTATTTAAGACGATGATAAAAGGTTTATTGATCTCTTTTAACTCCTTTACCACCCTTTCTTCCGCTTCCACGTAATTTTCTCTGGGTATATCGGTGATACTGCCATCGGTGGTAACGAGGATTCCTATGGTAGAGTGCTCCGTGATGATCTTTCGAGTTCCCAATTCAGCTGCTTTTTCAAAAGGCATATCTTCGTCAGACCAAGGGGTTTTTACCATTCTGGGCTTTTCACCCTCGGTATACCCCAAGGCTCCTCTCACAAGGTAACCTACGCTGTCAATCATTCTCACTCTAAACCTTATATTTTCCGCTATACTTATCTCTATAGCTTCATTAGGGACGAACTTGGGTTCCACCGTCATAACGGTCTTACCCGCAGCGCTTTGAGGCAATTCGTCTTTCGCCCTTTCTCTCTTATAAGCATTATCTATATGTGGTATAACTAGCTGTTCCATAAACCTTTTGACAAAGGTAGACTTTCCTGTCCTGATAGGCCCTATGACGCCGATATATATATCTCCCTCGGTGCGCTCAGCAATGTCTTTGTATACGTCAAACTCCATCGACCCGACCTCCCCGATATATGATATCCCATCTATAATACGCAACATTCTAACAATACATATATATTAGAGGAGGTCAGGAATTATTACATCTTATATTAATACAATTTTATTCTGGACTCAGTTCCACTGGCCAATCGGCTGATGTTTGCTCGATGCCTGTATACAGCCATCAACGCCATAACAACGCCAAAAAGGATATACTGCCATGAACCATTGAATACAGCTACAAATACAGGAAAGAGCACAGAACCTATAATGGACCCCAGGGATACGTATTTAGTTATAGCAATTACTACAAGGCCAATTAAAAGAGAGCAAAGCGCTGCTAGAGGGCTAAGAAGAAATATAACTCCTATACTCGTGGCGATGCCTTTTCCTCCTTTAAACCCTAGCTGCACGGGGTAATTATGCCCTATTATTACAGCCAACCCGCATAAAATAGCGACTCCTGAGCTTTTAACTAAAAGAAGACCTAACGATACAGCCACTAAACCCTTTGCCACATCAAACAGTAACGTAAAAAAAGCCGCTCTTTTACCTACGATCCTCAGTACATTAGTAGTCCCTGGATTGCCGCTGCCGTATTTTCTTATATCGTCTACTCCCCATAGCCTTCCGATGTAATACGCAGAATTAAATCCCCCTATAAGATAAGATGCCAAAATAACCAGAATCGACCACAAAATATGCATAAATTCTCCCCTCTTTTACACTTCTCCGCGCTTTTTTATTTTGATCCTTATAGGCGTTCCCTCGAATCCAAATAACTTTCTTATATGATTTTCCAGAAAGCGCACATATGAAAAATGTACCTCCTCCGGATAATTGGAAAAGAAAACAAAGGTAGGAGGCTTTACCGCTACTTGTGTTCCGTAATACAACTTGACGTGTTTGCCGCCAGCAGAGGGCAACGGGTTGGTAGCAAGGACCTCATTTAACATATCATTTAACACACCTGTGGCAAGCCTCTTGGACCTCTCAGCTGCTACTTCATCTATAGTCTCGATTATGCGAGGTATCCTCTGGCCGGTTTTGGCTGATACGAACAAAATCGGCGCATAAGATATAAAATCCAGCCTGTTCCTTATAATCTTGGTATACTCTATTGCGGTCCTGGTATCTTTCTCCACTTTATCCCATTTATTCATGAGGATTATCATCCCTTTGCCTTGCTCATGAGCGTAACCAGCTATCTTTGTATCCTGCTCCACTATGCCTTCATAGCTGTCAATCACCATAAGGCATACATCTGACCTATCAATTGCCGACATAGCCCTAAGCACGCTGTAGTATTCCACCGATTCCTCTATTTTGCTCTTTCGCCTTATCCCGGCTGTGTCTATAAAGACATACTTTTTTCCGTCTATCTCAAAAGGAGTATCTATAGCATCCCTGGTAGTACCCGGTATATCGCTGACTATTACCCTCTCTTCGCCTAACACCTTATTTATTATAGAAGATTTGCCTGCATTGGGCCTGCCTATAACAGCTACTTTAACCGTATCCTCATCATATTCTTCATGATGACTATCAGGCAAAAGTTTAACTATAGTATCCAGTAGGTCCCCTGTACCTGTTCCGTTTACAGAAGAAATCATGTGAACGTGATCAAATCCTAACCCGTAAAATTCATAGGAGCTCTCTCGCATCTTAGCGCTGTCTACTTTATTACACGCCACAATAACAGGCTTATTGGATTTTCTCAAGATATCCGCGATCTGCCAATCCGCAGGCAAAAGCCCTTCCTTAGCATCCACCACAAATACCACCACGTCTGCTGTATCTATAGCTATTTGCGCTTGCTTCCTAATCTGCTGAAACAATGTATCCGTCGAACCCACATCTATACCGCCTGTGTCTACAATGGTAAAAACCTTTCCGGCCCATTCGCAAGTATGATACAGCCTATCCCTGGTAACGCCCGGTTTATCCTCTATTATAGCTATTCTCTTGCCTGCAAGCCTGTTAAACAACGTGGATTTACCTACATTGGGTCTGCCTACAATAGCGACAATTGAACCTGGCATTTACATCTCCCCTATTACATTTTTTATAAATTCTTCACCGTCAACAGGCGATACCACCACATCTACGTTCAACTGCCTCTTTACATCGTCGACAGTGGTGTCATCCAAAAAAACTTTTTCTCCTGATTTCAACATGACATCTGGAATTATAAGCCTTTGACCCAGACCTTTGCCTTTTAATTGACCTATAAGATCTTTCCCCGTAACAAGGCCAGCCACTGTAACGCTGTGGCCAAAAAAATCATTTTTTATACCGTAAACTTGCACATCCACATCAATGCACTCCATCAATTCCTCCGACAACCTCTTTATAAAATCACAAGCAGAAATTCCGGTGGCTATAGATACCTTTTTAACCCTAGAAGTCCTATGAGCGTAACGCTTTAATGCATCGTGAAATTCACTTTTAAACTTGGCCATTAAACCTACGCCATTTTCAATCTGAGGAAAACCACAGTAATAACTAGCCTCCGGGACATCTACGCCAGCCATTACGTAAAATTCGTCTGCTGCGTATACTACAGGCGTACCCAATCTCTTTTTAAATTCCTTTCCCCATCTTTCTACCTGTTTGACTATTTCTTGCGATGATGAACTATCCCATGGCGTTATATTCATCAGGTTTTCCCTATGTGCAGTCAACCCCACCGGTACCACAGCTATGGATAAGACACCAGGGTGAAGGCTTGCAAGGTCGCCTATGCTCTTATCCAGTATTTCGCCGTCGTTAATACCCCTTGCTATCACCAGCTGGCAGTGCAGGCTTATACCTCCACTGACCAACACTCTCAATTTTTGCATAATGCCCCTTGCTTTAGGATTTCTCATAAGGGTTGCCCTTACGTCGTCATCTGTAGCGTGCACCGAGATATAAAGCGGGCTTAATCTCATCTCCACAATGCGCTGGATATCATTATAGTCGACATTGGTCAATGTGATGAAATTGCCATGCAAAAAAGAAAGCCTGTAATCGTCGTCCTTAAAATACAGGGTTTTTCTCATGTTTTTAGGCATCTGATCCACAAAGCAAAAAACACATTTATTGGCGCACACCCGCGGTTTGTCCATAAGGCCATCCTCAAATACCAGCCCTATGTCTTCATCGTACTCCTTGGACACCCTGTACCTGGCGATGTGGCCATCGGCTTTTTTTATATCAATTACAACATCTTCGTCAGTGGTATAAAAAATATAATCTAAAACGTCGCGGACAGACACACCATTTATAGCCACAAGCTTGTCCCCGGGATTTATTCCCAGGCTTTCGGCAATGCTGTCCCTCTCTACCCCTACGATCAGCTTTTCACTCAATATACCTCACCTATCAATTATTATCAGGTATTAATTCGATTAAGTCAAGACTTTATTTTTTGTATCATCGACCAATTTAACAAGTTTGCCATAATTTTTCATTATCCCCCATATTGTCAGGGGTCTCCCCAGGCTCACAAGCTGCAATCTACGAGATATAAAGCCTCCAAGCTTGGTGATGACGCTGAGAGTGCTAAAGGCGTCTGCAAATATCAATTCGCTTTTTGCTATGCCGTAGCTGCTGAGATATTGGTACATAATACGCTCTATCATTGCTTCACCGTTTTTCATGCCCATGGCATACACCCGATTTTCCTGTAAGTCCATACCCATAAAAAGCGGAATACCTATGAATTTTGAATCAGTGCGGTCGTAATAAGGAACTGACGCAATTTCGATGTAAGATGGAATCCTGTCTGAAGGAAGCATTCCCACGTGAATAGCAGCAGCTACCACAGAGCTATGGGCGCCTCCGTAACAAGTGTAGATTATTACCAGGGTATTTCACCTCTTTCTAACTTTATTTGGAATTTTTTATACAATGCGCGCTTTAACATATCACTGCATATACCATGGTTTATAAGCCTTATAAATAAGCTATCCCACGGGTCTTCATAGCCCTGGGTATCTATAAATATTACATCATCGTCGCGTAAGTCAAAAATTTTTTGCAATCCCCACAGCGCGTTCTCGATAACATCTGACAACCCCCTATGGCCTAGTATATAGACTTCATTTAATTTTTCATCAACACCTATATACAGCAAATCCCCATAACTCGCTTTGCAAAAGAGAGATATGGGAATTCGCTTGTCTTCATATGGCGGTAGAGACGTCCATGCGCAAACTCGAATCATAGCTTTTAACAGCGCTGAATAGGTACCCCAATAACTTGTATACACGATCTTCAATGGTCGTTCTTCCTCTTGCCTTCTCTTTTTTTAATTTTTCCCATATAGCTGGAAAATTCCTCTCTTACAAATTTGGACAATTTAGAGCCCAACTCTTTTCCATAACCCATACTTATTAACACAAATCCTACCACGGCCACAACCGCTACGATAACTGCTGCAAATATACCGGTACCTGCTGCCCGCCTCTCAGATGGAGTGGTTCTGGTTATCCCCCCTAAAGCTGTGGGTTTTTTAGAAGTATCTCCAAAAAAAACAGCGGATATTACATCAGCGTACATATCTGCAGCCTTAATGGCCCTCTCCTTTGTATGGGTATCTGTGCCAAATTCTATCAATATAGATCGAGGTGTAAGGCCCTGGTTGTAATCTCCTGATCCAAAGAAAATGTCTTTTACTAGGCCAGGACTTTTTTTATCAGCTATCGCTTTCATTTTATAGGCCAGCTGCTGGTTGGCGGCCATATTGGTACTGGCCTTTCCCACTACAAGTCTTACGCCAGTGGCAGGCGTGCCGTTTATTGTCCTTATATAATCCTCTTTGGGAGCAGCGTCCCTGTGTATATCTAAAATAGCCCCTGCCCCTTCTTTTAATAGCCTCAGTGCCGTCCTTCTAGACCTGGCATAAGCATAGGCATCGTGGGGAAGGTGCAGTGTCCTATCGAATATAACCTTTATACCTTTCTTTCTCAGCGAAGAAGCCAACGCCGCATCCACATCGTAAATCCCACCGTGGCCGTAAATACTAGCTGCACCGTCTGATGGTATATATGATTCGTCGCTGTGAGTTGAGTATATCCCTACCACCCTAGGCACATTAGCCACATTGACCTGGGATAACTTTTCTTCTATTTGAGGTAAATCCACCTTTTTGATAAATTTTGCAAACGCTTTTTTGGACTTTTTATCGACCCTCGTTATCTCATAGTAACTATTATCGCTGCTTAAATAATTATCCCCTTTTGTAAGATCCCATGATATCCTGAATACAACTTTGTCGGTGCCTTCTTCGTACACGGTGTAATAGCCTTCTTTTTCCATGTTATCTGCAAAAGCTTTTCCATAAGGTATAAAGCATGTAACAATTAGTAAAAAAGCAAAAGCCTTATTTATCGCTGTTAGCCATTGGCTCTTGTTCATCGCCCTCACCTCTTCCCTGAATGGTCGCTTTGTTTTCATCTTTAAGTCCTATGCTGCTGGTAAAGGCACCGTTTTCATAATGCAACTCTTTTTTTTCAGTACCTCCTTGCAGTCTTTCCCTGATTTCTCCTACAAATTCAGCAAGGATAACGGCGATTATACCTGATAAGACTATCGCGTCTAAAAAGCCAGCGCCTCCCAACACTACAGGCTGTGACACGCCTCGCGCCGCATTTACTGCCATCTGAATAATGTCATTTATGATTATACCCATTACGCCGCCGATAAACGAAGATCTTCGGGATCGGCCTGAAAGATACGCTATTATACCCCCAGTTACGCCGTAGACCAACATGGGCTCGATTATCATAGCTTCAGGCTCATTGGGTATAATTTTTGCAACGGCAAAAATCGCTATGCCTGTCAACAGCGCTGACGTTATAGCCCGTACCTTTTCAGCAGATGTATCGCACTTTACGATCAAATACACACATAAGGCTAAAGGTATCAGGGCGCCTCCTACATTTAAAGCTATCAACCTACCTAAAGATATATCTGGCATAAACGAACCTATAATCATAGCGATTATAACTACCAAAGCTATCTTGTCGGATAAACCCATGCGATCCAAAACCCTATGGGCAAATCCGAAAACCACCAGAACCCCTACAATCATAAGCAGAACGTATCCCAGCGGCATTAGCACACACCTCGCATTTTCTTTTCTACGAATATGTTGCCCTGGGAAAGTTCATTATATGCAAAAAGAGCCTGCCGTAATAGCGGGCTCTTTTTGCAGTGAAAATCAATCGTTTAAATCTTTATGCTCACCTGTTTCCACAAATATAACCCATTCGCATATATTTGTAGCGTGATCCGCAACGCGCTCCAGGTAACTACTTATAAACAAAAAACTGGTAGCTTGCTTTATATTTTTGGGATCTTCCAGCATAAGGGTTATTAGTTCCCTGTAAATCTGGGAATGTAAGCCATCCACTTCATCGTCTAGTTTACACGTGCGCACAGCCAGATCCACATCAGTATTGATGTAAGACGTAAGCGCATCCCTTAACATACGCTTCACTATATCGGCTATCCTGGGTATATCTATCAAAGGCTTGATATACACTTCGTTGACAAGCCTTTTGGTATTCTTGGCTATATCCACCGCGTGATCTGCTATGCGCTCCAGGTCTGTTATGAGTTTTATCGCTGTAAAGATAGTTCTCAAATCCCTTGCCATAGGTTGTTGAGTGGCAATCAACCTGACGCATTCGTTTTCGATGAAAACCTCCATGTCGTCTATCTTGTCATCGCCGTTTATAACGGCATCAGCCATCTGTCCGTCCTGCTTTATTAACGCTTCAATGGCTTTATCTATCGATTCTTCTACCATACTTCCCATTTTGAGTATGTGTAAGTGCACTTTTTCCAATTCTTGATCAAAATGAGTTCTCGCCGCCAAAGCCCTTCCCTCCTTGATCCATCGCCATCATCCAAATCGACCTGTTATATAGTCCTCGGTACGCTTGTCTTTGGGCCTGTAGAACACCTCATCAGTCGGACCGCTTTCTACTACTTCTCCGTTTAAAAAGAAAGATGTAAAATCAGAAATCCTGCCTGCCTGTTGCATATTATGGGTCACGATGATAATAGTATACTTTTTCTTTAAAATATCTATTAAGTCCTCAATTTTCGCTGTGGATATAGGATCCAATGCAGACGTAGGCTCATCCATCAAAATGACATCCGGCTCAATAGCCAGCGTGCGGGCAATGCACAATCTCTGTTGCTGTCCCCCCGATAACCCCATAGCAGACCTGCCTAACCTATCCTTAACCTCATCCCATAATGCAGCTGCCTTTAGGCTTCTTTCAACGATTTCGTCTAATTTCTTCTTGTTTTTTATTCCGTGAATTCGTGGACCGTACGCCACATTATCGTAAACCGACATGGGAAAGGGATTAGGTTTTTGGAACACCATACCCACGCGCTTTCTCAGTTCCAAGACATCAAAGTCGTTGTATATATCTACGCCATCTAATTTTACGGTACCTGTTATCTTCACTCCTGGAATAAGGTCGTTCATCCTGTTTATTACCCGGAGAAAAGTAGACTTACCGCATCCCGAAGGCCCTATAAGCGCCATAACCGTGTTTGCCTTAACTTCAATATTTACGTTTTTTAAAGCATGAAAATCTCCATAATAGAGATTTAGATTTTCTACATGTACCTTATTCAACCCGTTTTCTCCTTTCAGTACATATATACATTATAACATAAATTTACAAATTAATCACCAGTTATTTTTCTGTATATGATTTTTCCCAGCCATCTAGATATCAGATTAAAGAGCAAAACGCAAATGACTAAAACAGCTGAAGCGCCATTGGCGATCCGCGCAGCATCAGGAACTAACCCCTCTGAATTAACTTTCCATATATAAACAGCTAACGTCTCTCCAGGCCTAAAAAGCCTCAAAGGCGAGTTAACTGCAGCAGGATTCCAATTTTGGAAATCGAGTATAGGTGTGCTCATACCTGCAGTGTAAAGCAATGCTGCTGCTTCTCCAAAAACCCTTGCTGCCGTGAGTATTATACCTGTGATGAGTGAGGGAAGAGCTGCTTTTATAAGCACTCTCGTAATGGTCTGCCACTCGGTGGCACCCAGCGCAAAACTGGCTTCTCTTAGTTCGTTGCTAACACTTCTTATAGCATCTTCCGAAACCCTGGTCATTACAGGAAGATTTAACACCGCCAGAGCCATAGCTCCCGCTACTATGGAAAATCCCCATCCCATCGCCTTCACAAACACTATCAAGCCAAAAAGCCCTACTACTATAGAAGGCAATGAGGCCAGAGACTCTATACTCACCCTTATGGTATCGGTTAAAGGACCAGGTTTAGCAAATTCCGACAGGTAGATGCCTGCTCCCAACCCTATAGGTACGGTTATAATCATGGAAACTACCAAAAGGAGTATAGAATTAAAAAGCTGTGGCGCAATACCTCCCCCTGCTTTCATAAATGTCGGTGGAGTGGATATAAAATGCCAATTGACGACCTCCAGGCCGTTGAACAGTATATAACCTATTATAGCAAATAACAGCAAAATCACAAAGGCCGCCACCGCACTGAAGAAGACCGTGGCCACCTTATCGCCGATTTTGGCATTCATCTATATTGCCTCCTTTTCCCTATAACCCTTATTATGAGGATAAACGTAAAAGAAAACATGAGCAACAGCAGCGCGATAGACCACAAAGCGTTATTCCACAAGGATCCAGCAACGGTATTACCCATGTCCATCGTCAAGATGCTCGTCATGGTGTGTATGGGTTCAAGGTAAGAAGTCGGTATGCGCACAGCGTTCCCTATGACCATCTGCACCGCCAAAGCTTCACCAAAAGCCCTGGCCAGCCCTAGGACGACCCCTGTGAGTATACCTGGCAGCGCAGCAGGCAATAGCACTTTTCTCAAGGTCTGCCATCTCGTAGCACCCAAGGCGTACGAGGCTTCTTTGAGCTCACTGCGCAAAGACCTAAGGCTATCTACTGATACAGTGGTTATGGTAGGAAAGATCATAATGGCCAACACTATAGTGCCCGCCAGCAAGCTAAAACCCATGCCCCCAATCCTATGCCTTATAAAAGGCACCAAGACGCTCAAGCCTATCCACCCATATACCACTGACGGTATACCTGCAAATAGCTCCACTACCGACTGCAAAAAATTGCGCATAGAATGAGGAGATATCTCCACCATAAAAATCGCCACAGATATGCTTAAAGGAGTGCTTAATACCAGAGAGGATAAAGACACCGCCAGGGAGCCAAGTATAAAGGCTAACGCTCCCACATAAGGACCTCCTTCAGATTTAGGCGCACCAGGATTCCACTTGGAAGAAAATAAAAATTCCGAAAGAGATACTTTGTCCTTTACAAACGTCATAAGCCCTTGAGAGGCTATAAAGTAAACTATAAAGACCGTAGTAATAATCATGAGACCGGCGCAGATAAAAGTAAAATACTTTCCCAAAACGTTTTTTACCTTATCGCTTTTCATAACTTTACCCCTTTTTGTTTTTATATTGCATCCCAAATAATATTAACAGTATTCAACATCCTTTATGTTAAATCAAAGTTAAGTATATGTTAAATATATGTTAACTGTCTGCCTTTGACAGAGGCAACTGTATTATAAATTCCGTACCCTTTTTTACCTCGCTTTTTACAGTTATAGTTCCGTTAAAGGAGTTTACGATGTGTTTTACGATGGCTAGCCCAAGACCTGTCCCCCCTAATTTTCTTGACCTGCTTTTGTCCACGCGATAAAACCTTTCAAACAATCGCGGAATATGCTCTTTAGGTATCCCTATGCCGTCGTCTTTTACAGAGAATACCACTTTCTCGCCTTCAGCATTGACTTTAATGTCCACGTGACCCCTGACACCCGTATACTTTATACCATTTTCAACCAGGTTAAGCAGCATTTGTTTCATCCTGTCTCTATTAGTATTCATTACCAATTCTGGCGGCTTAATATCATAGGTTACAGTGATGTTTTTCTCTTCAGCTTGATTTTTTAACATATATATAACCTCTTCCACGATGTCTTTTACCTTTTCAGGCACAAGTTTAATATCACCTTTTAGCCCTTCGATCTCTGATAACGTCAGTATATCGTTAATAAGCCTCGTCAATCTCTCTGTCTCCAGGTCTATAATCTCTAAAAATTTATCGGCTGTGTTTTTGTCTTCCAGAGCGCCCTCCCTCAGCGTCTCTACAAAGCCTTTTATAGATGTCAAAGGGGTTCTGAGTTCGTGGGAAACATTTGCAGCAAATTCAGATCTCATCTTTTCCAGTTTTTTTATCTCCGTTACATCGTTCAGGACTATGACAAGACCTGCTTCTGCATTTTCCCCATAAAGTTGATAACCGGATACTACAGGTGTCCTAATGGGATTGGTGTAAATCTTAAGATACCTGTACTCAGGGTAAAACAATTCTATTTCGCTTTCATAATACCTCTTATTCTTCAATATATCCTCTATGATGTCATGCATTTTGCTGCTTCTCATCAACTCCAATATGTGTCTGCCAATAACATCATCTGCATTTAACCCCAGTATCTTCGCTGCAGCGTTGTTAATCAGCAATACCTTCTCTTCATTATCTATAGCCACAACCCCATTGACGATGCTAGTCAACACCGCCTCTAATTTAGCATTTCTGTCGTACAGCTCGCTGATCGTGAGGTTTAGCCTCTCTGTCATTTTTTTAATGGCCCTGGCCAGCATGCCTATCTCGTCTTCGTAATCGTCGTTTATAGGCTGTGTTAACTTGCCATTGGAGATGTCCTCGGCGATTTTCGTTATCTCATAAATCGGCTGAGTTATGTGTTTTAAAAACCTTATGCCTAGCAAAACAGCTATAGAAGAGCCTAGGAGAACAGATAGCGTTATATACATTATTATGTGCTTTATATCGCCCTTTGATATGGCGCTGAGAAAAAAAAAGCTCGTACAACTCACGCCCAGGAGAAGCAATACAGAATAAGTTATAAAGAGCTTTTTGCGCATTTTTATTCACCTTTGCTGTTCAATTTATATCCAATTCCCCTTACGGTCTCTATATACGGTGGATAGGTATTTTCATCTCCCAGCTTTTTTCTCAAATGCCGTATGTGAACATCCACCGTCCTTGTCTCACCCATGTATTCATAACCCCACACTTTATCAAGCAAAAGGTTTCTCGCCATTACCTTGTCCTTGTTTTCCGCTAAAAGCTTTAAAAGCTCAAACTCCTTTAAAGTAAGCTCCACAGGTACGCCACCTTTGAGTACCTGAAACTTATCAGGTAAAATCGTTATATCCCTTATGACGATAGGTTCATCAGCGCCCTTCTGCTCCTTTCTATCTTCGGCTCTAAAGCGCCTTAAAACCACTTTTATCCTGGCCATCAATTCCCTTATACTAAAGGGCTTTGTGATGTAGTCATCCGCTCCCAATTCTAAACCCAATACCTTATCCACTTCTTCCCCTCTTGCTGTCAACATTATCACAGGTATATCCTTTGTCCGCTCATCCTTTTTCAATATTTTGCACACATCAAAGCCGTCTATATCGGGTAGCATAAGGTCCAGTATTACAAGGTCAGGATGCTGCTCTACGCAAAGGTTTATGCCCTCTTTGCCATTATCCGCATAAATCATTTGATATCCGGCCAGTTCTATGTTGTACTTAAGAAGCTCTATTATGTGCACCTCATCTTCAACCACAAGTATCTTTTGTTGCATTAAGGCTTTCTCCTTCCCGTTTATCCATGAGCTTTTGCAGCTCATTCATAAAACTGTGGATGTCCTTAAAGTCTTTGTAAACCGACGCAAACCTGACATATGCCACCTGGTCTAAGTCAATCAATTTTTCCATGACCATCTCACCTATCTGCGAGGTGGTTATCTCCTTATCTACGCTCTCATATACCCTCCTCTCCACATCGTCTACGAATTCCCTTAAAGTCTCAATGGATACCGGTCGCTTTTCACAGGCTTTAAGTATGCCTGCCAGTATCTTGGTTTTGTCAAAAGTCTGCCTCGAGCCGTCTTTTTTAATGACCATAACAGGCATGTCTTCAATTTTTTCGTAGGTGGTAAACCGCTTTTGGCACCGGGCGCATTCACGCCTTCTCCTTATCGCTGTATTGTCTTCCACTGGCCGCGAGTCAATTACCTTTGTATCTATACAGCCGCAATATGGGCACTTCACTTTACATCCCCCTTGTCCTATTTAATTATATAATAAAAGTCGTGCTAAGCACAACTAACGCTCTGAATCATTATCCTTTTCTATTATATCTACACCTTCATACTGGACCAATATCACATCGTGGCCTATTTTTTTAACATGGGACCACGGTATGACCTTTTCGCTCTCTCTTCCAAAAATACCCAAAAATTTTCCTTGTCCTGGCAATATAAGGGCTTCTACCCGCCCTTCTTCTAAATTTATTTCTATGTCGCTTATAAAACCCAATCGCCTGCCATCCACAACATTTATAACCTCTTTTTGTGCCAGATCAGTAGTACTTACCACTCATATCTCCCCCCGATATTATTATAGCATTAAACGCACTCTTATATATACTTTCTCAGGTGAGCTAGCGCGGATTTCTCCAACCTAGATACCTGCGCCTGAGATATCCCTATCTCTTCAGCTACTTCCATCTGGGTTTTACCTTGAAAAAACCTCAGGTTGAGTATATGCCTTTCCCTTTCGTTTAATTTATTCAAAGCCTCACTTAAAGATATGCTCTCCAGCCACATCTCATCGTTGTTTTTGCTATCGCCCACCTGATCCATGACGTAAATGGCGTCTCCGCCATCGTGGTATATGGGCTCAAAAAGGGAAACAGGTTCCTGAATGGCATCTAATGCAAACACGACTTCTTCCCTGGGAAGATCTAATTCTTTAGCTACCTCGGAAATATTAGGCTCTCTGCCGTTTTCAGCGATGAGCTTATCTCTCGCCTGTAGTGCTCTGTAAGCGATATCCCTTAACGACCTGCTCACCCTTATGGAATTATTATCTCTCAGATACCTCCTTATTTCTCCTATAATCATAGGCACCGCATAAGTAGAAAACCTGACGTTCTGAGATAAGTCAAAATTGTCAATGGCTTTTATAAGGCCTATACATCCCACCTGAAACAGGTCATCTACGTGTTCGCCTCTATTATTGAACCTTTGTATAACGCTCAGCACCAACCTTAAATTGCCGTATATAAACTTTTCCCTGGCTTCTTTATCGCCGTTTTTTAGCCTCATGAGCAAATCCTTCATCTCGCTGGTCTTTAACACAGGAAGTTTTGACGTGTTAACACCGCATATCTCTACTTTATTATTGAGCATATAGTTTCCCTCCCGTCTCATCTATAAAAAATTATTGCCTTGGGAGGGCTTATTTATTCCCGTTATGCCATCTTATTCATTTCCTTTCTAAGCCTTTTTATTATGCGCTTTTCCAACCTTGATATATAAGATTGCGATATACCCAGCATATCTGCAACCTCTTTTTGCGTCCTCTCTACTTCTCCGTTAATGCCAAACCTCAGCGTTATAATCTTTTTTTCCCTATCCGACAGCCTTTTTATCGCCACATTCAATAGCTGTCTATCCACATCTTCTTCCACGTTCCTGGAAACCACCTCGTTGTCAGTACCCAACACATCTGATAGCAGCAATTCATTCCCATCCCAATCCACGTTTAACGGCTCATCAAAAGATACTTCCATTTTTGTCTTATTATTCCTCCTGAGATACATCAATATTTCATTCTCAATACACCTTGAAGCATAAGTGGCCAATTTTATATTTTTAAAAGGATCAAAGGTATTTACAGCCTTGATAAGCCCTATAGTACCTATGGATATAAGGTCTTCCACTCCCACTCCGGTATTTTCAAATTTTCTAGCAATATATACCACAAGGCGTAGATTGCGTTCTATTAAAACAGTCCTCGCTGTGTTGTCGCCTTTTTGCAACTTCATCATGAGGTATTCCTCTTCATCGCTACTCAAGGGAGGTGGAAGAGCTTCGCTGCCGCCTATGTAGAATACAGATTCTCCCCTTATTTTTAGTCGTTCCAGCACCCTGATCACAAAAAGTCGCGCACTCCATTTGATTTTGCACCAGCTCTTCATAAAAAATACCTCCTGCTATAATATATCAGGGTGAAGAAGTGCCCCGTACTCCTGGTTTTTAGACAGCGTATTATTGTAAATAGCCACCACCACGTTTTTTATCTCTTTTTCCTCAGGACCCTTTATAAAAATGCTATCAGGTTTAAACCCTAAAAGCACCCCGTTTTCTCTGCCCAATGAAGAAAAAGGCACGATCCTCACCCTTGACATCCAATCGGTATCAGCCAATGCCAGAGTAAGAGAAGTCAAATCCTTTTCCAGCCCCTTTAGGTATAATTCCTTTATGCTCTCGGGTAACAGCTTTTCTACCCTCTTAAATTCCACCACCACTACAGGCCAGCGCGACAAAGGCTCATAGAGGCTGTTGCCTGTGTCCACCAGCGCTGTCATCTCATTGGACTTTCCATCAACCACTATTTTCAGAATCAAGCTCAACCTGTCTTTGTGTATTTTAGTATTTATATAGTTTAAACTTGCTTTAACCACTATAGCGGCGAAAAACGCACCTACAATAGAATAATACACTCCATCGACTACCGCCTGGTTATTGCCTGCCAGGTAGTATAGGGCGATTGAGCATCCTCCAAAAGCAAAGGTAATCATATAAAATACAGTCATTTGCCGAAAAAAATCGATAAGCCTTGATGGCGTAAAAGCGACAACTATGATTAACATGGAAAGCAGTATCTTGGGCGTAAAACCTCGCATAAAGCTCATGGAGGGTAAGTACATCACCACGGCGTACAGCGAACCCACGGCAGAAGCTGATAACAGTTTGTACCATTTATAACTAAACTTACCCCATCTCGCCGTAAGCGACAGTATAACGTAATTTAAGATTACATTTTCCATAAACAGCACATCGGCGTACATCCCATGCCTCCAAACACCTTATGTAGTAGTAGCCCATACTCTTATTTATGCCGCAGCTTTGTCTTTTATTACTGATATTTTAACATATTTATCTTAAAATTTTTGTAAAATATTGGCATAATGAGATTAAAAAAAATAGCAGTTTCCCTACGCAAACTGCTTACCTTTTTTTATGAGTTCTCAAAAACGCGGGTATGTCTAGTCTGTCTAGATCTATGTTTTCTATGTCCAAATGCACATTCTGCTTATTAGCAATGCCTTGCTGGTTTTCTACTTTTCTGTTTACATTTTCCGACTCTTTCTTTTCAAAGCCTGTAGCTATAACGGTTATCTTTATCTCGTCCTGTAGATTTTCGTCTATCACCGCACCAAATATGATATTGGCGTCAGGATCCGCGGCTTCATATATAAATTCAGCGGCCTCATTGACCTCAAAAAGGCTTAAGTTGGCTCCTCCTGTGATATTCAGAAGAACTCCTTTAGCTCCCTCTATAGACGTCTCTAGCAAAGGACTCTGTATAGCTTGCTTTGCAGCTTCTTTAGCCCTGTTTTCCCCATTAGCTATACCTATGCCCATATGAGCCAAACCTGTTTCCATCATAATCGTCTTCACGTCAGCAAAATCCAGATTTACAAGACCAGGCACCGCTATCAAGTCGGAAATACCCTGCACCCCTTGCCTCAACACATCGTCAGCGATTTTAAACGCCTCAATCATACTGGTTTTCTTTTCCACGATTTGAAGCAGGCGATCATTAGGAATGGTTACCAAGGTGTCTACTTTTTGCTTTAATGCGTTTATTCCCTCTTCTGCGTGCTTCATCCGCTTCCTGCCTTCAAAAGTAAAGGGTTTGGTCACCACACCTACGGTGAGTATCCCCATTTCCTTGGCTATCTGCGCCACGATGGGAGCAGCACCTGTGCCAGTACCTCCTCCCATGCCAGCCGTTACAAAGACCATATCGGCGCCTTTAATAGCTTGTGAGATCTCCTCAGAGCTCTCCTCAGCGGCTTTTCGACCTATTTCAGGATTAGCACCTGCTCCAAGACCTTTTGTCAATTTTTCTCCTATTTGTATTTTATGGGTTGCCTTTGAAAGGTATAAAGCCTGTTTATCTGTGTTAATCGCGATAAATTCAACCCCTTTAAGCCCTTCGGAGATCATCCTGTTTACAGCGTTATTCCCTCCACCCCCTACCCCTATCACTTTTATATGTGCAAATTGTTCCATATCCACATCAAACTCTATCATAAAAAACCCCTTTCTCCTCTTAAATATTAAAAGAAATCGCTGAGTATTTCTTTGAGCTTGTCTATAAAATAATTACGTCTGATATTCCTGTTACTAACTTGTTCTGTAGGCTCTGCCTTTAGTTTTGCGTTTTTAAAAACATACTCTACAACACCTGTAGCTACAGAATATATAGGGGAAGCAACCCCTATTATTTTAGGGTAATCGGCTCTCACAGGCATTTTTAATATCTCTTCAGCGTATTCCACACAACCGTGAATAGGCGCCATACCGCCACCTGTCAACACCATACCTGAGGTGAGTTGAT
Organism: Caldanaerobius polysaccharolyticus DSM 13641; assembly: GCF_000427425.1. NCBI lineage: Bacteria > Bacillati > Bacillota > Clostridia > Thermoanaerobacterales > Thermoanaerobacteraceae > Caldanaerobius > Caldanaerobius polysaccharolyticus. The sequence continues at coordinate 39,321 of NZ_KE386493.1, read as the reverse complement.
CTCTGTAACCTGCCTCCGTAATAACCTTGTTTATCATCAAAAGTATTTCCTGTATCCTAGCCTCCATTATGTAAGCCAGGTCAGCCCTAGATATATCCTTTTGGACACCGCTACCTGTAGACGGCAGTTTCACTGTATCATCTTCTCTTACGCAAAACACGCCTGCGCATCCATATTTTATCTTCAACTGCTCGGCTTCCTGGGTTGATATCTTAAAACCCTGCGCTATATCGTTGGTTATATGTTCACCACCTACAGGCAACATATACGTGTCTACAAGATGCCCCTCTTTAAAAATTGAAACGCTGGTTTTACCTGCACCTACGTCTACCAGTGCAACGCCCAGCTCTTTCTCGTCGCGTTCCAGCAAAACCTCAGCAGTGGCCAATGGCTCCAGTATTATCTTTTTTACCTTTAAACCCGCTTTGTTTATACTCCTTAAGAGATTTTCCACAGAGGTTATATTGCCTGTGATTATCTTAGCCTCTACTTCCAATCTGACGCCTATCATTCCTACGGGGTCTTTTATGCCGTCGTAACCATCTACTATATACTGTTGAGGAATTATATCTATTATTTCCCTATCTGAAGGCAATGCAACCACCCTGGCTGCTTGCAACACCCTATTTACATCTTCTTCAGTTATCTCCCTGTCCTCTCTGGAGACCGCGATTACACCTCTACTGTCCATTAACGATGCATGTCCACCGGGAATACTTATGGTCACATCTTCGAAATCTAAATTAGACATCTGTTTTACCTGTTCTACAGCCTCGCGGATGCTTTTTACAGTGGAATCTATATCGACGACAACACCTCTTTTTATGCCCTTGCATGAACTCAGGCCAACGCCAATGATGCGCGTCTCTCCGTGTTTATTCCTCTGACCCGCAACGGCACAGACCTTGGACGTTCCTACGTCTAAACCCAGGACTACATTGGAATCACTCTCACGCATGGCTATTACCCCCCAAGCTATAATAATAATATTCAACAAGAAAAGCTGATTTCCTCTTTTTTAATGCCCCTTACTGATAATATATCTTCTTATTGTAGCAAAATTGTTAAACAACCTGGTGCCAAAAGCAAATATAGCCGCAAGGTATATTGGCACGCCCAGTAAATCGCCTATATACGCCAAAAAACCTGCAAGAAGTGCATTTCCAAAAAAACCTGAAATAAATACCTTTGTGTCGAATTTTCTCTCAAGATACGCCCTCAGGCCTCCAAAAACTGTATCCAGTGCAGCCAGTATAGCCACAGCGGTATACGATGAATAGGCCACGGGTATTTTGTACGGGAGGAATACACCTGCGATGATCCCTATCAATATTCCTACTATGCCCCACATCATTGGCCACCCCCTTTACCACTTGGCACCGGTTTAGCGTACTTAAACTGTACAACTCCGCCGTACGCCGGGATATCGATGTCGTTGGATGTCTTTATGTTTACATGTATTCCCCAATATCGTAAAGCATCTACAATACCACCTTTTAATTCCAATGCTGCCTGCAAAGTTTGAGGATCGCCTATAGCTTGTATGACAAAAGGAGCAGCAAACCTGTTGTTGTTGACGACAACAGTAGGACCAACGCACCTCACCTCAGAAGTGGCTATTATCCGTTCTCCATTTAAAGATAAAGCTTCTGCTCCTGCAGCTCTTAGCTCGTTGAGCACCTGCAGCAAATCGTCATCGTGTATAATGTAATTATTAGCATTGTCTCCAGGCTGTATTTCCTTTGTGCTGTCATTTAATGTCACTATAATTCCAGGGCCCCGCACAGCCTCCAGACCGGCCATGATCTTGTACTTCTCGTTGTCCTTTTTAAGCGCATCTGTAACAGCATTGACCTTTGAAGCGGCATTTTCGTATTCTGTCAACTTGTTTTGAAGGGAATTCACCTGGTTTATAAGCCCTTCTTTGTCGCTTTCCAATTTCTTTATCTGCGCGGTAAGTTCTTCAACCCTTTTTACATTTACGTTGTTACCACCATATTGAATCGTCTTGTACTGAAGCGATATCATTAGTCCGAGAAGAAACAATACTACAGCAACCGAAACCTGTCCTGCAGCTTTTCTAAACATAATAACCACTCCTTTATCACAATTAAGAGCTAGGGCTAAATGTAGGATTGGCCACGCTTAAGTCCACAGTACCGCTGCTATAGCCTTTATCCTTTATGTCTTTTAATATCAGCTTTAGAAAGTTTAACTTGTACTCAAAATCGCCTGCTTGTCCCACTTTGACCTTTATATCGGGGAGAGCTTTCATAATCAATTCAGATCCGTTGATTTCTACCCCTTCTATCACGCCGTTCATGTGGGTATCGTTGATAGCCTTTAATACCATTAGTGCCTGCTTAAATAGATCCTCATCCTTGGGTTTTAACCTATGCCCTAAAGACCATTGTCCCAATTCCACACCGTACAGTACAGGTAAATTAGAGCCTTTAGCTTTTCCTTCCTCCAGTACAATACCGTCATCATCAATTTTGAGATAAGACCCATAATAAGGAACAAGCCCTACAGGAACCCTTTCATAAACGCGCAGTATCAACTCATCGGGCATCTTTACATTTACATTGACGCTTTTTATATAGCTATTGCTCTTTAGCCTTGCAATAATATCCTTTTTATCTACCCTAAAAATCAAATCGCCAACCTTAACACCGCAGAGCTTAATGATTTCCGCCGTGGGTACTTCTTTATTTCCAGCCACTTTCACATCTCTTATTCTAAAATAGCCGGAATTAGCTACAGCGTACGCTAGTGAAGATAACAGAGCGATAATAATTAAAAGCGTTAATACCCTTCTGTGCATCGACAGCCACCTGACCTCTGATTAAGTTTTTGCATCGCTGGTATATCTGGATATATTCAAAAGCACACCCACCAGCGCCATGGTAAAAATAAGTGACGATCCACCATAACTTATAAAAGGCAAGGGCACACCAGTAGGAGGCATACTGGCCGTTACCACAGCCAAGTTCAACAAAAATTGCACACCTATCAATGAAGTTATGCCTATAGCCAAAAGGCATCCGAAAAGGTCAGGGGCTTTGGCTGCTATCCTTAAACCCCTAATTACGAACAACAGGAAAAGCACGATGACAAAAAGGGCTCCGATAAAACCTAATTCCTCTCCTAATATAGAGAATATAAAGTCGTTTTGAGGTTCAGGGATGTAAAAGAGCTTTTGCCTGCTCCTACCCAAACCTACTCCGAATATACCTCCAGATCCTAAAGCATACAATGATTGAACGACCTGATACCCTTTACCCTGCATATCCTTCCAGGGATCTAAAAAAGCCAGAACCCTGTTGATCCTATATGGTTCCATTAAGACCATCACAACTCCTAATAAACCGCCTAAACTTATTAAGCCCAGAATATCAAAAAGCTTTGCTCCTCCTATATAAATTATTATCAACCCCACTATAGCGATAATGCCAGCTGTGCTCATATTTGGTTCCAGCGCTATCAATATGAAAAACACCCCAATAATTATTAAATTTGGCAATACCCCTCTGAAAAATGACTTTATCCTATCCTGTTTAGATGATATGTTGCTGGACAGATATACTATCATAGCTATTTTAGCTATTTCCGATGGCTGTACACTTAAATTGCCGTATCCTATCCATCTGCTAGCACCTTTTATATTTATGCCAACCCCAGGGACAAAAACCAGCACCAGCAATACCACGCTTATTACAAACAAGTGCCTCTTGTATTTTTCCAATCGATGGTAGTCAAAATTCATCATGTACACCATAGCGAAAAAGCCGATTGCCGCCCACAGGAATTGTCTCTTCAGAAAATAGTAAGAGTCGTTCATCCTGAACATAGCTATAACAGAACTGGCGCTAAAAACCATTACCAGCCCAATAGCCACCAGCAACATGGTAAAAAGCATAAGATTGAAATCAACGGGTCTGTTTTTCATACTTTTTATCCTCCTAATGACATTACAACATCTTTAAAGATTTTCCCCCTTTGTTCGTAATTATCGTACATGTCCCAGCTGGCACATGCAGGTGACAGCAAAACCGCGTATCCTTCCTTTGCCAAGTTCTTTGCTTTCATTACCGCCTCTCTCATGTCCGCTGCCCTATACACGTTGTGAAAATTCTGTTCCCTGGCACACTTTTCAATCCTGTCAGCAGTTACTCCCATCAATATAAGCGCTTTTACTTTCCCGTTAAAAGATCTGACGAAAGGTGTAAAATCCTCTCCTTTATCATACCCTCCTGCTATAAGGATAATAGGGTAATCCAGCGCTTCAATGGCCTTTATGGCAGCATCCGTATTAGTTCCCTTGGAGTCGTTATAATACCTTACCCCATCGATGGTAGCTACGTATTCGATACGATGCTCCACCCCTTTAAATGACCTCAACGTATCAGCTATAACCTCGGTTTCTATACCCCACAACCTGGCCACAGCGCAAGCTGCCAGCGCATTTTCCAGATTGTGCTTTCCAGGGATATACACATCTTTTACCGGAATAACCTTATTTTCTGCCCCGTATATGTTTTCCACTATCCAATCTTCTTTGACATATACTCCTTTCCCCAGGATACTACTCCTGCTGAAAAATACCACCTCACATGGGGCTTTTTCCGCCAGCCTTCTAGTAACATCGTTGTCGTAGTTTAAGACCACATAATCCCCATCTCTTTGATTCATAAATACCCGCGCTTTTGCATTTACATAATTCTCAAAACTCTTATGCCTGTTTAAGTGGTCTGGCGTTATATTAAGTATTGCGGATACCCTGGGTCTGAAGCTGTCAATTGTCTCTAACTGAAAGCTACTCACTTCAGCAACAACAACCGTGTCGCATCCGGCATCCAGCACCTGCTCTATCATAGGAAACCCTATATTACCCGCCAACCTAGCCTTAACTCCCGCAGTTTTGAAGATCTCGTAAGTCAACGATGTGGTCGTCGTCTTTCCGTTAGTTCCCGTTATAGCCACAAAGGGCGAACTGCTCAACCTATACGCCAGTTCTACCTCCCCGATTAACTCCTTGCCCAAATCTAAGGCTCTGTAGTAAAAAGGCTGATCCAGAGGAACCCCCGGGCTCACCACTATCAAGTCCGCATCGTCCACCAATTCCTCCGCTGGTTTGCCCAGTTGATATTCTATGTCCAGACCTTCCAGCGGCTTCAACGACTCTCCTAGTTTTTCATGGGATTTGACATCATTTGCAATCACATGGGCACCCAGGCCACACAATACCTTGGCAACGGCAATGCCGCTCTTCGCCATGCCTACCACCAGTACCTTTTTACCTTTTATTTTCATTTTTTCACCTTCTCTTTTGAAATATCACAGCGACACCACCACAAAAGATAACACCACCAGCAAAAGCGTAATCAGCCAAAATGCGTGAACTACTCTGGTCTCAGGCCAACCGCAAAGCTCAAAGTGATGATGAATAGGGCTCATCTTAAACACCCTTTTACCCGTCAGCCTGAAGCAGACCACTTGGATTATAACTGAAAGTGCTTCCACTACAAATATCAAACCAACTATAGGCAATATAAGCTGCAACCTGGTCAAAACCGCTATAGCAGCGAGCGCACCACCCAGCATTAATGAACCGGTATCTCCCATAAACACCTGGGCAGGATATAAATTGTAGCGCAGAAAACCCAGCGTAGCACCTGTTATACTCCCTGAAAAAAGAGCCGCCGGTAAATTGCCCATGCTCATGGATACCACCGCAAAGAATGTAGATATTATAAACGTGATGCCACTGGCTAGGCCATCAAGCCCATCGGTTATATTAACGCTGTTCACCGTCCCCACTACCACAAATACCGTGAAGGGTATGAACATCTTACCTAAGTCTATCGTCGTTCCTCCGTAAGGAAGGTAGAGTTTTGTACCTATCCCAGGCTGACTGTAAGCGTAATACGCTAAAATCGCAGCTACAACAAATTGAAGTAGTAATTTTAAGCGCGCTTTTAAGCCTAAAGATCTCTTAAACACCACTTTAAGCAAATCATCGATAAAGCCGATCATCCCAAACCCTATGGTGACAAGCAATAAAACCAGTTTATCAGAGCCAGCAGGGATAAATATGAGGCCGGTTATTACCGTGCTCACCATGAATATAATACCGCCCATGGTAGGCGTTCCGCTCTTGGATAAATGGGATCGCGGACCGTCTAACCTTTCTGTCTGCCCAAACTTTAACGCCCTTAGCGTAGGTATTATCAAAGGTCCAAGTAACATGCTTATAATAAACGATACTATGGTCGCTGCTATCAACTGCACAAATAGCTGCATATCTCTTCTCCCCTTAAAAAATTAACAATCTCTTCCATCTTCATTGCCCTGGACCCTTTTACCAGTACCACATCATCTCTTTTCAACAACCTCTTTAAAAGCCCTATAGCCTCCCTGTTATCTCTAACCTTGTATATATTAGATACCTCCATCCCGCTGGTTACCGCCCCCTGGCCTATATACTCAGCCAATGTTCCGACGCATAAAAGAATATCAATACCTTTTTTATGTACATATTCTCCCACATCCCTATGGGCCGCAACGGAATAGTCCCCCAATTCCTTCATATCACCCAGTACAGCAATAGTCCTTAAATCCCCTTTGCTTATACCACTTAAAACGTCCACAGCAGCTCTCATCGAGTCGGGGCTGGCGTTATAGCAATCGTCTATTATCACAATGCCATTGGCTTTTACCACATTTAATCTCATTTTTTCAGGAGTGTAGTCTTTAAGACCTGCGGCTATTTCAGAAAGGCTTATATCAAAAATGAGGCCCACCGCTATAGCGGCCAGGGCATTGTACACGTTGTGCATACCGTATGCGCTTAACTCCACTACAACATCTTTTACAGATTCATTACCATGCGCAACCTTAAAGCACAATTTATCCGCCTGTTTAATATCCGTCGCCTTTATATCCCCTCTGTTTACGCCATAGGTTACAATGGTACCGGGTATACCTTTCAAAGCATTGAAAAGCATATCGTCATCAGCGTTTAACACCACCCAGTTGTCTTTGTTAAAATCCTCCACCATCTCCAGCTTGGCTTTTAATATGTTTTCTCTGGAACCCAATTTCTCAATGTGAGAAATCCCTATGTTGGTGTACACAGCTATATCAGGTTTTGCGATGTCTTTTAACGCCCTTATTTCACCGAAAGAACTCATTCCCATTTCCACAACCGCTATATCGTGAGATTCGTTTAAGTTCAGCAAGGTCAACGGCAACCCTATCTGATTATTAAAATTGCCCACGGTCTTTAAGACGTTAAACCTTTTGCGCAATACCGCATATATCATCTCTTTCGTAGTGGTCTTACCTGTACTGCCCGTAACACCTATAACTTTTAAATGATCAAATCTCTCCCTGTGATATTTGGCAACATTTTGAAGGGCCGAAAGTGTATCGTCTACAAGCACGATCGCTTTATCGGTATGAAAAGTCAATTCCTTGGCGGTTAAAGCCGCTACCGCCCCGCTGTTTAACGCATGCCCTATAAAATCGTGGCCGTCAAATGTCTGGCCTTTTAAGGGCACAAACAAATCCCCTTTTTTCACTGTCCTCGAATCCGTGCTTACACCGGTTATATCCACTTTTTCTGTACCACTTATAAGTTTTCCACCAGTAGCCATTATGATATCTTCAATACTAAGCATCTTTTCCTCCAAGTATCTCCTTTACTATTTTTCTTTCGTCAAAAGGTATAGTCCTGTCTCCTAAAATCTGGTATGTCTCATGGCCTTTTCCCGCCAACAACACCACGTCGCCTTTCCTCGCTATGCTCAGCGCACGCCTTATAGCTTCTTTTCTATCCACTATGACCTCGTACCTATTTTCTGCTACGCCGTCTATGCCTTTAAGTATGTCAGATATAATAGCTTCAGGATCTTCGGAACGAGGATTGTCTGAAGTAACCACAACGTAATCGGCGTATTTAATCGCTATCTCACCCATTTTAGGCCTTTTTGATCTGTCCCTATTTCCTCCACAGCCAAATACCAATATAAGCCTGTTGGCCGTGAATTCCCTTACAGACCTCAGTATATTTTCAAGCCCATCAGGAGTATGGGCATAATCGATTACAACTTTATAAGGTGCAGCGCAGTCCACCAGTTCACATCTGCCTTTTACGCCAGGGAATTTTTCCAGCGATTCCACTATAGACTTCACTGGAAAACCTAGTGACCATATAGCTGCGACAGCAGCTAGCGCATTATAGACGCTAAACCTTCCGGGTACCGGAAACTTAACCGGCACGGTAAGCCCATTATGGCAAAGAGTAAATCTCGCGCTATCGCCCAGCACGATATCCTTTGCCATAAAATCCCCGCCGTTGATGCCGTACGTACACAAAGGCCTATTGGCCTGTTGTACAAAAAATTCGCTATAGCTGTCGTCAACGTTTATTACGCTCTTCTTAGCCATCTTAAACAGCTTCAACTTGGCTTTCATGTAGTTTTCCATGGTCTTATGAAAGTCCAGGTGGTCTTGAGTTAAATTGGTAAATACTCCTACATCGAATTCACACTGGTCCACCCTGTGAAGGGCCAGGGAATGAGATGATACTTCCATAACTGCGTATTGAACGCCTTGATCTCTCATCTCTTTGAAAATGCGCTGCAAATCCACTGATTCCGGGGTAGTGTGAGCGGATGGAGTCTCCTTTTCCCCAATAACCGTATTAATAGTGCCTATAAGGCCTGTCTTGTATCCCATATCCTTTAAAACCCATCTAATCGCACTGGCCACAGTGGTCTTGCCATTGGTGCCCGTAACGCCTATCAATGTAAAATCCCTTGACGGATGGCCGTAAAAATTAGCCGCCATCCTGGCCATGGCCACCCTGGTATCTTTCACTATCACTACTTCTGCGCCTTTTACATTCACCTCGTCCTCGGCGATTACCACCAAGGCGCCCTTGTCTACAGCCTCTTGGGCGTATCTATGGCCGTCTGTGTTAAACCCTTTAATACATAAAAATGCATCTCCGTCTACGACTTGCCTTGAATCGTACTTTATGCCTTTTACATCAATGCTGCCTTCGCAATCAGATACAACGTCAACGCCATTGAGCAAATCCCTCAACAACATAACTATCTCCTCTATCAATTGACATCGTTAAAAACCGCTACATACAGTATATCATATATTTTACGGAGTATAAATACATGGTACAATTTGTCACTTGCCGTCAAGGACCAGCAGGCTGCCTCTGCTGACTTAATATCAAATGTACCACTGTACCCCTTTTTACCTTGGTGCCAGCAGGTGGAGTCTGGCCTATTACAATGCCATCACCGCTTATACTGACCTTTATTCCGTACGCATTAAGTTGGTCCATAGCTTCCCTAAGTGTCTTGCCTGTAAGGTCAGGTACTGATACCAGTACCGAACTTTCGTCCTTTGACGCGTACAGAAATACGGTTGAGCCTTCTTTTACAGAAGCACCAGGCTTAGGCGACTGGTCTAACACTACATCGCCGTTTCCCTCTACATTATACGTGAGCTTTGAGTCTATGACCTTAACCTTGGCATCATCTACCTTCATGCCAGTAAAGTCGGGAGTTATCACATTTCTCTTTTCCAGCTCTTTGCTCTCCTCTGGCGTATATATAGGTTTGACTCCCAGATATTTCAGCGAATCCTCCATAATGCTTTTAACTACCGGTGCCGCTATAGCGCCTCCCATATGTCCTGAACCTGTGGGTTCATCTATCATCACGATGACAGCTATCCTGGGATCATCCGCCGGCGCAAACCCTGCAAAGGAAGCCACATACTTGCCTGGTGCGTATTTTTCCGTCGTACCCGTTTTACCCGCAATCCTATAACCTGGTATATAAGACTTTTTACCTGTTCCCTTGGATACCACGGATTCCAGTATGTCCCTCATCTCCTTCGAGGTCTGCGGCGAGATGACCCTTCTTATGACCTTTGGTTTAAATTCTTTTACAATTTTCCCATTATCAGGATCCAATATGTACTTGACCAGCATCGGTTCCATGAGGTTTCCCCCATTGGCAATAGCGGAAAGCGCATCTATCATTTGAAGGGGCGTAACCGATATACCCTGGCCAAAGGAAATGGTAGCAAGCTCCACAGGCCCAACCTTTGACAGGGGAGTTACTATACCGCTGGCTTCACCGGGCAATTCTATGCCCGTAGGTTCACCAAATCCAAAGGATTCTATATACTTGTAAAACACCGACGCACCCATTTTTTGGGCAGTCTCCACAAACACCACATTGCAGGAATTCTGTACCCCTTCCACAAAAGTCTCAGAACCATGGGGATCGTACCATGCCCAGCACTTTATCTGGTGCCCCGCTACAGTAACAAACCCTCTATCGTAAAATCTGTCGTCAGGTCTTACATTTCCTGAATCCAAAGCGGCAGCAGCGGTTATAGTTTTAAAAACAGAACCGGGCTCATATGTATCTGAAATCGCCTTATTCCTCCACTTTTTAAACAAACTACTTTGATCGCCCTCAAAAGGATTATTGGGGTCATAATCGGGTTTGTTGGCCAGTGCCAATATCTCCCCTGTACGAGGATCCATGACAATAGCCGTTACACCCTTTTCTGGTTTGTTTACGGCATAGGCATCTTCTAATGCTTTTTCTGTGAACTTTTGTATGTTCTCATCAATGGTTAATACCACATTAAAGCCATTTTTAGGCTTATTGTATTGCGTGGATTGATTATCAAGTTTTCTGCCCAAAGCATCGATAGGGGATAAAATATACCCGGGAACTCCTTTCAAGTATTTATCGTACATCAATTCAATGCCATCAAGGCCCTGATTATCTGTTCCCGTAAAACCCAATACGTGAGACAAAAGGTTGCCTTCTGGGTAATACCTTTTAGTATCGTTGGATATTTCTACCCCCGCGATATTCAACTCCCTCAATCTTTTTACCACATCCTCGGATACCCTGCGCTTTAAAAGCACCTCCTGTACGTTTTGCGTTATTTTTTTATATACATCACCTTCATCTAAATTCAGGAGCTGAGACAAAACCCTCGCAGTCTGGCGAGGATTCTTTACCTCTCTAGGTATCGCCGATACCTTGCCCGCTGTAGCGCTAACAGCCAGTTCATGCCCGTTTCTATCGTATATGGTCCCGCGTTTGGGCGCCACCATTACATCCAGCGTCCATTGATCCTCAGCCATCTTCATGTAAGTCGGCCCTTTTATCATCTGTATGTAACCAAGTCTTACGCTCAATGCTGATGTGGCAAAAATGACGGCCAACAGCATCAGCAAAAGGCGTCTCCTGGTTAACATGCCGACTTTCACTAATATATCACCTCATTTACCTTTACGAGCCTTAGGAACCTTTACGTATACGATCTGTGTTTCATCAGGCTTTACCATACCCAATCGATTTACCGCTATAGATTCTATCCGCTGCAAATCTTTTGCTCTGGCCAGGTTGGCCTCCAGTTCCTTGTTTTGAGATACTATCTGGCTGTACTGCCTGGATAATTCTTCATTGGCATAGCTCATTCTCACGATCACTACGTAACGGGATATTATGGTTATACCAGCGCAGAGAGCAAAAAAGATGCAAACCAGTTGCTTTAATTTTCTGCGCGGTTTAAGTCTTTTATGCCGCTTCTCTCGCCTTTCTTGCTCCAAAAGCTCGTAATAAGAGCGCTGTTCTATAAACAAATCTATTCACCTCTTATGTGAATTATTACAGCTTCTCTGCGACGCGAAGCTTGGCACTGCGACACCGTGGATTGCGCTCACGCTCTTCAGCGGATGGCACCAAGGGTTTTTTCGTAATTATCCTGGTACGCGGCTTCCCATCGCAGCCACAGGCATTTTCCTCCCTTTTAAACGCGTTTTTTACAATCCTATCTTCCAGGGAATGAAATGTTATTATAGCAAGTCTTCCTCCAGGTTTAAGCACATCTATAAAATCGGTTATGGCCTTCTCTAGAATGGCAAGTTCATTGTTTACGGCTATTCTAAGCGCCTGAAAGGTCCTCTTGGCAGGATGATGACCTCCACGTCTGCTCCTCGCTGGAATGGCTGATTTTATTATCTCCACCAAGTGGGCAGTGGTCTTTATAGGCTTTTTTTGCCTTTCCCTGACGATGAACTCAGAGATTCTCCTCGCCCAGCGCTCTTCCCCATAGTCCCTTATGATTTCTTCTAGTTCATCTTTGCTCAGAGAGTTAACCAGAAACTCTGCCGTTATTTCCGAACGCCTGTCCATCCTCATATCCAGAGGTGCATCGTGCATATAAGAAAAACCCCTCTGGGCTTCGTCCAGTTGATAAGATGAAACGCCTATATCGGCCAGTATTGCATCTACCGCATTTACACCCGAGTCCTTCAATACCTCTTTTATACAAGAAAAATTTGTCCTCTTAAGTATCACACTTTCTCCAAACGGTTCAAGCCTAACCTTAGACGCTTCAATCGCTTCATCGTCCTGATCAATTCCTATAAGCAAACCACCAGGCAATATGCGCTTTACCATCTCCAGCGAATGGCCAGCCCCGCCTATCGTGGCATCTACTACCACATCTCCTGGCTTTAGATTTAGCATATCTATGACTTCTCTTACCATTATAGGCACGTGTTTAAACTCCATGGGATCACCTATATCTCCAAATTTTCAAGGTTTTCTGCTATCTCTTCAAACGAGACATCAGTATCATCTACATACTTCTGCCATTTGTCCAGACTCCATATCTCCACCCTTGTAGAAACCCCTATTATCATTAAATCCTTCTTTAAAGAAGCATATTCCCTTAAATTCTGCGGTATCAACACCCTTCCTTGTTTATCCACCTCACATTGAGAAGCACCTGCAAAGAAAAACCTCATAAAAGCCCTAGCATCTTTTTTGTTAAGGGGCAATTCTTTCAACTTGTGTTCTATTCTCTCCCACTCCGACAAAGAGTATACAAAAAGGCACTCATCAAGCCCTTTTGTGATTATAAATGTATCTCCCAGTCCCTCTCTAAACTTAGACGGCATAATCACGCGGCCTTTAGAGTCCATGGTGTGTTGATACTCGCCAAAAAACATAAACCATCACAAACCCTTCACCTTTGCCCCACTTTACACCACTTCAAACCACTTTTATAGTATTATTCTATACCAAATCCAAAAATCCTTCAATAAAAATAAAAAAGTGCCTTATCTGGCACTTATAGGTTTTACAATAGAAATGACAGGGTTATTGAATTGCTCTTCAAACCTCCTGTTGACATCCTCTGCCTTTACCTCATCTATGGCCTTGTGGACATCTAGTATGTTTATTCCCTTCATATAATATGAGATAAAGGCGTGAGCAATACTCTCTACAGAATTGAACATTCTTATGTACCTTCCCTTGATATACCTTTTTATTCTTTCAAAGTCTTCCTGGCCAACCCCTTCCTTCTTTATTCTTTCCACCTCTTTAGTGACAGCTTCCATAACCGCCATGGGGTCTTTTGACTCGCCCCCTATAATAGAGTGCCCGTAGTCCTTCTGACCTTCAAAATCAAATCCAAAGTCATTGTCTATCAGACCCCTATCATATAAGTCGTTGTAAAGCCTTGAACTCTTACCGGCGAGCACACTTAATGCGATTTCCATCTCTACTCCTTTTTTCAACAGCCTGTAACCGTCATAACCTGTATCCACATCTTTATAGCCGATGTCAAACATGGGCATGGAGACCATCATTTCCTGTACTACCTGAGCCTTATTTATCCCTTTAGGCTCAACGGGATAAATCCTAGTCACGTTGCCGCTTACCTTACCCGGTTTTACCATTTCATCCGCTATGCTAAACACCTGCTTACAGTCCACGTCCCCTGCTACAAAAAGCACCATATTTTGAGGCGTGTAAAATGCATAATAACATTTGTAGAGCAAATCTTTATCTATTTTAGTTATGCTTTCAACAGTCCCCGCTATATCCAACCTAACCGGGTGCACGCTGTAGAGGCCATTCAGAGCGTTAAAGTAAACTCTCCAATTGGGATCATCCTGGTACATCCTGATTTCCTGAGCTATTATGCCCTTTTCTTTTTCTACATTTTCATCGGTGAAATACGGCCTCTGCACAAAGCCCAGCAGGATTTTCAAGCAATCGTAAAATTTATCAGTACTGCTAAACAAATAGGCCGTCATGTTAAATTCGGTAAAGGCATTAGCAGATGCCCCTAATTTGCTATACTCGTCAAATATGCTTCCATGCTCTTCTTCAAACATCTTGTGCTCTAGAAAATGGGCTATACCTTCAGGTACCTTAGTAGGCTGACTTTCTCCTGGAACGACGAACTCGCTGTCATTAGATCCATAATGGGTAGCGTATATGGCGTACTGCTTTGTGTAGCCTTTTTTGGGCATTACAAACACGTTCAAACCACTGGGAGTCACATGGTGCACCAGTTCTTCTTTTATAACAGCATCCTTTATAATATCATGCATATCACTTTGCCCCTTCCTTATTTCTCATGAAATAAATGGTATCCAATTGAATTCTCCTAGCCACATCAACCACATCGCTTATGGTTACGCTTCTCACTCTTTGCAGGTATTCGTCAAAGCTATAATTAGTACCTACAATGGATTCGCTTAATACAAAATCGGCTCTCTGAAAAGCGCTATCTGTCATAGATTTTACACTGTTTTCTATGGCCTTTATAGTGCTTTCGTATTCGTAATTTGATATCCTGCCAGCTTTTATGTCCTCAAGTTGCTGATTTATGATGTCCAAGGCTTTGTGGTAATTATCCACATCAATACCTGACGAAATGACCATAAGCCCTTTGTACCGTTCCAGCCTGGCAAAGGCATAATACGCAAGGCTTGCCTTCTCCCTCACATTGGCAAACAATTTAGAATGAGGGCCACCACCTAATATGCCGGTATAGACGACAAGCTTAAAATAATCAGGGCTGTCCGGCAACACGTTGGTCCTAAAACCTAAAGAAAGTTTTCCCTGGGTTACATCTAACCTGTCTACGACTTCCTTTACGCGATCTACATAATGGACCACAGCGGTTGGAGCAATAGGTTTAACGCCCTCCCTGGCAAAATTAAATGCGTTCCTTACGATAGCTTCCACCTCGTCTTCGCCCACATCCCCTGTTACGATAATATCAATAGGGTTTGACGCCAGCACATCTCTGTAGTAATCGTATAGATTTTTTTCATCAATAGCTTGTGTCATTTCCTGGGTACCCAGGCGGTCAATAGCAAATTTTTCACCTTTACACATCTCCTCAAAGCATCTCTCTACGGCGTAAGCGGTTTTATCATTTATCCTGGATTTTATCTGGTTTACTTGATTCTGCTTTTCTATATCCACATAGCTCTTTTTAAAATGTCCGTTTTCCAGCACAGGCTGCGTCAAAATCCTGCAGATGAAATCCACTGCTTTTGTAAACGTGTCTTCCCCTGCGTATCGGCCGTCTACCACTTCCATATTAAACTGTATAAATTGCCTCTCACCTTTTTTGCCCACGCCAACCCTCAAGCTGGCACCGTAAAGCCCTTCCAGATATCTGGTTATATCTCTATACGTAGGGTATCCGTTACAACCCCTTTTTAGCACTGATGGAATAAGGGCAAATTTAGAAGCATTATCCCCTAGCTCTTCGTGAACGTACACGTTTATAGACGTGGTCTTAAACTTGTTTATCCTATCTACGTACAGGTTAACACCTTCTGCTATTTTCAACAAAAACCCTCCTTTTTTACATCAACTGTAGTACTATATTCTACATCAAACAGGATTTTCATTCAACAAATCCACATTAATCTCTCCAGAACAAAATGATAAACGCAGCAGCACATAAAGCCAATGCAGCAGCGATTATAAATATTATGCTGTAACCGTACATTGCGATCATGTATCCGCTTATTGCTGTGGAAATTCCACTAGGCAAATACAAAAATACATTATCCATGCCCAGGTAAAACCCTTCATGGCCCTTTTGCATGATATCTATAAGTATGGCAAAAGGAAAAACGGACAAAGACGCATAACAAATTCCTATAAATGCCATCGTCAAAACCAGCAAAGGCAAATACGTAATCCTTTGCAAAAAGGCATTTAGCAACACAAAACACGCCAAAGAGGCAATTAAAAGGTACTTACGATCATATCTGTCAGCCAACCTACCCAGAAATGGCGATGATATGATGTTAAAAAACATGAGTACACTGACCATCAAGCTGGATACGTCCATGCCCATGGCCATGTGCTGGTTAAAGTACATGACGAGATAAGGCATTTCAGAGGCCACAGCCATCCACCATAGGGTTTTCGCTCCATAAAACCTTAAAGTCTCGTCGCTTTTAAAGTACCTTTTGATTAACTCCACAGATACCTTGCTCCTAATCTGCTTTTTCTCCTTCACAGATACCACTGGGATAATCGATGTTAACGCTATGGTTAACCCCACGATTTGAAAAAATAAGGAGTTATTAGAATCCCATAAAATCCCTCCAAGCATGGGCACCGAAAAGGCTCCAATACCACCTAGTAAATTCCAGTAACCAGAGATAATCCCCCTTTCTCCTTTACAGGCATTATCAGGTATCATGGAATTAAGGGGTATCTGGTACGCATGAAACGACATAAAAAATAAGAAAAACCATAAAAGAACGTCTCTAATCCCTTTAGCGGCACTTAAAAGCAACGCGAAGGCAAAGCACATCATTCCAAAAAGGAGCACATAGGGTTTTCGCCTTCCGCAGGGGGTAGACGTGGCATCGCTGATCATTCCCATCAAAGGCTGTATTATGACCCCTGACAGCATGCCAAGGCTCAACATAAAACCGCCCAGTGCGGCGCTACCAGTCTTGTAGTGCAAAAAAGGGGTCATATAAGTAGCCAGTGCATTGGTTCCCATTGAAACTCCCAGATTGCCTATTGCCAGTTTTAACTTAGACCTCTCCATAGTCTTTTCACCTATAATATATTTATAAAGCTAAAGGCTTTGTAAGAACAGACTCAATCTTTTCACTTGTCTATACAATAAATATACATTATAATAACAATGTATATTTTTGCATCACACCTCAAATTGAAAAAAGGAGAGGAAAAACCATGGCAGAAAAAATAAAAATGAACATCCCTTTAGTGGAAATGGATGGAGACGAAATGACCAGAATACTCTGGAAGCTCATAAAGGAGATTTTACTGCAACCGTACATAGATTTAAAAACAGAGTACTACGACCTTGGGCTTAAAAACAGAGATGAGACAGAGGACCGTGTAACCGTGGATGCCGCCAATGCCATTAAAAAGTACAAAGTGGGGGTTAAATGCGCCACAATTACTCCAAACGCTCAGAGGGTAGAGGAGTACAACCTTAAATCCATGTGGAAAAGTCCTAATGGTACTATAAGAGCCATATTGGACGGAACGGTTTTTCGCACCCCTATTATCGTAAATTGCATAAAGCCCCTTGTGAAGACGTGGAAAAAGCCAATAACCGTGGCCAGGCATGCATACGGCGACGTGTACAAAGACGTGGAGTATCGCATTCAAAAACCGGCAAAAGCTGAGCTGGTATTTACCTTTGAAGACGGCAGCGAAGCGCGACAAACCATACACGAATTTGAAACCCCAGGTGTGGTAGCCGCTATGCACAATCTGGACGACTCGATAAAAAGCTTTGCCAGGGCCTGCTTTAATTACGCACTGGATCTAAAACAGGACCTCTGGTTTGCCACAAAAGACACCATATCTAAAACCTATGACCACAGGTTTAAAGACATATTTCAGGAGATATACGATAGCGAATACAGGGAAAAATTCCAAGATGCAGGGATTGAATACTTTTACACGCTGATCGACGACGCTGTAGCCCGCGTGGTAAGATCCGAAGGCGGCATGATCTGGGCGTGCAAAAACTACGACGGCGATGTGATGTCTGACATGGTAGCAACAGCTTTCGGCAGCCTCGCCATGATGACATCTGTGCTGGTATCGCCAGACGGCTGTTATGAGTACGAAGCTGCCCATGGAACAGTTACAAGGCATTATTATAGGTACATAAAAGGCGAAGAGACGTCCACCAACTCCATGGCCACATTGTTCGCCTGGACAGGTGCGCTGAGAAAGCGTGGAGAGCTGGACGGCATTAAAGGCCTGACGGAATTCGCCGATAAAATGGAGAAAGCAGCGATTCAGACGATAGAAGAAGGCACAATGACCAAAGACCTGGCCTTGCTCTGCGATCTGCCGGATAAAAAAGTAGTAAATACAGAACAATTCCTCATGGAAATCAAAAAGCGATTTGAGGACCAATAAAGCCATTGCACTATAGTATAAGTCTGAGCAAAGAGGATTTAACCTTTTGCTTAAGACTTATACTACAACTTTATAGAAATAAGGCACGATCAGGGTTATATACACGCCCATCGCAAAGTGTTTTATCCATGTAAAAGCCAACTCCGCAGGCAAGACGTAGCCTAACCCAATGTATATAATCAAAAGGCCCGAAATTCCTATCAAGTGCAGGGCGATTTTTTTATGCCCTTTGCTCACACCGACCTCATACTTTACGTGTTTGCTTTCTATAAAATACCCTAAAAGCAAACCCGACATCATGCCCGAGACGCGCCATATGTCGTGTTGGGGGAATATCAAGAGCAACAAGAGCGAAACAGCTACAGAACCCAGCCATAACAACCACTCATGAGAAAGACGCAACGCAGATAGCCATTTTGTCTTGGATGAAAGGTACACCAGAGCAAAGCCCACTACAATACCTCCTATAACATCCAGCGGCCAATGAACTCCCAGGTATAATCGTGAAAAAGAAACCGATACGATAAAAATTCCCGCTATTACATACCATTTCACAGATCTAAAACGGCTTGCAACTATACCCCAGACAACCGTAGAATGCTGAGCGTGTCCGCTGGGAAAAGAATACCCACCTGCAGTTGACAAAGCCAGAGAGCGAATACCCGGATATCCTATCGGCCTATTTATCGACGTAAGCTCCTTTATTGCGGTGTTTAAGTATACGGAGATAAGAAACATAATACTTAGCTTTAAGCCAAATCTTTTATCGACATTCCAGTAAAAATATGGAATAAAGACAAAATAAAAAAATTCACTTCCAAGATAGGTAATTGAAATAAACAGCATATCAAAAAAAGGATTATGTATGGATTGTATAGCTTTTAATATCTCTACCTGCATACCCATCCTCCTCCCAGTAGTAAACAATTGATTCCCATTACATATTTTGATATAATATCTATAATATTACATTGCAACGCTTAAACAGAGGTGATAATATATGAACCTTATAAAACTCTCCAAAATATGGTTGTTGCTTGTGGGAATTGCTCTTGCGTTTTCGGCTCTGTACCTTTACTACACGCTATACCCTGGTAAAGTTTCCCCTGAGGCTTTTAAATATTTTACACCTGCAGAAATCGACAAATCAAGGGAATACCATAGAACTAGCAGACTGATATACATATCCTCGTTTTTATCCACCAGTCTTTTTCTCTTATGGTTTACATTAGGCAGCGGTGCCATCAAGCTGTCCCGCTTTACCGAAAAGATTTCATCAGGGCGGTATTACATAAGCGCCGTATTGTTTTTTATATTTTTCTGGCTTATGCTAAATGCCTTATCGCTGCCTTTTGCCCTTTACAGCCATATTATCGATGTAAAATGGGGTTTCTCCATCCAGAACATGACATCGTGGTGGCAGGATTATTTAAAAAGCTCTCTGTTAGAGATAGCAATATCAGGAGCAAGTACCCTACTGTTTTTTTACGCGATAAATCGGTGGCGAAACTGGTGGTGGGTGGCTGCCTGGATATTCTTATCTATTATGCTATTTGTTCAAAATTTAATCTGGCCTTACCTTATAGCGCCTTTATTCAATAAATTCACTCCTGTAGAAGACCCTTCAATATTGCAAATGGTAGAGGATATTTCGAAAAACGCAGGTATACATATAGACAACGTACAGGTAATGGACGCCAGCAGGCGAACAACACAAGCTAATGCATATTTTTATGGAATAGGCAAAAACAATAAAATAGTACTGTACGACACATTGCTTAAAAAATACCCACAAGACGAAATAAAAGCCGTAATCGCCCACGAAGCCGCTCACTGGAAAGAAAATCACGTTCTAAAAAGCTTGTTATTAGGATCGGTGAGTATTTTTATCGCTTTATTTTTACTTCATCAGCTTTTAAAAACCACAATTACATGGCCTTATGGAAAAAATTTACCTATAGCCGCACTGGCAGTGGTGTATTTATTTGCGTTTTTAATAAGCTTTGATGCAAGCCCACTGCAAAACTACATATCCAGGCAGATGGAACGACAAGCCGATATACTATCTGTAAGTTACTTACACGACAAAAATTCCGCGATCAAACTACAAGTAGATCTATCTAAAAAAGACCTGCTGGATGTAGACCCCCCGTCTTTTATCGAATGGTTCTCATATACCCATCCTTCCACGCTTCATCGAATTCAAACAATTCAAGCTGCAAAAATCCTATCACAGAAGTGATAGGATTTTTGATTATTATCTAGAAGGAGTTATGCGCTTTAATATCTCGCTAATTTCCCTGGCAAAACCTGATATAGGTTTACCCCTTGCCACATCAGCGGCTATGCTATTTATCCTGTTATAAAGGTCAGGATCTGCCGTTACGCTAACATTATTTATGGCTTTATCCGTAGACCTCACTGTTTTTTCCACGCTTTTCTTTACTTTGGCCTCTTTTGTCTTTTCCACATTGCCTTTCATGTCTATGCCCACTAAAGCCGTATTTCCGCTGATCACCACTGTGGCCCTGTTGACATCAGGGAGCTTAGCTACAGCTGCAGCTATCCTGTTGGCCCTAGCTGTCTGAGAATTGGTAGTCCTGGTAGGCGTGGGTACCGTCCTGGTAGGAGTGGGCACCATCCTGGAAGGTGTAGTCCGGGGTGTAGTAGTTCTGGGCACAACCCTAGTAGTCTTTGTAGGTGTGGTGGGTTTTCTAGCAGGCGCTTTACAACCTGTAAAAACAGCCGTAAGCGCGAACAATATAATTAAAACGACACTGAGAACTTTCAATTTTTTCACTTATCAATCACCTCCAAGTTTATTTTAACTTATTAACTTCTATTTATACGGTATTGAATATTATACGCCTAAGTGCTATACTGATTTTTGCACGAGATGGAAATACTATTGAAAGGAAGAAAGCCATGCAGATTGGAATTGTAGGATTACCTAATGTTGGAAAAAGCACGCTTTTTAACGCCATAACAAAAGCAGGTGCTGAGTGCGCCAATTATCCTTTTTGTACCATTGAGCCCAATGTAGGTGTGGTAGCAGTACCTGATAATCGGTTAAATGAGCTGGCAAAAATGGTTAATCCTGCTAAAATCACTCCGGCTACCGTAGAATTTGTAGACATCGCCGGTTTGGTCAAAGGTGCCAGCAAAGGAGAGGGACTAGGCAATAAATTCCTTTCCCATATAAGAGAGGTAGAAGCGATCGCCCACGTAGTTAGGTGCTTTGAAGATCCCGATGTGGTTCACGTAGAGGGAAGCATAGATCCCATCAGGGACGTAGAGACGATAAATCTAGAGCTCATACTGGCAGATTTAGAGGTTATAGAAAGGCGCCTGGAAAAAGCTAAAAAAATGTCTAAATCAGGTGACAAGCAATACGCGGCAGAGGTAGAAATTATAGAAAGGATAAAAGATCAGTTAGAGTCAGAAAAGCCCGTTAGATCTATGAATTTTAAAGAAGAAGAGAAAGATTTCGTCAAGCAACTGCAGCTATTGACCAGCAAACCCGTCATATACGTAGCCAATGTATCAGAAGAGGATCTACTAGAAGAAAATCAGTACGTCAGGAGGCTTAGAGAATACGCCAAAGGTGAAAACTCAGAGGTCATAGTTATATGCGCCAAAATCGAAGCTGAGTTGGCCGACCTCTCCGACGACGAAAAGCAGGAATTTCTCAAAGAGCTGGGGCTATCAGAGCCCAGTCTAAACAAGCTGATAAGAATCGGATATAGAATTCTCGGCCTGATTAATTACTTCACAGCAGGTCCCAAGGAAGTTCGCGCGTGGACTATAAAAAACGGCACAAAAGCCCCAGAGGCTGCAGGAAAAATCCACTCAGATTTTGAAAAAGGGTTTATACGGGCTGAAGTCATAGGATATGAAGACCTCATATCAGCAGGCTCTCCGGCAGCCGCTAAGGAAAAAGGGCTAATGCGGCTGGAGGGAAAGGACTATGTAGTCAAAGACGGAGATGTAATAGTCTTTAGGTTCAACGTGTAGCAAAACCGGTTTTGATCGTTAATAGCATTTATATAAACAACTAACATGATTCCAATTTCTATATATGTTTATCAAGACCGGCAGTTTTTAATAACTTCGTAAATTCTTGGTATCAAAAATTTGACCAAAGTGTGAGGAGATTTGACGTAGTCAGATCTCCTCATCTCTGTACATTTAAAGCTCCAGTAAAAACTGCATAGCCAAATCGCTAAATCCTCTCATAGGCTCATGGCCGTAATCAGGATATACTTTTATATCCTTCTTTGACCTTATATTGTTGTATGCTGCAAATACAGTCGATGGCGGACAGACTTGGTCCATAAGTCCAACACACATAAGCACATCGCCTTTTATCTTTTTTACTAGATTTTTCACATCTATATAACCAAGCTTAGTAAACACTTCATTTTCTCGTTCGTGCCTGGGATCAAAAAGCCTGAAATAATCTGTAATCTCTTGGTAGGCATTTTTTGCAAGGTCTAAATCCCATACCCTTTTATAATCAGATAAAAAAGGATATTCAGATACCACTTTACGTATGCGAGGCTCCAGTGAAGCACAGGCCAATGCTAAGCCTCCGCCCTGAGAAGGTCCCATCACTCCCACTCTATTTTCATCTACTTCAGGCATATTCATCACTATTCCGGCCAATTGTGCGGTATCTAGAAAAATATGCCTGAACAACAAGTTGTCTACATCGTCGTCTAATCCCCTTATAATGTGGCCATTGAGCGTATTTCCCTTTACACCGCCTACATCTTCAGATAGACCACCTTGGCCTCTTGCGTCCATAGCCACAACTGTAAAGCCTGCCGCCACATAATTTAATTTATCACTCCAGTCTCCTGAATTTGATGAATACCCATGAAACCTTATTAGTGCAGGATGCTTCTTATCTATTTTAGGCCTTATATACTTGGCATGTATCCTTGCGCCACGCACGCCTGTAAAGTACAAGTCGTAGCATTCTGCAAATGGCACTTGAAAGTTGCTGGGCTTAAGCTCAACTTTCGGATCAACTGACCTCATTTCTTTTAGCGCTCTATCCCAGTATTCATCAAAATCTTCCGGGCACGGATTTGTACCAGTGTATTCCCGAAGTTTTTCTAATGGCATGTCAAAAAGTCCCATTTTCATCCTCCTAAATCGCAAATTATAATCAATATCCATTCATTTTGCTATCATCAAGCCCAATATAAGTGCTTGACTCATCTACTACTTCAATCAGTTCAAACAATACCACTGCATTTTTACCTAATTTAAATTTTAGATTAACATATCCATTATTTGATGTAACTCTATCTGTCTTGATTCTAGGCCTTGCAATATCTCTTAAAGTATTAATTTGCTCTTTGCTTGGAAATCTAGGTCTACCCATATGTCTCCATGTACCCCAAGGATTACCGTATTCTTCGTCGATTAACTTCATCTTTATTAAGACATCTTTAAAATCCACAGGTATCTCCAGTTCGTATTCTTTATCTGGATTTTCTGTCTTTTCCATTATTTCGTTCCACGCAATCAGCGCAACTGATCCATCATCCCTTCTAGTTACAAGCAAATGATCGTCTCTATAGAGAATTTCCTCTCCCATAGCATTGAAAAATGTAAACATATGAAAAGTCGGCTTCGGTATATTATTCAGCGCAACTAGTCCAAACCCTCCATGAAACTGCGACCTTGGTACGTCTTTCTCTTCAAACACATCGCTGAATGTCCAATATGAAAAGGAATCAACATAGTCTCCTCCTTCGCTTAAAATCCTTGCAAGATACGCTGCATTAAAAGGCGTATCGTGTACAGGATTTAATGGGCTATAAGATGTATTGTACTCCGTTATGTGAAACGGAAGATTTGGAAAAGGCGAATTCTTTATCATATCTCTTACTTTCTTAAATTCATCCAGCATGTGCGTCGGTGGCATGATCTCTTGATATATAAGATGCGGAGTATACTCACCCTGTTTAGAAGTATATGCATGGCGCGACACAAAATCAACAGGAACATTTTCCTCATGACAGAAATTTAAGAAGTCTTCTATCCAGTAATCAGCTCCACCGCATATGGCGGGGCCTCCAACCTTTATATTTTCATTTACTTCTTTAATCGCCTTTGCAGTAACCTTGTAAAGCTTAAAATACTCCTTTTGATCAGCATCTTTCCAAAATTCTTTTAAGTTTGGCTCATTCCATATCTCAAACGGCCACTTCAAAACTTCCTCTATTCCATATCTAGAGATAAAGTGCTCTACAACCGCTTTTACAAGGTTGCTCCACTTATCATAATCTTTAGGTGGGGTTACATTCCCTTCCCAATAAAATACTGTCTGATCTCCAGACGCCAACTTTTTCGGCATAAAACCAACTTCAACAAAAGGTCGTATACCCAATTCCAAAAATGAATCAAAGATTCTATCTATATACGTAAAATTGTAAAACGGCCTTACATCATTGCCTATTGCATCTTCACGATAAATGCCTATATCATCGCACAAAAGTCCATGCCCGCGGATGTATTTAAAATCGATGTTTTCCTTTACGTATTTTAATGTATCAATATACTCCTTTTGAAGAGCCAATCCTAACCTCCCTGTGCCAACGCAATATCTCCATCTATTATTAAACTTTATGCTATTGGATTTTTTTGGTATTTTTATTTTTATCATGCCAATACCTCCGAATTCATATTAAGTGAAATTTATCACAATATGCTATTATAAGCCTCTGACATAATGGGTCCTCTCCTTTTTATTCCACTTTAGTAGCACTATACTGGGCATCTAACGCTAGCTCTATAGCTTTAAATATGTGCTCTTGTGTCATGGCATTTTCTGTTCTATTTAAGCAGTCAAGTATCAATTCACCAAAGAAAGGAAACCCTACTTTGCCTTTTACATCCATATAAAACTCGCCATCTTTATTTGCTAGATACACATGATCTGTCGTATTTTCTCTAGCAACATCGATGTACTTTCTAAGTTCTATATATCCATCTGTACCTAATATGAATAGCCTTCCATCGCCCCATGTTCTAAGGCCATCTGGGGTAAACCAATCTACTCTAAAGTAACCCGTTGCGCCATTGTCACCAACTAGTGTCACATCTCCGAAGTCCTCAAAAGTGGGATACTGCTTATGGTTGTAATTTGCTACTTTTGCTGATTGGACCTTTGCATCTTTTGCACCTGTGAAAAATAAAAACTGCTCTATCTGATGACTTCCTATATCGCACAATATTCCTCCAAACTTGTCCTTTTCATAGAACCAATCTGGCCTTCCTTTTCCCACTCTATGTGGCCCCATTCCAATAACTTGTATTACTCGTCCTATTACTCCATTTTCTACTAGCTGCCCTGCATACACTGATGCTTCATTGTGGAGTCTTTCACCATAATAGACGGCATATTTCTTCTTTGTCTTTTTTACTTTGTCTTTAGCTTGCTCTAGTTGCTCTCTTGTGGTCATAGGTGGCTTGTCTGCAAAATAGTCTTTTCCTGCATCCATAACTTTTAGCCCTATGCTGCATCTTTCCGATGGTATGGCTGCACTTGCTACTAGTTTAACTGAGTTATCCATAAGTATCTCATCTTCACTGCGGGCTTTCTTGGCATTTGGGAATGCCTTTAAAAATGCTTCGACTTTTTTCGGATCTTTATCGTAAACCCATTTTATTTCTCCGCCGGCTTCTACTAGTCCTTTTGTCATGCCATATATATGGCCATGATCGAGTCCAATGGCTGCAAATGCAAAATCTCCTTCACTGCAAACTTTTTTAGCCTTGCTTTCTGGCATATAGTACATGCCGCTTTCTTTGTTCATTGCTATCCCCCCACCATTTACTTTATATCTCTTCCAAATGTTATGCGCTCATCAGAAAAATTTTCAACAAATGTTTTTTTCTCATAAAAATGCGGTACGGAGGCCATTATGCCGCTAACCGTGTAAAATGGGTCATATTTCTCGATCGGAAGCTTAACAACTTGCCTTGTGGAAGCTGCTTTGTAAATGGCCGTTATAAGCTCTAGAGCATTTCTCCCGTCCTCACCCTTTACTAAGACATCACGGTTTAATTCCAGCGCCTTTAGAACATCATCAAGCTGGGGAGTATGTCCTTCATATCTGGTCTCATCAATGCTATCATAATAATCTTGAATCTCTTTCTCTAATTTTTCGTCTCTCCCTGCCGGAAAACCATTATTTGATGCAACAGACGCATACACTCTCCAAGGAACGGATATTCTCGCCTTTTTCCCCTGAAGTACTATCTGTTGCTCTTCTCCGTGATGCACAACTGAGCTAGTTATCTGAGCTAGAGCACCGTTTTTATACTTAAGTATCGCTATCGATATATCTTCAACTTCGGCGTTGTCGTGGGCTACGTTGTTCATAACAGCCTGCACTTCTTCAGGCATGCCTAAAAGCCATATAAGCATGTCAATATGGTGTATCGCATGATTCAGTGTGCATCCCCCGCCTTCTTTTTCCCATGTACCTCTCCACCAAAGATCGTAGTAGGAATGATCCCTCCACCAAAATGAGTCTACTTGTGCATGTACTATATCACCGGCTAGACCTGACTCAACTACCTTTTTTAATTTCATAAATTGGGTTCTAAAACGGTTTTGCGATATTACCGACAAGAGTTTTTTGTTTTTCCTTGACGCTTCTAACATTTTGTCACATTCTTCTAGTGATGCTGCCATTGGCTTTTCCACGATTACATTCTTTCCAGCATTCAAACTATCTACTGCAATATTGGCGTGGGTATATGGCGGTGTACATATATCCACAACGTCGACATCTTCCATTTTTAATATCTCTTTATAATTTTCATATACAATAGCATCATTTAAGCCGAACCGCTTCTTCTTCTCTGCCGCCTTTTCTTTGTAGATATCACATATCGCAACGATCTTACATCTTTGTGGAAATTCTAAAAAACCTTTTATATGAGCAGGAGAAATATTTCCAGCGCCGACTATGGCTACATTAATCATAATAAAATCCCCCATCAACCAACTAACATTATAATTTAAATTTTTAGATTTTGCTGAAATGTATTGGTTATCAAAAATCGACTATGTTGTAAAAAGCACTTTTAGGCCTATAATCGACATCAAAAAGAAATGGCCACTTCGTACCTGGCACAAGTAATTCACACGATCAACTTTCCTTCTTTATATCTTCTGCAATATAACCAAATCTTTAGAAGGTATTTCAATATGGTTTTCCCATTTTTTGCTCTTTATAATATCAACATAAGATCCTATAAGTTCAATGTTCACTTCTTTCGAATTATGGTTTAAAATAAACAATACTTCTTTCCCATCTTTTACTCTACAACTAAATTCAACACCAGGAATAGGCTTATCATAAAGTGGGTGTATTTCTGATTCTTTTACAAGCCAATACACAAATTTATCTATATCTTTTTCACTAGGAACACTACCTATATAGTAAGCTCTTCCATTTCCATAATTATTCATTGTCAGCGCAGGACTACCTTCAAAAAAGTTATCTCCAAATCTAGCTATAACCTGAGCAGTTATAGGACTGAGGATTTCATACCATGTATCACAATTTATAATCATATTTTCTTTTTCAAACTTCAATAAATTAAATTTATTTTCTGGTATTATCCCATATTCTTCTATTTCAATTCCGAAAAGTTCCCTTAGTTCTCCAGGTAACACATCCATAATGATTCTATTGTTCCAATCACGTGCTCCAGTACGAAAACCAGATATAAGTATACCTCCATTTTTTACATATTTATAAAGATTTTCTATTATTTTTTCATTAGTTAATGTTAACTGAGGCGCTATAGCCAGTTTATATTTACCGAGATCAGCAACAGGGCTAACAACATCTACTTGTATATTGTTACGAAACAAAGCTTCATAATACCGCCTAATATGATCTATATAACGAAACTTTTTGACATGAGGCTGAATTTCAAATACCCATTCATTGTCATAACACCTGATTATAGCAACTTGTGCCGGTATATTTCCCTTTTCAAACATTGAAGAAATCCTCTTTAGCTCTTCCCCCATTTGTTTAGCTTCAAAATACCTTCTCCTTGGCACACCATCGTGTCCCAAAATCCCATGCCAATATTGCTCTGTCCCGAACGGACAAGTCCTCCACCGAAAATAAATTATAGCGTCTGCTCCATGAGCAATCGATTGGTAAGCAAAAAGCCTCATTTGTCCTGGCTCAGGATTTTCAGAGATAATTTGCCAACCTCTAGGACCACTTTGCTGCTCCATTACCCAGAAAGTCGTATTTTTTAATCCTCTAGCAACATCATGAGCAAGCGCGGGCTCTATAATATTGTCAGAAGTCCCCGGATAATTATCCCACGAAACGAAATCCAAATCTTTTGCTAAATCAAAATAATTCAATCCATTATAAAGCTTCATAAAATTATGAGTAATCACATGATGAGGAACTATTTTACGTAAAATATCTATTTGAAATTTCTGAAATGCCACTATAGTATCTGAATAAAAACGGTAATAATCTAAAACAAGCCCAGGGTTATGAGTTGTAATATCAGCTGACATAGAGTAACGTGGACTTATTATTTCATCCCAATTGCGATATACTTGGCTCCAAAAAATAGTTCCCCATTCTTTATTCAATTGATCTATAGTAATATATTTTTTCTTTAGCCATTTTCTAAAAGCTTTTTGACATTTATCACAGTAGCACCTACCTCCAAATTCATTATCAATTTGCCAACCAAAAACAGCAGAACAATCTTTATAGTGTTCAGCCATTTTTGAAACAATAATTTCAGTATATCTATAAAGATTCTCACTA
This sequence comes from Caldanaerobius polysaccharolyticus DSM 13641, assembly GCF_000427425.1. NCBI lineage: Bacteria > Bacillati > Bacillota > Clostridia > Thermoanaerobacterales > Thermoanaerobacteraceae > Caldanaerobius > Caldanaerobius polysaccharolyticus. Next base: position 10,172 of record NZ_KE386493.1, on the reverse strand, counting down.
TTATAACAGGTATGTTTTCTTAATCCAAACCCATAAGTATGTCCCATATAATCCACTGGATATATGTCAGGACACTTATCCATTAACCATTTTGGCGGTGCAGCTGTTGGAGTACCTAGTATAACTTTTATTCCGTTTTTTTCTAAAATTTCTACAACTTTGTCTAGCCACGAAAAATCAAACTTTCCTTCTTCCGGCTCTATTTTTGCCCACGCAAATTCTGCTAATCGAACTATATTCATATTCGCTTCTCTCATTAATTTAGCATCAATTTCCCATCTTTCCTCCGACCAATGTTCAGGATAATAATCTACTCCATAAAACATATAAAGCATCCCCTTCCTAACGGTCAAATTCAGATATTCCTTACAATATGTACTTAATTCCCAATTTTTATAGGCAATGAACATATAATTATTCCTTTACGCTTCTAAAACAATGCCTGCGGTAAAATATTTCATATTCATCGGACTTAGTAAATTCGATATTTTGATTACTTTCGCTTTCAGAATTAACAAATCGGCTTTTGTTCTTCATCAAATAACAACGGCCAATCTTTCCTGTTTTTAATCGGGAAGTTATCCCTAAACAGATAGATGATCTTCTTTATCCTCTACCGCTTCATTTACCACATCCCATGCTATATCGTCATTTATACCATTGGGTGGCGCAAAGCCACCCAATGGTATAATCATATAAAATCTGGTTATTTAAGTTGATTCTTAGTGCTGTTGTAGACTTGATTTGCAAGCTTTGTAAGCTCGTCACTGCCTTTGGCCTTACACTGCTGCACAAATTTATCCCAATCCTTATCCAGTGATGCCTGACCCATTATAAATTTCAACGTCATCTGCTGAACATAATCCATTAATGGCTGGCTTATCATATTAGCCCGCTCTCTCTGACTTTCATCATACAAAATAGGTGGTGCTTGAGGAAGTAGCTCCCTGGTCTTATTTACCTCTTCTGTAAATTTTTTATCCTCGTCTCTCATATAAGAATATGCCAACTCTTTAGGTCCGCCGTACATTAACATAAATACACCACTGCCAAACCCAAAATCTTTTCTTAAATCTTTTGTACCATTAGGATTTAATCCTAAAAAACCGGCTGTGACATCAGGCATTAATTCTATCTTTCCATTAACGACTTTATACGTTGTTCCTTCCACACCCCATTTAGTTAAAGTTTGCCCCTCTTTACTGTACCACAGCCAATCTATAAATTTCAGCATCTGGTGAAAGTTAGGATCTTTTAATGCGTTAGATGAAATCATTATACCATTTTCAAGGCGACTTCCCGCTAAAACTGCTCCTTTTGGTCCTGCAGGTGGTATTATTTTTATCACTTTGTATTTACCCTTGCCTAAAGTCTCATCCATCCTTTGTCTCAAATTAAGCAATTCTTGAGAATTCGTAGTTATCACAAAAGATTTCCCTGTAACAAACTTTTGTATTGCTTG
>NZ_KE386493.1:6523-8610 GCF_000427425.1 Caldanaerobius polysaccharolyticus DSM 13641 | reverse complement strand
AAAAAACGGCAAATATTCAGTGAAATTGAATAAATTTGACCAAATTTGGACTTTGAAAACATTTTTATGGTACAAAATCCAGTATTCCACATTCCTACTGCGTAAAAAAGTGCCATCGTAGCCATTATCGGCATTGAAAGAGGAAGAACAATGTGAATCAATATTCCATATGTATCCATACCATCTACCGCTGCCGCTTCTTCCAATTCGGTAGGAATACCTTCAAAAAACGTCTTCATTATTATGACGTTATAAGTGCTTATTGCTCCCGGTAAGACCACCGCCCATATAGTGTTGCGCATTCCCAGCGCATTAACAAGTAAGTAAGTGGGTATCAGTCCGCCGCTAAAAAACATCGTAAAGACTATAAAGCCCAGGATAACCCCTCTCCCTTTTAAACGTTTTTTTGAAAGAGGATAAGCCAAAATGGTAGACAGAAATAACGACACAGCAGTACCTACAATAGTATATATAATAGTGTTTTTATAACCTAACCAGAAGTAAATTTCCCTTGTAAGTACTTGGTACGTCCTCAATGTAAATCCTTTGGGAAACAACGTAACCTGGCCTGCGTATACAAATTTCTCACTGCTCAACGACTCCGCCACCAAGTATAAGAACGGATACAGCGTAACAACAACCACTAAAAGCATTATCAACACGTTCACCACTTGGAATACCCTATATTGCTTAGAAACACCTACCATAGTTTCACCTCCCTTACCACAAACTCATATCTGCAAATCGTCTGGAAATATAGTTTGCTGTACTCAACAATATTAATCCTATTACCGACTCAAATAATCCTATAGCAGCCGCATAACTGAAATTATTTGATTCCAATCCCATCCTATAAAGGTATGTCGATATAACATCCGCCGTAGAATAAGTAAGAGGATTATAAAGTAATAAAATCTTTTCAAAGCCAACCGACATAAGCCCGCCTATATTTAAAATCAAAAGTATCATTATAGTTGGCATAATGCCAGGTATCGTTACGTGAAGGGTCTGCTGCCATCTATTTGCTCCATCAATTATCGCAGCCTCATACAACTCAGGGTTAATGTTAGCTAATGCAGCCAGGTATAATATTGCATTCCATCCCATTTGTTGCCATATACCTGATACTATGTAAATGGTCCTAAACCACTGGGGTTCAGCTAAAAAATTTATAGTTTTTCCTGTAAAATGTTTGAGAACCATATTTACGACGCCCGTAGAAGGAGAAAGTATCTCCATTATCATACCTGCTACAATGACCATTGATAGAAAGTGAGGTAAATATGAAACGGTTTGCACAAACCTTTTGAATAACTGATTTCGTAGCTCATTTAACAACAAAGCAAATACGATGGGAAATGGGAAACTGAATACCAAATACTCTACACTCAGTATTATGGTGTTTTTAAACACTTGCCAAAACGTTGGATCAGTCCAAAACATCTTAAAATATCTTAAGCCAACCCACTCTGTTCCATAGACAGGTCCCCCAGGATAAAATTTTCTAAAAGCTATAACGTTTCCAAACATCGGAATATACCTGAAAATCACATAGTAAATCACGGGCAATATCAAAAGGCTATACAGCTGCCAATCCTTTTTAACAGCGGTTAAATTCTTTCTTAGTATAACGTATCTCGTGCTCCTAGGCCTTGTAGCGCTATATACCTCTGCTTTCATCCGATTCCCTCTTTCTTATTAGATTTGTCTTGGTAAGCACATCACATAACCCTATACAGCTTACCCCCCTTTCATTTTATATCAATTCACACCTTTTTAAAAAAACTTTATTAAGTTTTCATTTTCATTTTAACTCTCTATAAAAATGTTTTCAAAGTCCAAATTTGGTCAAATTTATTCAATTTCACTGAATATTTGCCGTTTTTTTTTTTTTCAGAATTTTTCTCACGATCTCTTGCTTTTTCTTTGCTTTTTACATGCACTTACAAAAAAAGGCCCTAATCGGCCTTTTTATCTAAAAAGATCTATTATCTTTTAGAATAAACCTTATCATACTCCGCTGTAAAAACATTTTCATAGTCTAAATTCAGTTAGATTAGCCGCAATATTGCTGTTTTTTTAAAAAT
>NZ_KE386493.1:0-6423 GCF_000427425.1 Caldanaerobius polysaccharolyticus DSM 13641 | reverse complement strand
TGGGAAATGGGAAACTGAATACCAAATACTCTACGCTCAGTATTATGGTGTTTTTAAACACTTGCCAAAACGTCGGATCAGTCCAAAACATTTTAAAATATCTTAAGCCCACCCACTCTGTACCATAGACAGGCCCCCCAGGATAAAATTTTCTAAAAGCTATAACGTTTCCAAACATCGGAATATACCTGAAAATCACATAGTAAATCAATGGCAATATTAAAAGACTATACAGCTGCCAATCCTTTTTAACAGCGGTTAAATTTTTTCTTAGTATAACGTATCTCATGCTCCTCGGCCTTATAGCGTTATATACCTCTGCTTTCATCCGATTCCCTCTTTCTTATTAGATTTGTCTTGGTAAGCACATCACATAACCCTATACAGCTTACCCCCCTTTCATTTTATATCAATTCACACCTTTTTAAAAAAACTTTATTAAGTTTTCATTTTCATTTTAACTCTCTATAAAAATGTTTTCAAAGTCCAAATTTGGTCAAATTTATTCAATTTCACTGAATATTTGCCGTTTTTTTTTTCTAGAATTTTTCTCACGATCTCTTGCTTTTTCTTTGCTTTTTACATGCACTTACAAAAAAAGGCCCTAATCGGCCTTTTTATCTAAAAAGATCTATTATCTTTTAGAATAAACCTTATCATACTCCGCTGTAAAAACATTTTCATAGTCTAAATTCAGTTAGATTAGCCGAATATTGCTGTTTTTTTAAAAATACCTTAATTTTGATGAATGGTGTAATACGTTTTATTTAATGAACAATTTGCAAAGCGCGAAATCGAAAACCTTAGAAGACTTCCTAATACATCAATCGCATATTCGATGTTTCCGCAATGTACATGTACCTCTCAACACCTGTATTACTTCCATGCTTTTAACATGCACGCCTAAACCTACGTACAGTAATAGGCTGCCGGATGTTTTCCAACAGCCTTAACTTCTTTATTGTAAATAAATTGAACTCTCACAGTAATTTTATAAGCTCCTAACGCATAGCTAGCAACTCGCTTACAGTAACAAATTCATACCCTTTGTTCTGTAATTTATGAAGGACAAAAGACAAAGCTCCCAGAGTATTTTCACGCCCCTCGTGCATCAATATTATCGAATTACCACCGATATTCTTTTCTACGCGATGGATAATATTTTCGCAACTTATCCCTTTCCAATCCAATGAATCTAAATCCCAAAGGATTATTTTAAGTCCCAGCTTTTGAGCAATATCTTTGACGTTATCGTTAAAGGCTCCATAAGGAGGTCTGAATAACGTCACCCTCTGCTTTATGATACTGTAAACATCTGTTAATGAACGCCGTAATTCTTCCTCTATTTGTGACTCTTGCATTTCCATCATGTTTTTATGGCTATAGGAGTGGATGCCAATTTCAAATTTATTATCATTTAGTAACCTTAAAAGCTCGGGATTTTCTTCAACATTTTTCCCCACCACGAAAAAAGTAGCTTTAGCATTATATTTTTTTAATATATCAATGTATTTCTGTGTGTATTTATAGTCAGGGCCATCATCAAAGGATATAGCAACCTTAAAGTTGTTGCACCCAGGATAAATCAACATCATACCCTCCTCGCATAAATTTATCAGCCTTTCACTGCCCCCACAATAAGACTCTTTCCAACATGATCACTGAATAACACATATATAATGAAGCCGTTTGCGTATTAAGCAAGGCTCGTGCTTTTCAAGTTCTAAAAACTACCGGATTTGTCCAATATTCTATAAATCACTACTGCGGCTTCTGCTCTTGTGGCATTCTCTTTCGGCGCGAAGAGATCACCAGATACACCCTCCATTATGCCAGCCTTTTTCGCATTTGCTACGGCTTTCTTAGCCCAATCACTTACCCGATCATCATCAGCAAATGTAGTCTTACTAAATTGCTCTTCATCGTATGATGTAAGTTTACCAAATGCCCTCATTGATATTGCCGCTATTTCTTCACGCGTTATATAGTCATTTGGCCTCATTCTCTTCCCGTCACCAAGCATTATACCAGCTTCATAAGCCGCCTCTATTGCATTGGCATACCAATCTCCTGCCTTAACATCGATAAATTCTCCTTTGTACTCTCTTTCTGGTATTCCAAGAAGCCTCGTTATCATAGCCGCAAATTCTGCTCTTGTTACGGCTTTATCGGGTGCAAAGTTTTTACCGTCTATACCTTTTGCTATGTGTCTTGAAGCAAGTACTTCGATGGCATCTTTGGCCCAGTGGTTCTTTACATCCGCAAAAGTCTTGTCATATTCAAAGGCCGCATATATTGAGGAATTATTTGCTTCAAATGTTATTACATTATCATCTTTATCTATCTTCCCTCCTATATATTCCCATTCACCCGTTGCTTCATTATAGAAGTATACGCCTACTTTTCTCAAATCATTTATACCAGACGTAGGCACATCTAACGTTATTTCTAAAGGCTTTAATATCTTTACATCTTCGTTTCCCGCTTTTATTAATACGTCAAGCGCATTTGTAACAGGGATAAAGCCTGACGTCCTGTCATATTTACCATTGTCTTTTATGCTTATTTTTATATTGCCACTAACATTGCTAAGATCCAGAGAACCTCTAGATATTGTAGCAGATACAAAGCCTGACTTCACTATTATTTCTTTATTAAGGTTTTTAGCAGCGTTCAGCACTGATACAGGTATTTCTAATACTTTCTGCAATGTTGTTCCTATATTACTTATATCAAATGTTATAACATTACTACTGCTATTTTTTACAACATTCAAAGCTTCAATTTCATTAAGCACAAGTGTAACCGTATCAGCGGTTTTTGTAACCGTACCCATATCGCTACTATTTCTTTCATTATCGCCAAGATTGTTACTGTTACTACCTGACCTTGGCAATTGTCTTGTATCTACAAGCATAAGATTGCCAAATCCGGAAGTATCCTGCCACGAATTACCGCTAGCATCGCACCATGTCACAATGCTGGTCCTTCTACCTGAAGCATCAGCGTCGTTCACTTGCACGTCAAATCCGAGTATTTGGCCATCAGTTGGTGTTATAGCTGTAAAAGGAATTGCTTCTTCTACTATATAACCAGTAGAGGTTTTACTTGTCGCTGATTTAAAACCTTGAGAATTAGTACTTCCACCAAAGCTCTGTTCATTATCGTAGTTAACCCTGTATTGCCCATCATCATTTTCATAATAAGAGGTTTTATGGTCATTTTGATCAAGAAAAACTTCTACAGAATCCTGTTCATATGGGTTAGGACTTGATTTATTTAAATTACTATCAGTAACCTCTGCTAAAACATAGAGATAATGGTTATCCCACATAGTCCTTACCTTAGCTGTCGCGCCTGATGTTCCTTGTACCCATACATTTGTATTTATAACATTGGCTTGATCCCAAATACTGTCTATCTTTCCGTCTATCGTAGGCGTCCCGTACATTGCCTCTGTGATTTGTGATGGTTTTGATAAAGTTAAATCACCATAATACGCCGTACTAACATCTTGAGCGTTGCTATAATCGTTCCATACAGCTATTGAATCTACAGTGCCTGACCCTTTATCGTCATTTACCCTCACATCAAATCCTATTTTAGCCCCAACCTGGGGATTTACATCACCTAAAGGAATGGCTGCCTGAACAGTATATCCATATTCATCGCTTTGAACGTAATGTGTTATATCAGAACTCCCAGAATTGTCCCGGTAGATTATATAGTGTTTATCATCTGGCTGATAAGTAGTTGACTTATCGCCATTTTTATCTACGAATAACTCTATGCTGTCATTGGCAGCAGGGGTATTATCCACTACCTGCGCTAATACGTATAGGTTTTTCGAATCCCACAAGGTCTTAACCTTAGCCGTAGCTCCATTTATACCCTTTACAAAGGTATTAACATTAAGCGATTTTGCCGTTATCCAATCTTTATCAACACCTGTTCCAATGCTTGGAGATCCTTGTGACGCTTGTGCTGCTTGTCTGTTTACAGCAGCTTTATTGGGATCTACTATCGCCCAATAGGCGGGCTTAGCCTGGAGATTAGAATCAAAAAGTAATGGCGCATTGGGTTGACTTAACCATGTAACATCATCAGATACACCCCAAAATACTACAGCGGTAATATACTGTTTTTCCTGTTTTAGCACGTCAAACAGTTGTTTATACAATCTCGCCTGCCGCAATAACGCATCTTGAGATACATTGCCCTGCATATTCATATCAAGTTCAGTGATTTGTATTTGTACGCCCAGTGATGCAAATTTTTCTATAGAAGCTTTTATATTGTCGACATTTGAATTAATATTAATATGCATTTGCATACCTATGCCATCAACAGGAATTCCTTCATCTTTTAATTTTTTAACAAGGTTATACATGGCTTGGGTTTTTGCTCCATTATTTTCAATATTGTAATCGTTTATAAATAATTTTACATTAGGATCGGCTTCATGAGCGTATTGAAAAGCCTTTTCAATGTAATCCGGCCCTATAATCTGCAACCACTTTGAATTTCTGAGGTTGCCATTATCATCAAGAACTTCATTTACTACATCCCATGCAACTATAGGATTATTTGAGCTGTACTTTGTCTTGAAATGATTTAATACTGTGGTGATATACGTCTGTAACCTTTGAAGCAAAAGATCTCTAGATGCAGGTTTAGACGGATCCGAAGGATCCTGGAAAAACCAATCAGGGACCTGATTGTGCCACAATAAAGTGTGTCCCCTCATCTTCATATTATGCGCTATAGCAAAATCTACTATCGCATCTGCATTATTGAAGGTAAAATTCCCTTCGGTTGGCTCTAAACTTATTGGTTTCATCGCATTTTCCGCAACCAACATATTAAAATGTTTTGCAACCAGTTGGGAATGGGGATCTGAATCAGCCAGTCTATTTGGTTCTACTGCAACTCCTATTGGGAAGTAATCCGAAAATACGGAATGCAAATCAGGTATATTCTCTTGAATCTTAGTTGAGGTTGAAGCAGCTTCACCGGTTACGGTAAAATCGTCAATGTAAAAATCCAAAGTAGGATTAGGTGTTTCAACATATATATTAATTCCACTGTAGTTACCCGTAGGTAAAGTAAAAGTTCCTTTAATCTCCACCCATTGACCTTGATCAACAGTAACTGGATCATTGACCTGTATGTAATTAGGAGATCCTTCGGTTGGTGTCGCCTTGACAGTAGCCTTAAATTGTTCCGTAGGATTAATTCCACTGTTATACTTCACCCAAAAATCAACGCTGTATTGCTTACCTGGGACTATTTTCCCCAGCAAGTTATAGCTTGGACCCATCCAACTGGATGTTCTCCCTGTGGTTTTTAGGCTGTAGTCTCCACTATGGTGTTCCTCACTCACAGAAGAAACACTGCACCCACCAGTACCTGTCCAACCAGCTGCACTTCCATTTTCAAATGTAGAATTATCAACTACATTTTTTATCATCGGAGCATCCAAAGGAGTAATGGTCACATCATCGATATAATATTCCAGCGTAGGGTCTGGCGATTCCACATACATAAATAATTCTGTTAATGTGCCATTATAACTTAAAGTGTACGATCCAGATATTGTAGTCCATGAACTTTCGTCTATAGGTTTTTGCCACGCTATCGTATCATAGTAACTACCTGTATCTCGTATAATATGATTTGTAATCAACCAAAAAGGTCGACCTTTAACAAGATTAATAAAGAACCTTGATATTTAAATATTATTTCATTAAATTTCACCATGATTAAATCTATCAAGTGCCACTTGATACCTATGCATACATCGCATAGCTACTATCTATGTTTGGGAAGATGGGTTGTCAAGCTCGAACGCAGTGAGTTCATTTTAGGCTTGACTACACATCGACCAAACATATAATCCTCACTGCGATGTATGCTCGATTGCTGCATTTTGTATTGTACTACACGTATTCCCTCTTTCTTCTTCAGGTTGTCTCTGTTAAACTATCTCTAGGATTTGGTTCAGGGTCGCTCTGGATCTCCCCTGAAGACCCTTCTTTAGGGTACTTCTCGAAAAAGACTGCACCCCTGGGATTACTCGTTTAGTTCTAACTCGCTTGCTGTCCATGTCTTACTCTTCCGTATATCTCAGCATCCATACGGTGTATCCTATGGGTATTGACATAGTTCTGATACCGCGAGGCTGTTTCTCGGTAATCTGTCAGGGATCAACCTGGTACTGGTCTCAAATTTTTTGTGAAAGGAGGAATTTACGTGCCCAGTACTTTATTCGTCGGTATCGACGTCAGCAGTCAATCTAATTCTGTTTTCTTTATTGATCAAGATGGCAATAACCTCATTAAGAAGCCTTTTTCGGTTTCTAATGATACCCCAGGTGCTGATTCTATCATCTCTGAGGTGATCTCCCATGCTAAAGCTATTGAT